>NZ_JAHWGL010000144.1 GCF_019334315.1 Hymenobacter profundi
TGATCGCGGCTGTGCAGAAAGCGCTGTAGGTAGCTTATAAACTCTGTCATCCTGAGCAGCGCGAAGGACCTTCTGCCCGCAGAACGAGTCGTTGTTACGATAGTCGTTTACGCGGCAGAAGGTCCTTCGCGCTGCTCAGGATGACAGACGGTTTCTACGTCCTCTACTCTCCTATCTCCTCAAACACCTGCCCCAGTGTGCTGATGCGAATGCCGGGCGTCGTGTCCTGGGCGGCGGCGCGCATGGCTTGCGCTACCGTGCGGCCGTGGTAGGGCCGATACTGATGCAACCCCGGCAATTTGCTGAACAGCAGCGATAGTACTACCCCTACCTTCTCGCCCAGGCGCGCCTCGTCGCGCGGACCGGCCAGGATACCCGGCTGCAAAATCCGGATGCGCTGAAACGGTAGCTTCTCCACATCACGCTCCAGCTCGCCCTTCATGCGAGAGTAAAACACAAAGGCATCGGGGTCGGCGCCGGCGGAAGAAATGAGCACGTAAGCGGGCACGCCATTGCGGGCCGCGGCGGCAGCGGCTTCGTACTGATACGTGTAATCCACTTTATACTGCGCTTCCTGGCTGCCGGCCTGCTTGAGGGTAGTACCCAGAGACGAGAACAGCACGTCGCCGCGCAGCAGGTCGTGCCACTCGGCGGGCCGGTCGAAATCGATCAGGTGCTCCTCCAGCTTATCAGGATTGGAGTAGCCGGTAGGGCGGCGCGTGAAGACGTGAATCTTGTCGTACTGGTCGTCGGAGAGCAGCTGGCGCAGCAGGTAGTCGCCCACCAAGCCGGTGGCGCCGATTACTAAGGCAGTTTTCATGAGGTACTTTGCGTGACGTAAGGATTGCCTTAGCGTACGCTGATAGCTGCCGAACTGTTCTTACGGCCTAACCAAGCGCACGAAAAAAGGCTTCCGCGTGCGCAGAAGCCTTTTTTCAATTCAGCAGAGCCGTTGCAACGCGCTTAGCGCATGTCAGCGGCTTCGCCCTTGCCTTTGATGGTGCCTTTTTTGGCGTTGGCTTTCACCTTACCATCCTCGGTTTTCATCTTGGCCTTTTTGTCGTTGGCCTTCACTTTGGCGTCGGCGTCTTTGTCCTTGGCCTTCAGTTTATCTTCTTTGACCTTCACTTTATCGCCTTGCATTGTGCCTTGCATGGGGGCGGTTTGGGCCACGGCTGCACTGAGCGACAGGGAAAACAGACTAGCGGCAAACAGCAGCTTTTTCATGGGGAGAGAGGATTAGATTAAATACGACAGCAACATAAAGGGCGCTTCCTGAAGAACAGATGAGCTTAGCGCATCTACTGCGGCATGGTCTTCATCATATCACCCTTCACGCGGGCTTTGTCTTTTTTGCGGTTGATTTTTGCCTTGCCATCGTCGGTTTTGATCTTGGCGTGCTTCTTATTCATTTTCACCTTAGTGGTATCGCTCTGCATGGGGGCAGTTTGCGCCAACGCCAGTTCCCCGGCACCCAGCAGCAACGAACATACAGCAGCAAGAAACAGTGACTTTTTCATGTCAATCGGCTTTACAGATGAAACGGCCCAAGAAACCTTTGGCCGGTAAACGAGGCTTGTACGGCGGCAGCTAGCCCGATGTTGTTACCTTGGGGTTTCGTTTAGCGCCTCTCCCGCATGACTGCCATCCGCTTTTCGGCCTCGCGCCGCCAGTTTCTACGCACCGCCGGCCTGGGCCTGGCGGGCATCCCCCTGCTCTCCTGTGCTGCCTCGCTGCCCGGCGGCAGCAATGATGAGCAGCTGCTGTACGTGGGCACCAACGCCGGGGCCGATGCCGAGAGTATTTTCCTGTATCGCCTCAATGGCACCACTGGCGCCCTCACACGCGTGCGCGGCTACCGGGCCGGCGCCAACCCTACCTACCTCACGCTGGACAAAAAACGCCGCTACCTCTACGCCGTGAACGAAACCACGGAGTATGAAGGCCAGCCCAGCGGAGGCATCAGCGCCTTTGCCCTACCCCGACGCCCCACCGAGGGCGACCTGACGCTGCTCAGCCGGCAGGCCTCACGGGGCGGGGCTCCTTGTTATATCAGCCTCGATGCGCCCGAGAAGCTGGTGCTGGTGGCCAACTACGTGGGCGGCAATGTGGCCGCCTTGCCCGTGCAGCCCAACGGCGGCATCGGCCCGGCTACCCTCTTCGATCAGCACCAGGGCAAAGGGCCGCACGCCAACCAGACCACGCCCCACGCCCACTGCTTCCTACCCGACCCGGCTGGCCGCTTTGCTTTTTCCGTTGATTTGGGCACTGATACCGTGTATGGCTACCCGCTGGCCGATGCCCGCCTGGGCCAACTACGGCCCACGGTGGCGTTTCGCACAAAACCAGGCGCCGGCCCGCGCCACCTAATTTTCACGCCCGACGGCCGCCGCGCCTATCTCATCAGCGAGCTAAACTCCACCATGACAGCCCTAACGTACGACGCGACCCAGGGCACGTTCCAGGAAATCGAGGTAGTATCCACGCTGCCGGCCGATTTCACCGGCGAGAGCTACTGCGCCGACGTACATCTCTCGCCCGACGGCCGGTTTCTGTACGGCTCCAACCGCGGCCACAACAGCATCGTGGTGTTTGCCGTGGACCAAAGTAGCGGCCGCCTCACGCCGGTGCAGCACGAGTCGGTGCTCGGCAACTGGCCTCGCAACTTCACCCTCACCCCCAATGGCCGGATGCTGCTGGTAGCCAACCAGCGCAGCAACAACATCGTCTCGTTCCGCATCGATAAATCGACGGGCCGTCTCACGCCCACCGGGCAGTCGGCGGAGGTGCCTACCCCTATGTGCTTGGTGATGCGGTAAAGAGGCAGGGTGAAGGATGTAGAAAAAAAGGTGTCATCCTGAGCTTGCGAAGGATCTTATCACGTTTGGACGAGTCGTTGTAACGACAGTCGTTCTAGCGTGATAAGATCCTTCGCAAGCTCAGGATGGCACCTTTTCTCTGTAGCCCTTATTCTACTTCCCAGCCATTACGCTGATGGCGTAGCCGCCGCCGGGGGCGCAGTACTGCTTCAGCTTGGTTTTGCTGGTGACGGTGAGCTTGCGAATCTGGTAGGCCTGCGGGTTCTTCTCGTAGTGCGCGTCCTTGGCATCGGCGTAAATGGTGGCCGTGTATTTTTTGCCAGGGTCGAGGAAGGCAAAATTGATGCTGGACGTACGGCCGTTTTCATCGCACGAGCTGCCGACAAACCAATTATTGGTGCCTTTGGCTTTGCGAGCAATGGTTACGTAGTCGCCAGGCTCGGCTTCCAGCACTTTCGTGTCGTCCCAATCCACGGCCACGTCTTCGATAAACTGGAAGGCGTCGAGAAACTTGTTGTAGGTTTCGGGTAGGTCGGCGGCCATTTGCAACGGGCTGTACATGGTTACATACAAAGCCAGTTGCCGAGCCAGGGTGCTGTGCACGAAGGAGTTGTTCTGCGGATTATAGGCACTCACCTTAGTCTGAAAGATGCCCGGTGTATAATCCATTGGGCCGCCAATGAGGCGGGTGAAGGGCAGAATGGTAGTGTGGTCGGCGTTGTTGCCGCCAAAGGCCTCGTACTCGGTGCCGCGAGCGGCTTCGTTGCCAATCAGGTTGGGGTAGGTGCGGGATAAGCCGGTAGGGCGCACGGCCTCGTGGCCGTTTACCATGATGTGGTGCTCAGCGGCTTTTTCCAGCACGTAGTTGTAGTGGTTCACCGTCCACTGGCCGTAGTGGTACTCGCCGCGGGGTAGGATGTCGCCCACGTAACCCGTTTTCACGGCGTCGTAGCCATACTTATTCATGAACTGAAAAGCCGAGTCGAGGTGGCGCTCGTAGTTGCGCACCGAGCCGCTGGTTTCGTGGTGCATGATGATCTTGATGCCCTTGCCTTTGGCGTAGCGGTGCAGTTCCTCCACATCAAAGTCGGGGTAGGGCGTCACGAAGTCGAACACGTAATCCTTGCTCTTGCCAAACCAGTCTTCCCAGCCCGTGTTCCAACCTTCTACCAGCACGGCGTCGAGGTGGTGCTGGGCCGCAAAGTCGATGTACTCCTTCACGTGGGCCGTGTTGGCGGCGTGGGTGCCGTTGGGCTTCACCTTGCTGTAGTCAATGCTGTCGAGCTTGATGTTGTCCATGTTGGTGTAGGCCCAGGTGCTCTTGCCCGTAATCATCTCCCACCACACGCCTACGTACTTGGTAGGCTTGATCCAGGACGTATCCTTGAACCGGGTAGGCTCGTTAAGGTTCAGCACCAGCTTGGATTCCAGAATATCACCGGCCCGGTCGCTCACTAGTACGGTGCGCCAAGGCGAGAGGCAGGGCGTTTGCAGGTAGCCCTTGTTGCCCTGCGCGTCGGGCGTCAGGTGCGAGGTCAGCACCATGTTCTTATCGTCCAGCTCCAGCGACATGCACGAATAATCAACCAGCGCTGCTTCGTGGATGTTGATGTACAGCCCATCTTTGCTTTTGAGCATGAGCGGCGTTTGCACGCCGGTAGGCGAAAACGGCGTTTGGGAGGCGTTGGGCGTGGTGGCTGCCTTCATCAGCCCGCGCACCTCCGAGAGCTTGGAGGTAACGGTGCTGTACTCCTGCGTGTCGTAGTCGCCGGGTAACCAAAAAGCCTTGTGGTCGCCGGCCAGGGCAAACTGCGTCTTTTCCTCCTTCACCACAAAATACCCCAGGTTGGGCTGGCGCGGAAACTCGTACCGAAAGCCTAGGCCATCGTCGAACACCCGGAAGCGCACCAGCACGGTGCGCTGGGTAGCGGCCTGCGTGAGGGTCACGGCCAGTTCGTTGTAGTGGTTGCGAATAGTTTTCACCTCGCCCCACACCGGCTGCCAGCTTTGGTTGATGGCGGCGCTTTTGGTGCTGGCCACAGCAAAGCCATCGGTTAGGGACGGTGCCTCTTTCAGCTCCAGCCCTAATGTGCTGGTTTTGATGACGTCACGTCCTTTGTAGGTGAGGTGGTAGGTAGGTACGCCCCCGTTTTGCAGGGAGAAATCGAGGGTAAGCTGTCCGTTGGGCGATTTTACGGTTTCGGCCAGAGCAGCGGGCCCCAGCAGAAATAGTGTAAGCCAGACAATGGCTTGCCCTACCCGGCGAGTAAGAGGCAGGGAGTAAGTGAACTGTTGCATTGGGAATTAATTGAATTTAGCCCGGCAAGTTACCACTCAATCTACTGTTAACACAATTTTTCCGATATGTTCGCTGGACTCCATTAGCTCATGTGCTTGTTGAGCTTCAGCTAAGGCGAAGGTGCGATAGATAACCGGCTGAAACTGACCTGATGTTAGCAAGGGCCACACGTGGCGCTCTACGGCGGCGGCCAGCCGGGCCTTGAACTCAGCCGAGCGGGGCCGCAACGTACTCCCCGTAATGGTAAGGCGGCGCTGCATCACCTCCAGCGCGTTGAACTCGCCCTGCGCGCTCTGCATAGCATTAATGAACACCAACCGACCATCGGGCCGAAGCAAGCGCAGGTTTTTGGCCGTGTAGTCGCCGCCAATCATGTCCAGTACGACATCTACCCCACTGGCCTCGCGTAGCACCTGCTCAAAGTCTTCTTCTTTATAGTTGATGGCCCACTCGGCACCCAGTGCCCGCACGGCACCGCACTTGGCTTCTGTACCGGCCGTAGCCGCCACCCGGCTACCCAAGGCGTGCGCCAGCTGCACGGCCGTGATGCCAATGCCGCTGCTACCCCCATGCACCAGCAGGGTTTCGCCGGGTTGCAGCGCACCGCGCTCAAACACGTTGTGCCACACCGTAAACACGGTTTCGGGTAGGGAAGCCGCTTCGGCGAAGCTCCAGCCATCGGGCAGGGGTAGACAGTGGCCGGCATCCACGGCGGCGTACTCGGCGTAGCCGCCGGCTGGTAGTAAGGCACATACGGTGTCGCCGGGCTGCCAGCGGGTTACGTCGGCGCCGCACTCCGTTATGGTGCCCGCTATTTCCAGGCCCGGTACCATGCCCGCCACGTCGCCGGCGCCGGCGTATTTACCCTGACGCATCAGCACATCGGGGCGGTTGACGCCGGCGGCCTGTACTCGCACCAATACCTGGTGCGCAGTGGGGGTAGGCGTGGACGCCTGCTGAAGTTGTAGTTTTTCGGGACCGCCAGCGGCGGTAATTACAATGGCTTGCATAGCACGGGAGGGTAGGAAAGACAAATCGTTTCACCCTTGTACCGCAGCCACGAAAGCAACGTTGGTATAAAGCAAAAAAACGGCCCATTAGGCCGTTTTTCACTGTTCGTATCCTTTGCTAAAACTCCTACGCCTCGCCCAGACGCTGGCGCAGTTCCTGCACCTGATGCTCCAGCTCTAGCGTGCGGAAGGTAATTTTAGCCTCCAGATCGGAGTAGGAACGCTCTACCTGCTCCTGCAATTGTTTCTGCTCGGTCACATCCGTATTGGTACCAAACCAGCGCAGCACCTTGCCATTCTCATCGCGCAGCGGCACGGCCCGCGATAAAAACCAACGGTACTCGCCCTCCTTGCTCCGAATAGGGAAGGTATCCTGCCAGGAATCCTCTGATTCAAAGGCACGGCTCAAGCGCTCCGTAATGCCGTCTACATAATTGGCATGCATAACGGTCTGCCAGCCCCAGCCCTGCATCTGCTCCAGGGTAGTGCCCGTGTACTCGTACCACCGCTCGTTGTACCAAAATATATGGCCACTGGGCTCTGCCATCCAGGCCATCTGCGGAATGGCATTGGCCAGTGTCGTGAGTTCCTGCTCGCGCTGGCGCAGTTGCTCTTCCTTCTCTTTCTGTCCTTGAATATCGGTGCAGGTACCAAACCAGCGCACGATAGTGCCTTCGGCATTGCGCTGCGGTAGGGCCTGCCCCAGGAACCAACGGTAGCCACCTTGTTTCGACAAAAACCGGTATTCAATCTCGTAGAACTCGCCCGTGCGCAGCGAGTGGCTCCACCGGTCGCGGGCACGCTGCCGGTCGTCGGGGTGCAGCAGGTTGTTCCACATTTCGGTGCCCTTGCTGGCTTCTACATCGTAGCCCGTGAAATCAATCCAGTGCTGATTGAAGTAGGTGTGATACCCTTCCGGATCGGTAATCCAGACCAACTGCGGAATTACCTCAGCCAGAAAGAGAAACTGAGCGTTTTCCTGATCAGCCGAGTGCGAAATGGCGGCGTGGGCAGCATCATCCATACGAAGACAGGTGTAGAGGTTAATAAAGCGGTTACGGGCGCGTGAGTTGTAATTCCATTCCTGACAGGAAATACAGGTTCAAACGGCTTTCCCGCCCATCGGGCGAGCGGCGCATGCGCGTAATCAGGGCGCGAGTATCTTCTTGGGGCAGCGTTAGTTGCAGGTAGGGGCGCTGCAACAACTCGTCGCGCTGCACGGCCCACGAGCCGGTTTTCTCCTGCTGCGGCGCTTCCACCTTCAGCATGCCCGGCGACAGCAGAAAGCGCGTGGCCAGGGCCAGTGCGCTATCGGGTGCCGTGCGGTTCAGCACCCGGTCTGCTACCCGCCACTCGCCGGCCAGGTATTCATCAGGCAGTTGCTGTAAATTGATATCCAGGAGAAAAGCGGGCATAAATGGAAAAACGCACTACGTAAGAATCTACAAAAATAGCATCTTCCCAGCAGCTTTGCTACGTACAAAGACAACTTCTTCCGTCCTATTTTATATTTCGCATGAATACTTCTGCTCTGTTGCCCCGCCTCCTGCAAGCTGCCAAATCTACGGGCCTGGCAGCCTGGCAAACAGGCCAGCTTTTCCGTCGGGCCGTAGCTACGGCGCTTACGGCAGTACACGATGTACTACAGGCAGAAGTTCAGAAAGGCAATATGCAGCTGGTCAGCGACTTTGTTACCAGCAAGGCGCTTCCGGCCGCGCGGGCGCTGCTACTGGAGCGCATGGCGGCGCGGGTGCTAGTACGCCTAGGGCTACGCGGGGCGCTGGCGTCCAACGTTGTAGGCTGGGTGCTACCCCTGGTGCTGGAGCAGCTGATACAGGCCGGCCACAAAACCGGCTTTTTCCATAAAGTACAAAATAACACCACCGTCCTCGACGCGCTCAGCCGCCTCGATGAGTTGAAACAGGCAGCCTGGAAGCGCCTGGTGCCCGACGCCGGCAGCGGTGCCGAAGTGCTACCCGATGACGCGCCAACTCCCCTCCTACTGTCGGAGTCTAATTCTCCTACTGCATAGCCTCTCTTATTTGTTCTACTCTTTACGTATGCCACGGACTATGCGACTTAGCCTTTCTCCTTATCGTGCTATCCATCATCTATATTATCTAAACCAGATAAAGAAATAGGACTTTTTTTCTTTAATAAGTGCGTTTGGCTTGTGTTTTGAGTGAATTTGCACAGGCATGTTGTACTTGCCCGTTATCGTTAGCGGCAAACACTAATGTCTGCAATACTCTCACACTGTCCCTTTTATTCGTTTCCGGGTATGCCTCGTACGCTACTTTCCGCTCTTTTACTTAGTGCGCTTTTCTTTGCTTGCCCAATGGCACAGGCGCAGCAGCAACCTGTTGATGCATTTTCTACTGCTCCCACCGCCGATGGCTTGCAGCAACTAGACCGCACGTATGGATTTCGGGATGTAACATTTGAAACGCCTATCTCTGCCTTCCGCAACCTGGTGCTGGTGGATGCCACCGGTCACACCAAAATATACCGTCGCACAACCGACTCGTATCAAATTGGACAGGCGCAGGCCGCCAGCATTCTCTACTACTTTTATAAAGGCAAGCTCATTACGGTACGTCTCACAACCCAGGGCGACGCCAATAGCCGGGGTATGCTGGAGGCTTTTTCTGATTTATATGGCCCCGGCTATCAAGCCAACGACCACGTAGAGAAACACGTCTGGCAGGGCGAAAAAGCATACCTGGGCTATGAACAGAACACGCTGACCAACAACGCCACCGTCTATATATGGAGCAATGCCCTAGTGGAACAACGGCGCAGAGAAGAATTAAAGGCTGCTCCTAAAGCTACCCCGCCCTGGCAAGTACTAAAAACGTCACGTCGATAGCCCGGTTTTCCGCTAGTTTCACTCCTAACTATTTGCTTCACTCCTACCCTCTATGCATCGTAACGAATGGAAACCGGAGCACACCAGTTTGTCAAAAAACCACTGGCAATTATTATTTATTGGCTTCATTCTGCTCTTGTTTAGCCTGATAGCCTTGCTCTGCACTCCCTAACTGTCTCTCTGGTACTTACCCAACGGCCTTTCCTACTTCTGAGCAGGAAAGGCCGTTTTTTATTTATGCAGTGAAAGGACGTAGAAAAGACTGCCTATTTCCTGATCTAGCCCTATTCTCAACTTTGCTGGTCTTTCTAATTTGCCGTTATATTCATACTTGATATAATTCTCTAACGGATTGCTTTCTTGCAATCGTTTAGCACTTATGCTTATGAAATAAGGCTGAATTAGCCGTAATACCTCATCTTATTCTCTTTTAGTCTCTATGTTACGCATTCTCTCTATCTTACTTCTGAGCTTTGTGCTGCTCACTATTACCTGCTCTAAAGACGACCCTGAGCCCGAGCCCCTAGAAGATACTGTACGCTTCCCTATTGAGTAAGCCAGTGGTTAGTAGAGGTTAAGCCGCTTGTTTAAATTCGAGTGGGGTCATAAAA
>NZ_JAHWGL010000145.1 GCF_019334315.1 Hymenobacter profundi
GCTAAAACGAGTCGTTATTGTGACTATCGTTCTGACGTGAGAAGGTCTTTCGCAAGCTCAGGATGACAGGCGATTTTACGTTCAATACTTAACACTCAAACTCAACACTTCATAATAGCCCATTCTGCTTTTTGGTGCCTCGAATAGCCTGTGCTTCCAATGGGTTTTCGGGCCAGTAGTGCTTGGGATATCGGCCGCGTAGTTCCTTGCGCACCTCGAAGTAGCTGCTGGTCCAGAAGCTGCGCAAATCGCGCGTTACCTGGGCCGGGCGGTAGCCGGGCGAGAGCAGGTGCAGGGTGAGCGGCACCGCGCCGCCTACCGTAGGCGTATCGAGTAGGCCAAATACCTCTTGCAAGCGCACGGCCAGCACGGGTGCGGTGGGGTCGTGGTAGTCGAGGCGGATGCGCGAGCCGGTGGGGACTTCCAGATGGGTAGGGGCGAGGCGGTCCAGCTCTTGGCGCTGTGCCCAGCCGTCGGGCAGCCAGTTTAGTAGCGCTTCCCCCAAGTCTAGTTTACTGATATCGGCCGCGGAGCGTACGCCATCCAGGAACGGCCCCAGCCACTCGGGCAGCGCTTCCAGTAGCGCCGCATCCGATACCTCGGGCCACTGCTGGGGCCGCAGGTGGTGCAGAAACGCCAGCCGCTCCCGCACCTGTGTGGCCGCCTCCGTCCACGGCAACCGGCCGATTCCCGCGGCCCGCAAGTGGTCGAGCACTACGGTAGCCACCGTTTCTGGCGTGGGCTGAGGTAGGGCAGATTCAGCTAGAACCAGTGCACCCAACCGTTGCGTGCGGCGGGCTACCACGCGGCCAGCGGTATCGTCCCAACGCACCTGCTCGTGTGCTTTGATGAGGTAGGCGAAGTGCTGTTCGAGCTCGGCGCGACTGATGGGCGCGGCCAGTCCGGCTCGTGGCTGCGCGGCCACGCCATCCAGCGTAGCTACGGCAAAAAACGTGTCGCTGGCGCTAAAAAACTCCACTGGCAACGTGGCCCGCTGGCCCGATACCAAGCGCACGCGTTCGGGCGTTTCGCGCTGGGCGAGGCGGTCGGGGTAGGCGAGGGCCGTGAGTAGGCCGGCCGCGTCAGGCACCAGCGGAGCGGCTTCTACCCCGGCTCGGCGGCGCAGGACTGTAGCAGCTTCGCGCACCCGGCGCAGCGTGGCGTGGTCGGGGTGCAGGCCGGGTAGGGGCGCCCGGCCGGTTTCCAGGGCTTCCAGGCGCAGGCGCACATCGGGCGGGCCAAAGGAGCCGTCGGCGGGGCGGAGTAAGTCTCGCTCGGTGAGAAGGGCGGCCAGGGCGCAGGCTGTGGTGCCTTGCCCTACCTCTTTGCCTCGCACCACTAAGTGTGCCAGGCGCGGTGCTAGCCCAAGCCCTGCCAGTGCCCGGCCGTGGAGGGTAGGGCGGCCATCGGGTTGGAGGGCATGAAGCCGCACCAATAGTTCGCGGGCCAAAGCCAGCGCGGCGGTGGGCGGCGCATCGAGCCAGCGCAGGGCTTGAGCATCGTAGGCCCCCCAAAGTGCCAGCTCCAGGGCCAGGGCGCTCAGGTCGGCCGTCAGGATTTCGGGTGCGAGGTAGGCGGGTAGCTGGTGATGGTCGGCGGCGGTCCAGAGGCGGTAGCAGGTGCCGGGACCAAGGCGGCCGGCGCGGCCCCGGCGCTGGTCGGCAGCGGCCTGGCTTACGGGCTGGGTAGTGAGGGTGGAAAGACCGGTGCGCGGCTCAAACTGCGGCACGCGGGCGTAGCCACCATCCACCACAATGGTCACGCCCTCAATGGTTAAACTGGTTTCGGCGATGCTGGTGGCCAGCACTACTTTGCGCCGGCCGGCTGGGGACGGCCGTAGTGCGGCATCCTGCTGTTCCAGAGGTAGCTCGCCGTGCAGCACGTGTAGGTCGGTGGTGGGCGCGAGGGTAGGGGCCAGGCGCTCGGCCACGCGGCGCTGATCGGCTAGGCCGGGCAGAAAGGCCAGCACGTCGCCGGTGGCGTGGGTGGCCAGGGCTTCGCGGATAACGGCGGGCATCAGGTCTTGCAGCCGCTCGTGGGGCCGGCGGCTGGCGCTGCCCGCCCGCGCTGGCGTGAGGTAGTGCGTCTCGACGGGGTAGCTCAGGCCGGCGCTACGCACCACCGGCGAGCCCAGCCAAATGCCCAACCGCTCGGCCTCCAGCGTAGCCGACATCACTAGCAACCGCAAATCGGGGCGGAGTACGGCCTGTGCGTCTAGTGCCAAGGCCAAGCCAAGGTCGGCCTGCAAGCTTCGCTCGTGAAACTCATCAAACAGCACGGCTGCCACGCCTTCCAGCGCGGGGTCGTCCTGAAGTTGGCGCGTCAGAATCACTTCCGTTACTACCTCAATCCGCGTTTTCGCGGAGACTTTGCTTTCCAGACGCATGCGGTAGCCCACGGTCTGGCCGACTGGTTCACCCAGCAACTGCGCCATGCGCGTGGCCGCCGCCCGCGCCGCCAGCCGGCGCGGCTCCAGTACAATAATGCGCCCGCCGGGCGGCATCCAGTCGGCTTCGAGCAGGGCCAGCGGCACCAGCGTGGTTTTGCCCGCGCCGGGTGGGGCCTGCAACACCGCGCAGGCGTTTCGGCCGAGCGTAGCAAGCAGCTCGGGTAGGGCAGCGCGGATGGGGAGGTTGGGGAGATGCACGGGTGGCTAGTGGAGTAGTTACTGTAATACGTTTTTCATTCTGAGCCTGCGAAGAACCTTCTCACAGCTGGAACACTACCACACGAAGTCGTTCTCGTCATTTAATATCAACTACCAATGATTCGTTCTGCCGTGAGAAGGTCCTTCGCAGGCTCAGGATGACAGACGTATTTCAATTCAATTTTTAGCAATCAACACTGCTAATACACCGCTACCTCAGGGTCTACCTCGCGGCTCCAGGCGTCGATACCGCCTTTCAGATTGAGCAAATTGGTGAGGCCGTGGCGATGCTGCAAAAACGCCAGCGCCTGCATAGAGCGCACACCGTGGTGGCAAATGAGCACCACAGGCCGGTCGGTGGCTATTTCCTCGGTGCGGCGCGGCAGCTCGCCCAGCGGAATCAGGTGGCTACCCTCGATGCGGCAATAGTCGTATTCCATGGGCTCGCGCACGTCGATGAGCTGAAAAGTTTCGCCGCGTTGCTGGCGGGCGTGCAGGTCGGTGGGCGTGAGGTCAGGCAGCATAGGTAGCGAGGAAAGGTAGGCGGCAAAAATACGGCGCGGCTCGGTAGGTTTGGGTAGCTTTGGCCGCACTCGGTTGGGTGCTCACTCAAACACGCGTTGTTTTGCTGCATTCTCTGTACGAATTCTGGACGGCCGCCGTGGGCAACACGCCGCTGGAATGGGTAGCCGTTGTCACGGGGTTTTTGTGCGTGTGGCTGGCCGCCCGCGAGTCGCTTTGGAACTTCCCGGTAGCCATTGTGAGCTGTACGCTCTACATTCTGATTTACCACGACAGCAAGCTCTACGCCGACCGCAACCTGCAAGTCGTATTCATCCTGTTGAGCCTGTACGGTTGGTACGAATGGCTCTACGGCGGCGCCCGCCGCACCGAGCTAACGGTGTCGCGCACGCGCCCTCAGGAGTGGCTGCTGCTCGCGCTGGGCGCGGCCGCTTTCACGGGTGGCTTCGGCTACTACCTGCAACACTACACCGACGATACCATCCCCTACCTCGATAGTCTGACCACCGCCGTCAGCCTGGCCGCGCAGTACCTGATGATGCGTAAGCGCCTGGAAAATTGGTTGCTGTGGATTGGCGTCGATGCCTTGTACGTGCCTATTCTGTGGCACAAACAGCTCTACCCTACCAGCGGCCTCTACGCATTGTACCTCTTGCTGGCCGTGTACGGCTACGTGGAGTGGAAACGCGCTGCTCAGGTAGCGCAAGCTACTGGCACCTCCAATTCAGCTATCTAAATGCTACGCGTTTCCCTCACCGGCCCCGAATCGACGGGCAAAAGCACGCTGAGCCGCCTGCTGGCCGCGCACTACGGCACCGCCCACGCGTCCGAGTATGCTCGCGCCTACCTCGATCAACGCGGCCCTACCTACACCCTGCCCGACCTAGAGGCCATTGCCCGCGGCCAACTTGCCGCCGAAGTTCAAGCCACGGCCGAAGCGGCGGCGGCCGGCAAACCGGTGGTATTTTTTGATACCGATTTGGTGGTGATAAAAATCTGGGCCGAGCACGCTTTCGGGCAGTGTCCTATCTGGATTACCGACCACCTGCACCAACATCCCCACGACTTGACCCTACTGCTCGACGTGGACCTGCCCTGGGAGCCCGATCCCCTGCGCGAACACCCGGACCCCGCGCAGCGTCAGTATTTCTACGAGTGGTACCGGCGGGAATTGCAGGGCCTACCCAGCCAATTTGTGGAAGTAGGCGGGCCACCGACTGAGCGGCTGGCACGGGCTGTGGCGGCAGTGGATGCGTTGCTGCGGAATAGTTAGTAAGCGCCGAGCTGCGTATGTGGATACAATACAAACGTTTTTTCGAAAGCCCCATAGCTCATATCCCTACCCCAACCCATGCAACACACGCTCATCAACGACCACTGCCGCGTCACGATCAACACCAAAGGAGCCGAGCTGGCTAGCTTCGTCCGTACCGATTCGCAACAGAATCCGCCCGAGCTGGAATATATGTGGCAGGCCGACCCAGCCGTGTGGAGCCGCCACGCGCCAGTGCTGTTTCCGATAGTAGGCAAGCTGCCGCAGGACACTTACCTGCATCAAGGCAAAGAATACAAATTGCCCCAACACGGATTTGCCCGTGACCGGGAATTTGCCTTGGTACAGCAAACGGAAACCGAACTGACATTTGAGCTACACGCCGACGAACAGAGCAAGCAGGTCTACCCCTTCGATTTCGTGCTGCGGATTTCCTACCATCTGCACGAGCTGAACTTGGACGTACGCTGGCAGGTGCTGAACCCCGCCACCAACCAGGAGCTGCTGTTCAGCATCGGGGCACACCCGGCGTTCCGGTGCCCGCTGCTTCCTGGCGAAACGTTTGAGGACTACGCGTTCCGTTTCGACCACCCCGTTACGTTCGAACGGTACTTGCTGCAAGGCGGCCTACTCTCCGGCGAAACGGAGCCAGTGCTAAATCAGCAAACCGAGCTGCCGCTGACGTACGACTTGTTCAAAGACGATGCGCTGGTGCTCAAGCATTTCGACTTTTCTACCATTACGCTGCGCAATTCCCGCTCTGACCGCGCCGTGCGTCTGCGCTTCGACGGCTTTCCCTACCTCGGCCTCTGGACCAAAGGCCCCGGCGCCGAGTTTGTGTGTGTAGAGCCCTGGCAAGGCATTGCCAGCACAGTAGGTACACCCGTGGAACTAGCTGATAAGGAAGGTATTCTGACCTTGGCTCCCGGCCAGGAGTTCAATGCCGCGTATTCTATTGCTGTGCAGTAAATCCATTTCTGTTTCTCTGCTTTTGCCTGTCATCCTGAGCTTGCGAAGGACCTTCTCACGTGAGAACGAGTCGTTGTTACGCTTATCGTTCATGCGTGAGAAGGTCCTTCGCAAGCTCAGGATGACAGAGAAAAAACATTCAACTACCTAGTGGCTCGCGCATGCATATCCAACCCATCACCCCCGAGCAAACCCACGCCCTGCGCCACCAGGTACTGTGGCCCGACAAACCGTTGGCATACGTGCAACTGCCGGAAGATGCTGATGGACACCATTTTGGGGTGTTTGAAGGAGAGAACCTGGTAGCGGTGATTTCGTTGTTTGTGGATGCGCGGGGCGAGGCGCGGTTTCGCAAGTTTGCTACCCATCCCGATTTTCAGGGGCAGGGTATTGGCACGGCCTTACTCACGCACGTGCTAGGCGAGGCCATCCGCCTGGGCGCACACGCCATTTGGTGCGATTCGCGCCAATCGGCCGCTGATTTTTACCGGCTTTTTGGGATGGAGCCGGAAGGGGAGGTATTCTATAAAGGTCCGATTCCGTACGTGCGGATGCAGCGCCGCTTGCCGTAGCGTCCGCCCTGAGGGGCTTACACGCAAAGAACCCCTTTTGAGGGTAGGCTCTCTCTTTCAGCCACGAATTGAGAGAAAGCCAGCCCACTAGAAGGGGTTCTTGTTTTTTGAGGGGAAAGCCAGCGGCTACACCAGCGGTGCGGCCGGGCGCGTGGGTACGCCCCGGTTGTAATCGGGCTCCCAGTCGTTGATGGGGCGGGTGATGCCGGGCGGCAAATCTAGGTCGGGTAGGCCGTCGTCGAGGGGCTCGCCGCCTTCGTCGTCGTTGTCGGGGTAGGGGGGACGTAGGAAACGCCGCTTGGGCATCACCAGGAAATACGCCAGTACGGCAAAGACCAGAAGGGTATAGATCAGACTGATCATGGCGGAAGCAGGTGGGTGAATCGACGAGGGAAAGGACGACGAAAGACTACTGTCAGTCAGTTAACTAACGGCAGTCGGGGCCGAGTTGTTTTCGGAAAAAGTCACTTTTTCAACCCCTCCGCCCGCGTCTACCCAAGATACGAAGTTCTGGCGCGAAAGAAAAATAGCCGCGTGCTTCTGCTTGTAACTGGCCGGTGCAGCGCCTACTTTTGCCCCATAGTTTAGGGGTGCCAACCCGCCATGTGGCGGCCAGTGGCTGAGATCATACCCATTGAACCTGATCCGGGTAATGCCGGCGAAGGGAACAGACGATCCGCGAACGTGAAAACCCGAGTGGTGCCGACCCCTGGCACCGGGCCCGTTCCACTTTTCTGCTTTTGCATTCTTGAAAAATGTACTGGTTTTGGGTACCGCGCTGTTGACGCTGCCCGTAGCGGCCTGGGCGCAAGGTCCCGTGTCCGGCATCATCACCGATGCCCGCACAGGCACGCCGCTACCCGGCGCTACCGTACTGCTCGACGGCGCTACCGGGGTGGTAACCGATGCGGCCGGCGGCTTCTCCCTACCCGCTGTGCCAGCTGGCGCGCACACGCTCCGCATCACGTTTGTGGGCTACGACCCCATCACGCGCACCGTGCAGGGTCAGGCCACCGCGCAGCGCCTCACAGTGCCATTGCAGACCGGCGGTGTGCTCACCGGCGAGGCCCTCGTAACGGCCCAGCGCGCCAACGAGCGCACAGCCACCGCCTACACCAACCTGGGCAAGGAAGACCTAGCCAAGCGCAACTTCGGCCAAGACCTGCCCTACCTGCTCGACCAAACGCCCTCTGTAGTCGTTAATTCCGATGCCGGGGCGGGCGTGGGCTACACCGATATCCGTATTCGGGGTACCAGCAACACGGGTATCAACATGACCATCAACGGGGTGCCGCTGAACGATGCGGAGTCGCACGGGTCGTTTTTGGTGAATCTGCCGGATCTGGCGTCGTCCATCAACTCCGTGCAGGTGCAGCGGGGGGTAGGCACCAGTCAGAACGGCGGCGCGGCCTTCGGAGCCAGCATCAACATCTCTACCTTGGATGTGCGCCGCGAGGCCTACGCCGAAACGCAAAACACCTACGGCTCTTTTAACACCTGGAAAAACAACGTGCAGTTTGGCACCGGCCTGATTAACGGCCATTTCACGGTGGATGGCCGCCTGTCGCGCATTGCCACGGATGGCTATATGAACCGGGCGTCGTCGGATTTGAAGTCGTACTACTTTGCGGCGGGCTACCAGGGCAAGAATACCATGCTGAAGTTCATCACCTTCTCGGGCCACGAGAAAACCTACCAGGCCTGGAACGGTGTGCCCGAACCGGCCATTACTGGCAACCAGACTCTGCTTCAGAACTACATCGACAACGGCGAGCTGAGCGAAGCTGATGCCGAGCGCGTGCGCCGCGAGGGTAGGCGCTACAGCTACTACACCTACGACAACCAAACCGACAACTACCAGCAAAACCACTACCAGCTGCACCTCTCCCAGCAGTTGGGTCCCGACTGGAACGTGGGCGCGGCCCTGCACCTTACGCGCGGCTTTGGCTACTACGAGAGCTACCGCGCCCGCCGCCGATTCACCGACTACGGCTTGCAAAACGTGATTATCGGCGGCGATACCATCACGCGCACCAACCTGGTAGACCGCAAATGGCTGGATAATTACTTCTACGGCGGCACCTTTGCGCTCAACTACCAGCCTCGCGATGGCAAGCTGCAAGCCACCATAGGCGGCGCCTGGAATCAGTTTGATAACGACCACTACGGCGAAGTGATCTGGGCGCAGTACGCTTCCAACAGCACCATTCGCCAGCGATACTACTTCAACAACGCCCGCAAAACCGACTACAACGCCTACGCCCGCGCCACCTGGCAAGTGCTACCCAAGCTGGGCGTGTACGGCGATATGCAGGTGCGCCACATTACGTATGCTATTGATGGCGTGGAAGATGAGCAGAACGACGTGCGTACCCGCGCCCGCTACACGTTCTTCAACCCCAAAGCCGGCGCTACCTTCGCCCTGGCTGAAGGGCAGCAGCTCTACGCCAGCTTTGCCGTGGGCCAGCGCGAGCCCGTACGCTCCGACTTCACCGACCGCCCCGCCGGCGACGTAGGCGCTAAAGCCGAGCGCCTCAACGACTGGGAGGGCGGCTACCGCTTCACCCGCGCCAATGGTCGATTGTTAGGCTTTCCAGCCACCGTGCGCGTTGAGATTAACGGGTTTTATATGAGCTACCGCAACCAGTTGGTAGCCACCGGCCAGCTCAACGATGTGGGCACGCCTCTGCGGACTAATGTAGCTCGTAGCTACCGGCGCGGGGTAGAGCTAACGGAGTTTGCCTCTATCAATGATAAGCTAAGCCTGAGCAGCACGCTCACGGTCAGCCAAAACCGCATTCTGAATTATCAGGGCATCAGTTACGACGCTGATTACAACCCCGTGACGGAAGCGCCGCGCACGAGCACCATTTCCTACTCGCCTTCGGTGGTATCGGCGCACACGCTGGAGGGGCAGCCGCTGCCGGGCCTGCGCTTGGCGCTGCTCTACAAAACCGTGAGCCGCCAGTACCTCGACAACACCACCAGCGAGGACCGGCGCATCAAGCCCTACCAGGTGCTCGACTTCCGGGCGCGCTACACCATCCGGCCAAAGTTTGTGAAGGAAATTGAGTTGGGTTTGCTAGTAAATAACGTGCTAAACCGTCGCTACGTAGCCAACGGCTACACCTACAGCTACCTCGGCGCCAGCGGCGGCCTCGACACGTTCAACTGGTACTTCCCGCAGGCTACGCGCAATTTCCTAGCGTCGGTAGGCGTCAACTTCTAGACCACGGATTCGCTCGGCTTTATCGGATGACACG
>NZ_JAHWGL010000146.1 GCF_019334315.1 Hymenobacter profundi
TGCTGGTAGATAACCTGCCAGCCGGTAGGAGTAGGGTTGACAATCATGCGAGGGGTAGGTTTCTCGCAGAAGTACGCAGCAGAAAAGCGCAGAGGTTCGCAGCGCACGATAATCGTTGCACTCTGCGAACCTCTGCGCTTTTCCGTTGGCGTACTTCTACGAGAAACCTACACGCTCACGGCCAGGTGAGCCAGCATATCAGCCGTCATCTTATCCAGGTCAAACTCGGGTTGCCAGCCCCAGTCCTGGCGGGCCTGGGAGTCGTCGATGCTGCGGGGCCAGGAGTCGGCAATCTGCTGGCGCTGGTCGGGGCGGTAGGAAACCTCAAAATCGGGTACGTGGCGCCGGATGCTGGCCGCAATTTCCTGGGGCGAGAAGCTCATGCCGCTCAGGTTGTAGCTGGAGCGCACCCTGATTTGCTCGGCGGGGGCGTGCATCAGGTCGAGGGTAGCACGCAGGGCGTCGGGCATGTACATCATAGGCAGCTCGGTGTCTTCCTGAAGAAAGCACTCGAAGTTTTCGCCGGCCACGGCTTTGTGGTAAATGTCCACGGCGTAGTCGGTGGTGCCGCCGCCGGGCAGGCTCTTGTAACCAATAAGGCCAGGGTAGCGCAGGCTGCGCACATCAAGGCCGTATTTCTGATGATACCACTCGCACCACTGCTCGCCGGCCAGCTTGCTGATGCCGTACACCGTGTTGGGGTTCATTACAGTGAGCTGGGGCGTGTGCGTGCGGGGCGTATCGGGGCCGAACACAGCGATGCTGCTGGGCCAATACACTTGCGCTACTTTGTACTCCACGGCCACATCCAACACATTCAGCAACCCATCCATGTTCAGCTTCCAGGCAACCTGCGGGTGCTTCTCGGCGGTGGCCGAGAGCATGGCAACCAGGTGGTAGATCTGGCGAGGGCGGTACTGCTGCACCAGCGCAAACAGGCGGGCGCGGTCCAGCACGTCCAACAGCTCAAATGGGCCACCGTGCAACAACTCCGGCTGCTGGGGTGGGCGCACGTCGGCAGCTATTACCTGGGCTGCACCATAGCGCTGGCGTAGCGCCTCGGTGAGTTCCAGACCTAGTTGGCCGCAAGCGCCAATAACGAGAATGGTAGCAGGTTCGGCGGGGGTGGTAGCCATAGAAAACAAATGGAATAAAAACGTGAAGCGGGTGGTGGATGCAAAGATACCGGGTAGGCAACTTATGTGCCGCTACCCGCAAGGCAGCGGGGAGGTAGTAGAGGGCAAAACTGCGAAGGAGAAGGGTGACTGATTTTATACATTCACCCTTCTCCATTAATCACAATTACTGCAAAACGACTATAACTCATTTATCTGCAAAGCATTGCTTATTTTGAAGCCGAATAGTGCTTATTGCTACCCTTGTATGCTGCGTTGCCTTACTATCCTGTTTTTTCTGCTTATGACCACCCCGCTACTGGCGCAGCCCGCCAGTCCCTACCGCAACCTGGTGATGGAGGGCGGCGGCATCTGCGGCATTGCCTACGGCGGGGCCTTGCAGGTGCTGGAAGAGCAGGGGGTGCTGGCCGACATCCGGCGGGTAGGCGGTACGTCGGCGGGGGCTATTCAGGCGGCGCTGCTGGCCGTGGGCTACTCCCCCCAGCAGATCATCGACATCGTTGACCGCACGCCGGTGCAGCGCCTCAACGACGGGCGCTTCATCTTCTTCGGGGGTAGCAACCGCCTGCTGAAGCAGTACGGCTGGTACCGCGGCGACCAGTTCACGGAGTACCTCAGCGAGCTGGTAGGCCAGCAAACCCAGCAGCCCCACCTCACGCTAGGCCAATTGCACCAGCTGGCCTTGGCCCAGCCCACCCGCTACCGCGACCTATACACCACCGGCACCAACCTCACCACCCAGCGCGTGCAGGTGTTCAGCTACGAAACCCACCCCGACCTGCGCGTGGCTGATGCCGTGCGCATCAGCATGAGCATTCCGCTGTACTTCCGGGCGGTACTGCTGGATATGCAGGGCCACGTGGTGACGCGCCCCGCCAAGGGGCAGCCGGTGCACGTGCTGGTAGACGGTGGCCTGTTGGCCAACTACCCCATCGACCTATTCGACGCTCCGCGCTACCAGCCCGTCGGCACTGGCCCGGCGGCTGCCCCTACCCCCAATCCCGAAACCCTGGGCCTGCGTCTCGACCGCGCCGAGCAGATTGCCCTGGACACGCTACCCAGCGGTCGGCAGCAGCTGGCCCCCTACCCTATTCAGAACTTCGGTTCTTATATGGGTGCGCTCTACTCGCTTTCCATCGAAAACCTGAACCCCGCTCAGCCCCAGGACTGGCCCCGCACGGTGAGCATCAGCACGGCCGGCTTCAACCCCAAAATCAAGCGCATGACGGCGGCGCAGAAACAGCTACTGGTACAAAGTGGCCGGGAAGGCGCCACGGCCTTCTTTGGCCGAAACCGGGCGAGCCGCTGAGCAACTAGCGCTACCCAGGCAACCGGTAACAGGCTACTACGCAGGAGCTTTTTTGCAGTCCGGTTTGTTGAGAAAGACGTATGTACCTGTAGTCGGCCGGCGCATTTGCCGGCACGCTTTGGTCTTTTTTCGTCTTGTTCTTTCGTATGAAATTCTTTCAATCCCTCTTATTGGTATTGGCCACGGTGGCCTCTACTGCCTGCGCTCAGCAACAGTCGCCTGATGCGCTAAAACCCGCGCCCCTACCCAAAAACACGCAAGGCCTGGCTGTAGCTACGTTTGCCGGTGGTTGCTTCTGGAGCGTGCAGGAAACCTTCCGGGAGGTGCGCGGCGTGCGCGAAACCTTGGCGGGCTACGCTGGCGGCAAAGCCCAAAACCCTACCTACGAGGAGGTAGCAGGCCAAGGAACCGGCCACGCCGAATCGGTGCAGGTGTATTACGACCCCAAGCAGGTGAGCTACCAGCAGTTGCTCGACGTATTTTTCCTGGGCGCCCACAACCCTACGGAGCTTAACTACCAAGGCCCCGACCGCGGCCCGGAGTATCGCTCGGTGGCCTTCTACCGCACGCCCCAGGAAAAGCAGCAGATTGAGGCCGAAATCAAGAAAATCAACGCCTCGCGTCATTACGGCACCGAGCTGGTGGTGACGCAGGTGACCCCTATCCAAAAGTTCTGGCCTGCTGAGAGCTACCACCAGGGTTTCTACCGCAAGAACCCCAACCAAGGCTACATCGCCAATGTATCGCGGCCCAAGGTAGAGAAGTTCCGCAAGGCCTTCCCGAACCTGCTGAAAGCTGACGTAGCAGCCCGCTAATTAGTATTGCCGCGCATAGCACGCCTCCTTGCAACCCTGACAGGGGCTCAAAGACCTGTCAGGGTTAAACGTATTGGAACGCGTAATTTCGCGTTATTCGCTTCTTCACTACCTACTACCCTATGTACGCTACCCTGCAACCCGACCTCGAAAAACAGCTTCAGGAAATCAAAGACAACGGCCTCTATAAAAAGGAGCGCGTGATTACCTCGCCCCAAGGCGCCGAAATTGAAACGCGGGAAGCGGGCGATGTGCTGAACTTCTGCGCCAACAACTACCTGGGCCTGTCGTCGCACCCCGAGGTGGTGCAGGCGGCCAAAGCGGCCATCGATACGCACGGCTACGGCATGTCGTCGGTGCGCTTTATTTGCGGCACACAGGATATCCATAAGGAGCTGGAGCAAAAGCTGGCTGAGTTTCTGGGCACCGAAGACACCATTCTCTACGCCGCTGCTTTCGACGCCAACGGCGGCGTGTTCGAGCCGCTGTTCAACGAGCAGGACGCCATTATTTCCGATGCCCTCAATCACGCCAGCATCATTGATGGGGTGCGCCTGTGCAAGGCCCAGCGCTACCGCTACCAGCACAACAATATGGAGGACCTGGAAAAACAGCTCCAGGACGCCCAGGCCAAGGGCACGCGCCACCGCATCATCGTCACCGATGGGTCATTCTCCATGGACGGCACCATTGCCCAGCTCGACAAAATCTGCGACCTAGCCGATAAGTATGAGGCGCTGGTGATGATTGACGAGTGCCACTCCATGGGTTTCCTGGGCAAAACCGGCCGCGGCACCCACGAGTACCGCGATGTGATGGGCCGCGTGGATATCATCACCGGCACGCTAGGCAAGGCGCTGGGCGGCGCTATGGGTGGTTTCACCTCGGGCCGCAAGGAGATTATTGATATGCTGCGCCAGCGCAGCCGGCCCTACCTGTTTTCCAATACGCTGGCTCCGGCCATTGTAGGCGCCTCGCTGCGCGTGCTGGAACTGCTGACCGAAAGCACCCAACTGCGTGACCAACTGGAAGAAAACACCAAGTATTTCCGCGAGAAGATGACGGAAGCTGGCTTCGACATCCGGCCGGGCGAGCACCCCATTGTGCCCGTGATGCTCTACGACGCCAAGCTGAGCCAGGAGTTTGCGGCCAAAATGCTGGGAAAAGGCATTTACGTGGTAGGCTTCTACTACCCTGTGGTGCCGCAGGGCCAGGCCCGCATTCGGGTGCAGCTCTCCGCCGCCCATTCCCGCGAGCATCTGGACAAGGCCATTGCGGCTTTCGTTGAGGTAGGACAGGAACTAGGCACGCTGAAAGACCGGAGTGCCGCAGCCCAGACCACGCCTGGCCAAGTGGTAACCAATACGCCATAGAGTATAGCCCATCGGAAAACGGATGGGGTAGGAGCGCCTATAACCCTACTTGATAGCCCAGGATTACAGTTGCCACATGGTAATTGTAATCCTGGGCTATTTTTTATGAAAATATTTATACCATCTCATTTTGAGATAATTGTCCTATTATGAGATAGTTACAAACTGATTTGTTACAATGAGAAGGTTTTTTATCAATATTCGTAGCATTTTATAGGCTTACATTTATATAAGTCATATTTGTTAATAGAAAAGTTATATTACATTTGTCCTATAACTTCTCGTTTTGATATAAAACACTCCTACCCATGCTGCTTTTCAGCCAGTATCCGAACCGCTGTGCCTTTAGCAAGGCATTGAACTATTTTGTTATATTATTGTCAATAATCGCGATAAGGCCAGTATCCGTGCAGGGGCAAACACCGACGACGTATACCTATACAGTTACGGAAAGCACGCGAAACAACTCTTTTTCTCTCAATAACAATGAAACGCTGTGCATTCCGGCGGGTATCACTTTCACGGGCAACCTCAATTGGAATGGCACCAAGTGCGCCGTGTACAACAACGGGGTGTGGAGCACAGGCAACAGCATTAATTTCGGGAAGAACGGAGCACTATATACATCGGCAACCAGCCAGACCCTAGTAAATAATCTCAACCTCACCGACGGGGTCGTTGTCTCCAATAAGGGCACCCTGAAGGCGGGCGTGAACTGGAACGGTAACGGCGCTACCATCACCACCAGCGGCAAATGGACATGCCCCGGCAGTATTCCGGTAGGACAGGCTGGCACCCTTACGGTTGAGAGAACCGGGAGTATTTCGTGCCAAGATCTGAATCTGAATACTACTGGTGGTAATGTATATAACTGGGGCCAGCTGTCGTTTACGAATTGCCAGACGGCTGAAGGCACCACCTTCCGCAATTACAGCAGCTGCATCCTGAAAGGTCACACCAATAACTCAGGAAAGATCTATAATGAAGGCTACTGGAAGTGCCTCAACTACAACAACAATAAAACGACCAACAACTGCGGCACCATTGAGGTAGATAATACCTGCCACAACAATGGCCTGGGCCTACTCCTCAACTCCGGCAAGCTGGCCGTGCACGAACTCATCAACGACGGCGAGGTACAAGGCCCCACCGATGGCAAAAGCGTTGGAAAAGTGATTGTGGACAAGCTGTCTGGCTACCAGCTATGCCGCCAAAATGGCTCCGGCAAGTTTGCTGTGGTAGGCCGTCTGGATTTGAGCCGGTGTGAACAAGGTCTCTTCAACATTCTCCTTTCCTTGATAATTGGCGATAGGGGCTGGGATGCCCTAGCGGGCGTACTCGGCAGCAACTACTCCTATAATACCAATCTGCAAACCGGCGGCTGCGTCGATCAGGTGCTGCCAGTGGAACTGACCAGCTTCACGGCGCAGGTGCGCGGTAACGCTGTACTACTGGCCTGGAACACCGCTTCGGAGAAAAACAACGACCACTTTGTGGTAGAGCGCAGCACCGATGGCTACACCTTTCAGCCACTGGCTACTGTGCAGGGTGCTGGCACCACTGCTGCCCCTACCCGCTATAACAGCACGGATGCACGTCCCCTCGCGGGCCGCAGCTACTACCGCCTCAAGCAAGTAGACCTCGATGGCAGCACCAATTACGCACCCATTATCAGTGTGCAGGTAACCAATGCTCCTACTACCACTGGCGCTACCCTAGCCGCCTACCCCAACCCCGCTACCGATTGCCTGACGCTAGACTTACGCAATCTGACCAGCGGAAGTAAGCGCGCACAACTCCGTAATCTGGCGGGCCAGTTGGTGCTGGAGCAGGCCGTAACGGATGGCTCTATGCCCCAGCTACGTCTGGAAGCACTGCCCGCCGGCGTGTACCTACTGCAAGTGCAAACCGCCAATGCTACCCTGGCGCAACGCATTGTGAAACGGTAGGCTGAAGTGGCGGATGGCGCTACGCTACAGTAGGTTGTCATTTTTCACTTCTCTGTCATCCTGAACGCAGTGAAGGACCTTCTCACAGCAGAACAAGTCGTTATTTCGACAATCGTTCTGCTGTGAGAAGGTCCTTCACTGCGTTCAGGATGACAGATGTTTTTGCCTAACAAGGCCTGTCGTTCTCGCGTGAGAAGGTCCTTCGCAAGCTCAGGATGACTGAGAAACAGGACAGCTCCCAGCAGAGACTAGGCCGCTACGTCGGTAGGCGTGGTAGCGGCGCGGGGCGCGGCGTTGAATAGGAACTCGTTGAGGCGGGCACGCAGGTCGGCGGGGGCCAGGTTGCGGAATACCTCGCCGCTACGCACTAATGACACCTGCCCGGTTTCCTCACTCACGACCAGCACTACGGCGTCTGTCACCTCGGTGAGGCCGATGGCGGCGCGGTGGCGCAGACCCATGGAAGCGGGCACGTCGGGGTTTTCGCTGACGGGTAGGATGCACCGGGCGGCGTTGATGCGGCCGTTGGCGATAATGACGGCGCCGTCGTGCAGGGGACTGGTTTTGTTGAAAATGCTCATCAGCAGGCGTTTGCTGATAGCGGCATCAATCAGGTCGCCGGAGTCGGCGTAAAACTTCAGCTCCGTAGACATGGTGAAGGCAATGAGCGCCCCCGTATTCTTGCCCGACAGGCTTTTAGCAGCTTCCACAAACGGCGTGATGCTCATGCGCTGCCCGCCGGTTTCGCGTCGCCACGAGAACATCCGTACCCGTTCCAGGGCTGTGGCCTTGCCGATGTTCAGCAAAAACCGCCGGATTTCCTGCTGAAACAGCACCACCGACGCAATAACGCCCACGCTCATAAACTGCCCCAAGATGCTGGTCAGCAACTCCATACCGGCTGCTTTCACCACCAGATAGGTGAGGTAGAGCGACATCAACCCCAGAAAAATCTTGAGGGCGACGCTACCCGTCAGCAGCTTGTAGAGTTGATAAAACAGCACCGTCACGAGCAGCACGTCGACAACGTCGATCCAGCCGACGCGCAGGAAGCCGATGGCAAAAGAGCTACTCACGGGGAAAGCGGAAAGGAAGGGTGGGCGGGGTAGGTGTTCGATACGAGGTGAATGGTTTGCATGGCCTCGGCTACGTCGTGTACGCGCAGCAGGCGGGCACCGTTGAGCAGGGCAATGGTATTGACGGCCACCGTGCCCGTGAGGGCAGCATCGGGGGTAAGGCCAAAGGGTTTGTAGAGCATGGCTTTGCGCGAAAGCCCCGCCAGGATGGGCAGGCCCAGCACCCCTAGCTCGGGTAGGCGGCGCAACAGCTCGTGGTTTTGGGCCGCCGTTTTGGCAAACCCAAAGCCGGGGTCGAGCAGCACGTCGCGCACCCCAAAGGAGCGCAGATGGGTTAGCTTGTCGCGGAAATAACGCACGAGCTCCGTAACGATGTCGCCACTATATTCAGTATGTTGAATCATCGTTTGGGGCGTGCCGCGCATGTGCATCAGCACATAGGGCGCATGCAGGCGGCCCACGGTGGTCAGCATTTCGTCGTCGAGGGTGCCGCCGCTGATGTCATTGAGGATGTCGGCGCCTGCGGCTACGGCCTCGGAGGCCACGCTGGCCCGAAAGGTATCTACGGAAATAAACGCCTCAGGAAATGCCCGGCGCACGGCTTCCACTGCGGGCAATACGCGGCGCTTTTCCTCGTCGGCGCTGATGTCCTCGGCGCCGGGGCGGGAGGAGTAGCCGCCCAGGTCAAGCACGGCGGCACCGGCCGTGAGCATGGCTTCGGCGCGGCGTAGCAGGTCGGCATCAGACCCTACCCGGCTACCCTCGAAGAACGAATCGGGGGTGAGGTTGAGGATGCCCATCACCTGCGGACGGCCCAAATCCAGCACCCGGCCGTGGGGGCAGCGCAGGGTTTGCCTCGGCGAAAAACACGTATCTTGCAGAGCCTGGAGCATAGTTTCGGGTTGGGTCGTCTGTCATCCTGACGAAGGAAGGACCTTATGACAGCAGAAGGAACCGCGGGCACGATACTCGTTACTATCTCCAT
>NZ_JAHWGL010000147.1 GCF_019334315.1 Hymenobacter profundi
GAATAACTCGCATCAGTAGACGATGAAGATACTCGGAAGCTGTTTGAGTTAAATAGTGAACGGTGTAGAGACGCATACTTACGTCTCGTCGGTTGCGCCATGTGGGCGAAATCGTTCAACAATGAGACGCAACTATGCGTCTCTACACCGTTCTAGCAACATCCAATAGATAAACTTCAATCTCAGCAACAAGGAGACACCACCTACTGCGTGGGGCCATTATCTACCCGCGCCTCTATGGTGGCTTGCACGGCGGTGGAAACGGCCGAGAGCAAATCCAGTCCCGTGGCCTGCTCAATGGCGTCGACGGAGGTGCGGTAGCCGGCCCAATCCGAGTTCAGGTCGTTTCGGTTGGGGGTGTTGATGGCGATGACGCGGGTATCGGCGAAGACGCGGCGGGCGTCGTCGGTGCCTACTTGTAGCACCACCACTACCTTCCAGCAGCGGGCAGGCACGGTCACGCGGCCGTCGTCGAGGGTGGTGGCGTAGCCGTTGCTGCCGGTGCCACCCCGGCCGTAGCTACCGCAGATGATGTACAGCTCATTGCCCTGGTCAACTAGCGTGCGGCAGTAGTTTTCCAGCCCTACCCACGTACGCTGGTTGTTGGTGGGCGCCTGGGGCATGATGTTGGTCATCAGGAAGGTAGCCGAGTTGTCGTCCAGCGTGCGGGTGCGGTCGGCGGAGGGGCAGTTGTGGCCCCGGTCGAAGCCCGAGCCGGTGTAGCTGCCGGTCGTGACCTGGTACCAGCCGCGGGGTAGGGCCGCGTCGGTGCGGAAGTCGTCCTGGCGTGGGGCCGAGCCTAGCCAGGCGCTGCTCAGGTGCCACGATACCCAGTTCGGAATGCCCCGGTCGCGGTGGTAGCTGAGCGCAAACTGGGGCTTGCTTAGCAAGTAGTTGGTGGGCTGCTTCTCGTCGGTCGTGGCGCCGCTGGGGTTGCCTAGAGCCAGATTATCGTCGCGGGTAGGGGCAGTGGGGTCTGGCTCATCGGTGCAAGCGCTGGCGCTCACCAGGCCGGCCAGTAGCAGAAAGCGCAGCGCCCGACGCAGGGAAAGAGTGGTGCAGAAGGGTAGGAACATCATGGCACAAAGCTACGCGCTGGCCCGCGGAACCTGCGAAGCAGCCCGTAGCGCCAGCATGTTCTGATGTAGCTAGCAGGTCGATTCACATCAGTTGTCGGTTGCAATTACTAGAAAGGTCGCTGGAACAGTGTAGAGACGCATACTTGCGTCTCATCGTTGAACTCGTGTTAGCACTGTTCTAGCAAACTACATCAGCAACGACGAGACGCAAGTATGTGTCTCTACACCATCTTCCGAAACGTCCTATTGCAATGATCAAAATTATTTCTTCCCAAACCGCGTCCCGAAAAAGTCGCCCTGGTTCCAGGTAGGGCGTTGCGGGTCTTGGGCCACCTGGTAGCCAATGAGGAAGTTAAGCTGGGCATATCGGCGGCCGGCCTCAAAATCGAAGGTGCCGGAGGTGTCGTCCTGGGGCTTGTGGTAGGTGGCGGCGCGCCACACCTGCACCTGCTCGCTGAGGTTATTCTTTCCATCGGCAGTTTTGTTGCCGTATTTCATGTGCAGAGCCGGAATACCCTGCATCACGAAGCTATACTGGTCGGAACGGATGAAGCGGTTTTGCTCCGGCTCGGGGTCCTGCTCCAGCCCGATGCCCAGGTAGGCCGTGGCCCGCTCCACCAGCCCCATCAGCGACGAGTGCTGCGCCCCCAGCGCCACCACCGACAGCAGCGGCGCAATAATCGTGGGCATGTCGGTATTGATGTCGGCCACGATATTTTCCTTGGGCACAGTGGGGTGGCTGGCGAAGTATGCGGAGCCTAACAGGCCTAGTTCCTCGCCCGTTTGCAGCACAAACAACACCGAGCGTTTTGGCTGATTTTTGCCCTTCAGCTTGCTGTAAATCTTGGCGATTTCCAGCACCGACGCCACGCCCGAGGCATTGTCGTGGGCACCGTTGTAAATGGAGTCGCCGCGCACGGGCGCGCCTACCCCCAGGTGGTCGAGGTGGGCGCTGTGCACCACGTACTGGTCGCGCAGTTGCGCGTCGGCACCAGTTAGCTTGGCCACCACGTTGTAGCTCTCAAAATCATGGTAACCCGATTGATACGTAGTTTGCAAGGTGCCTGCAAGGGCTTTGGAGGCCGGCTTGCCACTCTGCAAAGCCGGCAGTATCTGCGTGGTGTCCAACTGCGATGCAACCAACAACGCCTGAAAAGCAGGCGTGCTCAGATTGCCTACCACTTGCATCCCCTTCAAAAACGTGCGCGAGTTGGCTACTTGGCCCTGCGCATCCAACACATTGTAGGTCTGGCGCTTCACAGTGGATGGGGTAGCAGGCGCCTTCGGGTTGGTACTACCCACCAGCACACCCACGGCACCGTGTTGCAAGGCCGTTTGCATCACCACCAGCAAATCCTGGCTGGCCGAAGCCACCGTGCTGGGAAAACTGCGGGGTGCCCCGCGCACCACTACTACTACCTTGCCCTTCACGTCGAGGCCGGCGTAGTCGTCATAGCCCAGTTCGGGGGCGCTGATGCCGTAGCCAGCAAAGGCCAGCGGGGCGGTTACGGAGCTACTGGGCGCGCCAGGGTTGGGGTTCAGGGTGAAATCGGGGCCGTAGGTAAGGGGACGGCCATTAATGCTGAGGGTAGCGCCGGGTAGGGTAGTGGCCCGGCGCAGGCGCACAGTTTGAGTGTAGGTACCGTTGTCGCCAGCAGGCTGCATGCCGAGGGCTTTGAGCTGCCCTACCACGTAGTCTACGGCCATCTGGTAGCCGGGTGTGCCGGGCTGGCGGCCACGCAGCTTGTCGTCGGCCAGATACCAGATATGTTTTTTAACGTCAGTGGGTTGCACGGAACGTAACGCCCGGGCCACTGGCTTGTCAACAGTGAAAGACTGCGCCGAAGCAGCCGGCGCGGCAAGCAACAAGCCGCCGAAAGCGGTGAGAAGAGAACGGAAAAGCATACGCAAAAAAGCAACCCCGAATCACGTGATTCGGGGCGCACAAGTTGCAAAAAAGACGGCGGTGCTTACGCGGCAGCGCGGGTACTTTGTTCCAGCTTGAGCAAGAGCGTCTCAATCTGAGCCGCGTACTGCTCCACTTTTTCCAGGCCGGCGCGGGCCTGCTCAATCTGGTCGCGCTGGTATTGGCGCACCAGGTCGCGGCCCGTATCGAGCATGGTTTGCATCGTTTGCTCAATGGTGCGCACCTCAGGAAAGTCGTTGTATTTCGGCTTTACCACCGTGTAAAGCCACTGTCCCAACGGATTTTCGCGCAGCACAAACAGGGTGTCTTCGGGCTCGCGCACGCCGTAGAGCACGGAGCGTAAGCGCGATTTGAAGAGCACTAGTTTGATGCGAGCCTGTTGAAAATCCAGTGTGCTTATATCCATGCAAGGGGAGAGGCGGCAAAAATGCTACCGGGAGAGTCGGCTTTAAAAAAGACCAGCCGCGGGCGGCGTGGCATCTTTCTACTACTTGCGGGCACTCACTAAGTCCGTTACGTCATACGCAAATACGGTGATGCCCGCTTTCTGGCCGTTTTCCTTGAAGAGTTGATACGTGAAGTTGAAGTAATGCTTACGCAGCTCGCTGGAGCCTTCCTGGGCCAGCAATATCTCGATTTCGTTGCCAATAAACGGCTCACCGGTTTCGTATACCTGGTCCAGCAACTGCTGAATGCCCTGGTCGGCTAGCTCGGGTAGGGCTTCCAGCACGGTATTGCCTACCAACTGCCGATTCGGAAACAGGCGCTGATATTCCGGGTTCACAAACTCGTACCGGTGCTCGGCTCCCCGCAAGATGCAGATAACGGCCGGGGCCGTCATGAGTAGATTGTTGAGGGTGAGGCGCTGACTTTCAGCCAACTGATATGCCTGGTAGGCTTGGTCCGAAAGAGTAGCCTGCTGCTCGTTGGTCACCAGGAGTTCTTCCACCAGCTGCTTTTGGGCCTGAATATCAATGCCGCAGCCAATCCACATGCTCACTTCCCCTTCTGGCGTGAAGCGGGGTAGGGCCTGCACCAGCAGCCAGCGGTACTGCCCGTCGTGGCGGCGCAAGCGGTATTCAATCTGAAACAGCGCCGGCTTAGCTACGGCCTGTTTCCATTGCTGCGCCACGCGCGGCGCATCCTCGGGGTGTAGCAGGGCCAGCCAACCTTTGCCCGCTACTTCCTGCTGCGAAGCGCCCGTAAATTCCATCCAGCGAGCGTTGAAACTTTCCGGGGTGCCATCGGGGCGCGTAGTCCAGATCATCACCGGCAACGACTCCACAATGAAGCGCGTGCGCTCCTGTTGCTCCGCCAACTCGCGCTGCATCTGCTGGTTGCGCAAGAAGGTTTGGTGCTGCTCGGTTACGTCTTCTGTCTTTTGCAGAACGTACAGCAAGCTGCCCTGCTCATCCAGAATGGGGTAGTGCGTGGCCTGCCAGTAGCGCTCCTCAAAACCGCCGCCTTGCTCAGCCGGACGCTCCAGATCGTACCGAATTAGGGGCATGGTGTGCGGGGTGCGGTGCTGGCGTACGTGGGCGTGGGAGCCAGCCAGAATATCGACTTCATTCTGATCTGCCACCGGGTAAGCCTCGAACAACGGCTTGCCTACCACCTGGCTCCGGCTTTTCAACGACACAGCCACGTGGCTATCGGTGTTGTCCAGCACGGTGGCCTCCTCGTTGGGGGCCATCAGCAGGAAGTTATCGGGTAGGGCGTGAAAAAGCTTCTGGTAATCGATGGGCAGGGTGGGAGTAGGCATGAAGCTGGAGCGCAGAATGACGGATACAGCGCGAATACGTAGGAATATCAGTAAAGATACACCTACACCGCAATGCGCGCCAGCGTTGGGAGTCGCACAAAAACCAAGAGTATGTCAGCTGCCGCCCGCGGGTAGTAGAGGCTACTTATTTACGTGGTCGAGAATCTGCACTATGTCTTTGGTTGATACGGCTTTGCCAGTATCGGCGGCGCGGTAAATGGCTTCCAGGAGCTGCACATCGCGCAGGCCCATTTCGCCAGGCACGCGGGTGGGTTTGTTTTGCAGGATGCAGGTAGCAAAATCGTCCATCTGCCGGGCCTGTTGGTTCACGTTCTGCTTGTCCATCTTGCCCTTGCTGGTTTCGCCCTTCAGGCCGCCATAGCCGAAAGCTGGTTGCAGCTCAAACCAGCCGTTGGCTGCTTCAGCGCGCAAGCGGCTCATGCTTTCAGTATAGCTGGTGCGGCAGTCAGCCGTAGAGCCATCGGCAAACTTGAATTGCCAGTTGATGGATTCTTCTACCTCGTTGAACTGCTCGGGGCGCGTTTCCTTGGGGTAGTTGGCCGTTACGGACACGGGTAGAGCACCTTTCGTATAAATCACGCCTTGCACCGAGTAGATGCCCATATCCATGAGCGGCCCGCCGCCCGAGAGCTTCTTCTGAATGCGCCACGGCCGCTCGTTCTTGCCCATCGTGAAACCGTTGTCTGATTCCAGCTTTTTAATCGGACCAAATACCTTCTGCTGACCCAAGCGCATCATTTCCAGGTTGTGCGGGTCGAAGTGCAGGCGGTAGCCGATGCTGAGCTTTTTGCCGGCCGTGCGGCACGCCTCAATCATGCGGCGGCAGTCGGCGGCGGAGGTAGCCATGGGCTTTTCGCAGATAACGTGCTTGCCGGCCTTGGCGGCCCGCACCACGTACTCGGCGTGTAGGGCGTTGGGCAGCACCACGTACACAATATCAATAGCTGGGTTGTTCTTGATCTGGTCAAAGGTCTCGTAAGAGTAGACGTTTTTCTCCAGGATGTTGTATTTCTGGCGCCATTCGGGCACCTTCTCCGGCGAGCCCGTCACGATGCCGGCCAGGTAGCAATTCTTAGTTTCCTGCAAAGCGGGCGCCAACTGCCCTTTGCTGTAGCCGCCCAGCCCTACCAGCGCAATGCCCAGCTTGCGACCCTGCGGCCGTGCCTCCGATAGCAAGGGTAGCCCCAAGAAAGCAGCACCCAGACCCAGCGACAAACGTTGCACAAACTGGCGGCGGCGGGTAAGAAAGTCAGTGGTTTTCATCGGCGGAAAAGATAGCGAGTTGGAAAGAATAGCGGCGTGGAGTAAAGACACAACAGTTGTGTCTCGTTGTTGCTGAGGTTGGGTGTGTTAGATAGGCTTTACGTAACAAGCGCCTGTCGGTCCGACGCCGCAGGCGCCCGACCGGTTGCCGGCTACTAACGCCCGCGCCGTATGCGCAACGCGTAGGCAGCCATCAGCACGAGGCTCGTTCCGACCGGCAGGTGCTCACCTGCGAGTCGTGCAGCTTGCGTGAGTAGTTACTGTCTTCATGGCAGGAAGGTTATGGTGCAGCGGACCCACTGCGGAGCTGCACCAGTGGGCCGGACCACGTTCTTTGCTTACTATTGTGAACCTCCTTTGGTCTTTTATATATGAAGCTTTCCTACCCTACCTACTTGCTGCCTGCGCTGGCACTGCTGGCCGCTTGCAATAGCCAGCCCACTACCACGGCCAGCACCGCCGCCACCAAAACCACCGCCGCGGGCGCCGACAGCATCACGGCAGCCACCATCGGCAGTTACCTTCGCGAAGTGTCGTCGGATGAGATGATGGGCCGCAAACCCTTCACGCAGGGCGAGGAAAAGGCCACCGCCTACCTGGCCGCGCAGTTCAAGGAGTTAGGCTTGAAGCCGGCTCCATCGGGCAGCTACTTCCAGCCCGTGCCGATGGTGGAAATCAGCGTGAAACCCGCGCCCACGGCCCAAATTGCCGGCAACGGCAAAAAGCTGACGTTGAACTACAAAGACGATTACGTAGTCTTCAGCCAGCGCGAGCAGCCCACAGTATCGGTGCAGAACTCGCCGCTGGTATTTGCCGGCTACGGCGTAGTAGCGCCCGAGTACGGCTGGGACGACTACGCCGGCCTCGACGTGAAGGGTAAAACCGTGGTGGTGCTCGTAAACGACCCCGGCAACGCTGGCAACGACACCACGTTTTTCAAGGGCAAGGCCATGACCTACTACGGCCGCTGGACCTATAAATACGAGGAAGCCGCCCGCCACGGCGCCGCTGGCCTACTCATCGTGCACGACACCAAGCCGGCCGCCTACCCCTGGTCGGTGGTGCTGAGTGGGGCGGTAGGGCCCAAACTGCGCCCCCAAACCGAGAACAAAGGCGCCAGCAAGTGTGCCGTGGAAGGTTGGCTGACGCTCGACGCGGCCAAGCGCCTCTTTACGGCCGCCGGCCAGAACTACGACCAGCTCTATACCGCCGCCAATACCAAGGGCTTCCGCGCCCGGCCGCTGGGCGGGCTCACCTTCAGCACCAGCCTGCAAAACCAGCTGCGTCGCCAGACCAGCAAGAACGTGCTGGCCGTGTTACCCGGCACCACCCGCCCCGACGAGTACATCATCTACTCGGCCCACTGGGACCATTTTGGGGTAGGCAAAGCCATTGCCAACGACTCCATCTACAACGGTGCCGTGGACGACGGCACCGGCCTAGCGGCCCTGCTCAGCATTGCCAAGGCCTTCACCGAAGCCCCGCAGAAGCCCGCTCGCAGCATTGTATTTCCGGCCGTGACAGGGGAGGAGCAGGGCTTGCTCGGCTCGGCCTACTACGCCCAGCATCCGCCGTTCCCGCTCAACAAAACCGTAGCCGACCTGAACATGGACATGCTCTGGCCCTTCGGCAAGATGAAGGATCTGACGGTCATCGGCTACGGCCAATCGGAGCTGGAAAGCTACGCGCAGGCGGCGGCGAAAGCCCAAGGTCGCTACATCCTACCCGACCAGCAGCCCGAAACCGGCATGTTCTACCGCTCCGACCACTTCAGCTTTGCCCACGTGGGCGTGCCCTCGCTCTACGCCAGCGGTGGCTACGAAAGCCGCGACAAAGGCAAAGACTACATCGCCCAAAAACGCCAGGAATACACCACCAACTACTACCACAAGCCCGCCGACCAGTTCGACCCCACCTGGGACCTGTCCGGCATCGCCCAAGACGCGCAGCTGTATTTCGAGGTAGGCAAGAAACTCGCCAGCGAAACCACCTTCCCGCAGTGGAAAGAGGGTTCGGAGTTTAAAAGCGTGAAGCGGTAAGCTGTACTACTGGCGCGGGGCTGTGCCCCGTGCCGACTATGCGCAGGCC
>NZ_JAHWGL010000148.1 GCF_019334315.1 Hymenobacter profundi
GAACAGAGTCGTTAAGCCCCGGAGCGCCCATGGTACTGCCTTCACCGGCGGGAGAGTAGGTCGCCGCCAACTTATCAATGCAGCGAGGCCCCGGCCCTGCGTCCCCTCATACGGGGATGCGGCCGGGGCCTCCTTCATTTATATCCTCGCCCCCACACCCACGCATGCACGCTGCAAAACACGGGCTCAGTTTTACTATTCTATCCATTTCTATAATTGCCCAAGAAATTCTGAAAATAACCACGGGTAGGGCATTTCACGTATGTGAAGCACACTAGTATTTTCTCTATATGTCTGTTTTCCGTACTCTTTTGACATTGGCCGTTCTTTCATCACTAACGGCTGGCTGCGCCCGGCGCAATAAGTCGAAGACCATTAATGTGGTTGAATCTGCTTCTACTACATCTGTATCTACACCGGCAGCACTTACTGGGGTATCGGCTGCCCGGGCGCGTGATCTGACAGATGTGATGACGGAGGAGTTACAGTTGCGGCCTGACCAGCAAACACGCGTTCGGGCTATTCTTTCAGCAACGGTAGAACAAGTGAAGGACGCGCAACAGAAGAACGCCAATAACCGCACAGCCTTACTCACAGAACTGAAGCGCATTAATACTTCTTCTGAAAGCCAATTGAAGGCTGCTTTAACACCAGAACAGTTTAAGCAGTACCAATTGAAGAAACGTTCGATGCAAGAGCAGATGCGTGCGCGGCAGACACAAGGAAAATAACGGCCAATTACATGATGGCACGCGGCGCTTTTTCTACTTGTGTTAGGATGAGTAGCTTAGAGTCCTTGTTGCGCCATTGGTCCTTGTATGTTTTTTCGTCGTCGCTCCACGTTGCCTGCTGCGCTTTCCGATAAGGAATTGCTGCATCGTTACAGAGTTAGCGGTGATGTAGCTGATCTAGGAACACTTTACGACCGGTATCTAACAGAGGTATTCGCTATTTGCAGGCGTTACCTCCGGCCCGATGAGGAAGCAGAAGACGCCGTAATGCAATTGTTTGAACAGTTGGTTGTAAAGCTGCGTCAGCATGAGGTAAGCAATTTCCCGGTGTGGCTGTATGCTACGGCTCGCAATCACTGTCTAATGATTTTGCGAGCACAACAACGAGCTGGCCCAGCGGCGGGTGGCCCACTGGTCGTGCATTTTCCGGATGCAGCAGGTATGGAATCAGCCGCGCATTGGCATCTACCAGAGGAAGATACCGATGCTTACTTAACTGAAGAACGCTTGCAAGCACTGGAACAGGCGTTAGTAGATTTGCCCTCGGAGCAGCGCCGTTGTCTGGAGTTATTCTTTCTGGAAAAGAAATGCTACCGTGATATTGCCGCTGAGACCGGCTTTGATCTGAAACAGGTGAAAAGCTATCTGCAAAATGGCAAGCGCAACCTGAAACGTTATTTGGAGTCTACGGCTCCGCCTACTGCTACCCCCGATGTCCGCCGCTGACTTGCCTCGCATATCTTACGCCAATCCAACGGAAGGGCATTTGCCGCTGCCGTTGTTGCAGCAGTATGCAGCTGGCACGTTGTCAACTACGGAACAGCATAGGGTAGAAGCGCACACGCTGATATGCAGCCGTTGTGCTGATATTTTGGATGGTTTGATGCTGTCTGATGCCGATACCACTGACCACGCTATAGCTGGGCTGCGGGAGCGCCTGCAAGCGCGAGTTGGGCAGCCGGAAGCTGCTACACGAACCGTATGGCCTTGGCAGCCGATGGCAGCCGCGGCAGCACTAGTATTAATGCTGAGTTCAGCGCTTTGGATTGGTACGCAACAACGGCAACTAGAAGTAACTTCTGCGCCAGCTATTGCCAAAATACGACCCATTGTACCAAAACTAACCCTACCTGCCGCAGCAGCAACAGAGCAGGCTGTTGCTAGCGTGTCTGCGGTAGCTTCAAAACAGGTAAAACAAGTAAGAGCACCGAGATCTGCCGCGCAGGTGACGGCTAATCGCCGTAAGGTTGCCCTCACTAACAGCAGGGTAGCAGACGGTGATGAGACGCTGGCCATGCTAAGTGCCGCGAGTTCATCGGAACCAGCAGCGGCAGCCGATGTTCCTACCCTGGCTCGTTCGGCTGCGGGGCTATCGAATACAGCTGATCAACTGCTACCCCAATCTGACTCGGCAGTAAAAGCAACGCGCTTAATACGTGGCCGCATCACCGATACACAAGGACAGCCCCTACCCGGTGCTACCGTGCAAGCTTCCGGTGCTGCCGCTAGCACAGCCACAGCTGCCGACGGTACGTTTTCCCTGCGCGTGCCCAAACCTGTCGTGCAGGTGCAAGTATCATCCCGCGGCTTTCTAGCGCGTCAGCAGCCATTAAAGCAGGATACGGTTGTACAACTTACGTTGGCCCTGACGCCCGATTCTCAGCAGCTAAATGAGGTAGTGATGGTGCGTCGCGAAAAGGCGCCTGCCCCGGTAGCTGTAGATGCTCTACCTGCGGGTGGGTATCCAGCGTTCAAGCAGTATTTGAAGGACTCGTTGGACTACCCTATGAAAGCTTTGGAAGACCGGAAGGAAGGTACCGTGCAGCTAAGCTTCACAGTAGCTACCGATGGAACAGTGCAAGACGTTAAAGTGCTACGCCGGGTATCAGAAGAAATTGACACCGAAGCCATGCGGCTACTGCGCGAGGGGCCAAAGTGGTTTCCGGCCATTCGCAATGGCCGCCGGGTAGCGCATCCAGTACGTATTAGTATTCCTTTCCGATTAGGAGAGCATTGATAGACACGAAAAAGCCACCCGGAATAATTTTCCAGGTGGCTTTTTTTAAGAATGAAAGCAATGTGCTACTTAGCCGCTATAGCCGCCGCCGTTTTCGGGAGTAGTGGCGCTGCCGGGCGTATGGGTTTCGGGTAGGTCCCGCTTTTCCACTTCTACTTCTACGTCGCTGTAGTCGCTCAACACTCCTTCGGGTGCTTTAATGTACGAGTCGTCTTCGTGGGTGGTATTACCTACTACTCCGTTGGCAGTAGCAGTAGATTTTTCGTTTTCTTGGTCGTTGTTGATGGGATGCTGACTCATGGATGCGGTGCTTGATTTGAGTGTGATGTTGATAGATATGCGGCAACATGGTCCTTGCAAGCCCATGTTGCGGCAAGGGTAGCGTTGTTTCTGATGAGGTCGGGTTACTGACCATCTTTCCTAGTTGTTCTAAGAAGATAGGGGTTCTCACCCACGCGCATCAAAGTGAAATCACGCTGAATGATTGTACGCAGCTTTGTGGCAAATGGTCGGGATGTAACCGTGGCGGGTGGTTGCCGTTGCGTACTTTTACCCCGTAATCAATTCTCCACCTAGCTATTCAGCTTTTATGCAGTTTCGTACCGAGAAGGATACCATGGGCACTGTGCAGGTTCCCGTTGATGCCTATTGGGGCGCTCAGACGCAGCGTTCTATCGAGAATTTCCAGATTGCCCAGGACATCAACCGGATGCCCAAGGAAATCATTCGCGCATTTGCCTACCTCAAAAAAGCCGCGGCTCTCACCAACCGCGATGCCGGTGTGCTACCCGCCGACAAGGCCGAGCTAATTGCCAAAGCGTGCGACGAAATCCTGGCCGGTGAGCTAGCTGACCAGTTTCCGCTGGTGGTGTGGCAAACAGGCTCGGGCACGCAGTCGAATATGAACATGAATGAGGTAGTGGCCTACCGCGGCCACGTGCTGCAAGGCGGCAGCCTCACCGACGAGAAAAAAGTGCTGGCCCCGAACGACGACGTAAACAAGTCGCAGTCGAGCAACGACACGTTCCCGACGGCCATGCACATTGCCGCCTACCAGATTCTGGTTGAAACCACCATTCCCGGCATTGAGAAGCTGCGCGACACGCTGAAAGCGAAGTCGGAGAAGTTTATGCACGTGGTGAAAATCGGCCGTACGCACTTCATGGACGCCACGCCGCTCACGCTGGGCCAGGAGTTTTCGGGCTATGTGTCGCAGCTCGACCATGGCCTGCGGGCTATTAAGAACACGCTGGCCCACCTCTCGGAGCTGGCGCTGGGCGGCACGGCTGTGGGCACAGGTATCAACACGCCCGCTGGCTACTCCGAAAACGTGGCCAAGCACATTGCCAACCTCACGGGCCTACCTTTCGTGACGGCAGAAAACAAGTTTGAGGCTCTCGCCGCCCACGACGCCATTGTGGAAGCCCACGGCGCCCTGAAAACTGTGGCGGTGGCGCTGATGAAAATCGCCAACGACGTGCGCATGCTCAGCAGCGGCCCCCGCGCTGGTATCGGTGAGCTGCACATTCCCGACAACGAGCCCGGCTCCAGCATCATGCCGGGCAAGGTGAACCCTACCCAGTGCGAAGCCATGACGATGGTAGCGGCCCAAGTAATGGGTAACGACGTGGCCATCACCGTGGGTGGTTCCATGGGTCATTTCGAGCTGAACGTGTTCAAGCCGGTGATGATCTACAACTTCCTGCATTCGGCCCGCCTGATTGGCGATGTATGCGTGTCGTTCAACGATAAGTGCGCTGTGGGCATCGAGCCCATTGAGGCCAACATCAAGAAGCATGTTGATTCGTCGCTGATGCTGGTAACGGCCCTGAACCCGCATATTGGCTACTACAAAGCCGCTGAAATTGCCCAAACGGCTCACAAAAACGGTTCTACGCTCAAGGAAACAGCTTTACAGCTAGGCTACCTCACCGCCGAGCAGTTCGACGAGTGGCTGAAGCCGGAGGATATGGTAGGCGACCTGCCGAAGTAACACAAGCGCATCTTTAACGTGCACCGACGAAGCCGCTCTGCCTACCCTGGCGGGGCGGCTTTTCTTTTTTCGGCATCTTTACAAAACCATCCCTGCCCTACCCGCCTATGGACTACACCCGCGACATCATCCTCGAAAACAACCGCGTACGGCTGCGCCCGTTGGAAACGTCCGATTTCGAGTACCTCAAGCGCATTGCGTTTGATGAAGAAATTTGGCGCTATATGACCACGCTGGCCCCGCGCAACAACGTGGAATTGGCCGCCTACGTGGCCCAGAGTATCCGGGCACGGGCCGACAAGCAGCGCTACCCCTTCGTGATTATCGACCGCGAAACGGGTCGCATTGCGGGTTGCACCAGCTACGGCAACATGGCGCTGGCCGATCGTCGCCTAGAAATTGGCTGGACGTGGCTGGGTACGGAATTTCAGCGCACGGGCATCAATCGGGCTGCCAAGCACCTGCTGCTGCACTACGCTTTTGGCGAGCTGGATTGCGAGCGGGTAGAGTTGAAAACCGACGCTCGCAACCAGAAGTCGCGTGAGGCAATGGTGCGCATGGGTGCTACCGAGGAGGGCACCCTACGCAGCCACATGGCCCTACCCAACGGCCAGCGCCGCGACACAGTGTACTACAGCGTTTTGCGGCCGGAGTGGGACGAACTGCGCCAAAACGTTTTTCACGAGTTCGACAGCCGTGGCTGAGCCGTCTGCATCGGATCGGGCGCGGCGACAGTCTATGTTGCGCAAGCGTATTGCTAGCTTTGGGCACGCGTTCCGGGGGGTAGGGTCGGCATTGCGCTCCGAGGTGCACCTGCGCTTTCATGCCCTAGCCACGGTGGTGGTGGTAGGGCTGGGGTTTTACTTCGACATCACCCGCACGGAATGGGCCTTGGTAGCTGCCGCCGTAGGTAGTGTATGGAGCGCCGAGCTGGTGAATACGGCAGTGGAAGCCGTGGTGGATCTGGTGTCGCCAGACTACCACCCGCTGGCGGGTAAAGCCAAGGACGTGGCCGCTGCCGCGGTGCTGCTAGCTGCCTTGGGTGCGCTGGTGGTCGGACTGCTCATTTTCGTGCCGCGGCTGCTGGCGTAAGCAAGAGGTAAGAAGCAAGGAACAGTAAAAGCGCAATAAAGAACAATTGCGACCCAACGGCGTAAGTTCAGCGGTAGCAAGGTTCTCACCCATTGCTCTTTCTTCACTGCTCATCGCCCATTGCACCATGCGTGTTTCCTATTCCCTGCTTCTGGCAGCTACTCTACTCACTGGCGCGGCGTGCAGCCGGGTTGATGTAAATACGCCTACTGCTGACCCTAATAACGGTTTGGCGCACCCGTTCTCTACCCCGGCGCCTACCAGCGCCAACACGGTAGTGCCAGTGCCCAACGACGATATGCCGCTGGACACCACTCGCCGGCCCGACTGGATCAATACTCGTATCCAAAAAATTCAGTCGACGCGGCAGTTGAACCCGCCCGCCCAGATGTACCGCTACGAATACCGCGGCCAGACGGTGTACTACGAAACCATCAGCGGGGCCGACCAGTTTAGCACCCTCTACGACACAACCGGCAAAGTCCTGTGCCACCCCGAAGGCGGCCTAACCGGCAAAGGCGACGGCAACTGCCCCGACTTCGAAAAGCGCCGCACCGGCGGCGTACTCGTCTGGACCGACCAGCGGTAAGATGGTGAAATAAAGAGTTAAAAAGAAGGCTGTCATCCTGAGCATTCCGCGTATCAAGCGGCGACGAAGGACCATCTCACGTGAGAACGAGTCGTTGGTACGATGGTCGTTCAACTGGCATAAGGTCCTTCGCAAGCTCAAGATGACAGCCGTACTTTTTAACTACCCATTTTACAGGTCACTATTTCACAATCTTGTAATTTCACCCCATGATCAATACCAACGAAAAGCTTGCTGTATACAACGTGTGGGCCAACGACACGCTGCTGCGCCACCTCGATAAAACCGTTGCCGAAACCGGTCAGCCTATTCCCGCCAACGTGCTGCGTCTGTTCAGCCACGTGCTCAATGCGCAGTATATCTGGATTGGTCGCCTTACCAACACGCCCAGCCCCGTGAAAGTGTGGCAGGAGCACCTTCTGGAAGAGCTGCACCGCATGCACGAGCAAACCTCGGAGCGCTGGCTGGGCATGGTGCGCGCCGCCGATGATGCTGAGCTGAGCCGGACCATCACCTACACCAACTCGGCCGGCGACGGCTTCACGAGCGTAGTATCGGACATCTTCACGCACATGCCCGTGCACGCCAACTATCACCGCGGGCAGGTAGCCATCAAAATGCGCGATGCGGGCCTGGAGCCCATCAACACCGATTTCATCACCTACTGCCGCCAGCTCGATGCTGGGCAAGTAGTAAGTCTGTAACTGACTGATTAGCTTTTTTTTTGCCCCTTCTGCTTATCCCGGAAGGGGCTTTTGCTGTTTAAGGGGTAGGAACTCTGTTTTTCATCTCTCTTCTGTCCCAATGTCTGATTTTTCACCGCCCACGCCTACCCCCATCCTCAATCCCGAGCGCCTGGAGAGTTCTTACTCTTACACCGCCTACCGCCAGCTTGTAAACGACCTGCTGGCCCAAGGGAAAACCACCGGTCCGCAGCAAACCGAGGAATTGGTGCAGTACACCAAGTTGAACGAGCAGCGCATGTCGCGCCTCGACAAAACAACGCATGTACTACCCGCCCTGGCCGACGCGGCTGTGCACGTGCCCTACCCCCTGGTGTGGCTGATTCTGACCGAAGGCTGGTGCGGCGACGCGGCCCAGATTGTGCCCGTGTTAGAGCACGTGGCGGAGGCCTCGGCCGGTAACATCCGTACCCGCTACCTGCTGCGAGACGAAAATCTGGACCTGATGGAACGCTACCTCACCGGCACCAGCCGCGCCATTCCCCGCCTCATCGTGCTTCGCGCCGACACTTTGGAGGAAGTAGCCCAGTGGGGCCCACGCCCCGCACCCGCGCAAGATATTGTGAATCAGGCCAAAGCAGAGGGGATAGACCATGACGAGTTCATCACCCGCGTGCACACTTGGTACGCCCACGACAAAACCCAGACGTTGCAGCAGGAGATGCTGGAACTGATCCAAGGATTACAGTAGTAACAGAGAAGGGGGGTGTGCGTTGCGCGGGGGGCCCCTCTTTTTTTTTTGTTTGGGGTAGGGTTTTTCTGGTTTTTGCTTTCCTGGTTGGGGGTGTTCGTGTTCGTTATTGGTTTTTCCGTGGGGGGTTGGTGGTTTTT
>NZ_JAHWGL010000149.1 GCF_019334315.1 Hymenobacter profundi
AACTCATCTGCAGACCCAAAAAATCGCTACGCGGCTGCTCCGCTATTTGAGGTACTCTACAATAAAAAGGGCAGCCAAATGGCTGCCCTTTTTATTGTAAGCGAAAAGCAGGTTACTTCTGTACACTAATGCGCTTCACAGCGGTTTCGCCATCAAGATCAATCTTTAGTGTATAGATGCCCGCTGCCAACGTAGCCATATCTAACTCATCAGGTTGCTTAGTGGAGAGCGTGCGGGTCAGGACTGACTGACCCAAAGAATTGATAACAGTAGCCTGTGCCTGGTGCGCCTTGCTGCTGCGCAAGTCTATGTGCAACAGGCCACTGGTAGGGTTAGGGTAGGCTGCCACGGCCTGCGACAGTGCTTGGTTGACTGCCAACGGGCCAGCCGTCAGCGTCACGTCATCAATCGACAGGCGGAAGGAGTTAGCGGCGCTGGTTACGTGCATGCCCACGTAGTACGTGCCGTCAGTCGTTACCCGGATGGGCTGGGCTGTGCCCTGCGTGAAGGTAGTGGCCGTGAGATTGTTACCAGTGAAAATGGTAGTCGTCATGCCAGCCACGGTAGGTGCAGTACCTACTTTAATTTCCAGACGCTCGGGCGTGGCCGTATTACCCACGCGGTAGTAGAACGATAGCAGGTATTGCTGCGCGGCCTGGAGCGTGAGAGCCGGCGTAAACACCCAGTCGTCGGCAGCGGTGGTCAGACTTTGGTTGTTGAAGTTGTACGTCAGCGCGTTGGCTCCACTGCGGGCGGCGGCGGTGCTAGTGGTCCAGGTGAAGCCATCGGTGTTAGCGTCGAGTACCGTGAAGCCGCAGGGTAGGGCTGGGGCTGTTACACCATCAAAGTTCTCATTGTACGGGAACGTGGCCAGCGGCGCGGGAGGCGTGCACAGCGTAGTAAAGGTCACCGGCGCCGAAAATAGGCTGGCGCTAGTGTTACTGCACGTGCTGCGCACATACGCCTGGTACGTGGTAGCCGGCGTCAGGCCTGTAAGGGCAATTGGCGAAGCCGTACCCGTTACGGTCGTGCCTGCCGTAGCCGGATCGAATCCCGCAGGACCGTATACAAGGCTATAACCAGCCGGCGCGGTGCCAGCCGGCGCCGTAAAGCTCAGCGTAGCACCGGTGGAGGTGGTAGCCGAAACGAGTAGGTTGGTAGGTGGTAGGCAGGTTACGGGAGCCGTTACAGCCTCAATCATGAGCTTGCCCGCATTGCTGGTCGATAAATCCGCTGGGGCAGTGCCGGTACCTATTGCTAGGCTATAAGTGCTTAAGCGACGAGTAGGGTTTTCTGCTTGAGTGCCAACCGGGAAGTAGGAGGTAGCGTTTGGCGTTAAAGCAAGTCCTACAAAAAAATCGGTGCCATAGACAATAGCGGGCGTACTGAGCGTGTAAGTGTTGTACCGGCCCATATCAGCCGTTTGCAATTGGTAGTCGGGAGAGCGGGCAATGATAGCGCCCTGGGCATTTACTACCACTGCGTATACCGTGCGGCCCACAGAGGCTGCATTGTTGGTATACACATTCACGCTTTGCACACTACGCGTATCAGTGGCCTGAAAGCGCGACAAATACGCCACAGCAGCTGTGCCGCCGTAGCTGTTTGTATTCAGTATGCCAGGGGTAGCGTGGGAGTAGGTGTCTGCCGTAACTTGCTGGGCTACGGTAGTGGTGTTGTTTGCTGTGGTCACGTCGCCCGCGGCGGTAGCAGTTACGGTTACGGTATTGTCGCCGGTGGCGGTAGGCGTAAAGCTATCGAATGCAACGGTAGCGGTGGCGCCGGGTGCAATAGAGGCAACCGTTTTGCTGCTTGTGAAAGAGTTGGCACCCGCTACCGTTAGGGTCACCGGCACATTGGTAAGGGTAGTATAGCCCTCATTGCGGACGGCGCCCTGGATGGTCTGCGGCCCCACACCCGAAATAGGTAGCTTGCCCAGCGTGTAGATGGCTGCTACGCTGGCATCGGTGGCGGCGGCGGGCCGAAAGCGGTACGTACGGCCAGCATCGGGCAATGTGGTTTTAGCAAAGACGAACGGAATACCGCCGTAGTCACCCTGCGCAAAGGTGGGTCCTGACCAAGCGACATTTGTATTTTTCGCTACGCTGAGAATTTGCTCAAATCCGTTGCCCGAGCCTTTCAAACCTACTACTGCCACCTTAGGTGCGGCAGCACCAGCACCAGCCGTCGGCGTATTGTACACGAAGTCAATAACGTTGTTGATTTCGTACAGCTTCACCTGAAACGAAAATCCAGTGTATTGCTCCGCAACGGTGGTCGTAGCGCCTGTTCCTGTGGTTGTAGTTTGGCGAGGCTTGTCCTGCACGTTTTTCCACTGAATGGTACACACGCGGTTTGGCGCGGTGCCGGTGGTGGCTACCCGATACTCAGCTGCATCAGGACCCAGCAAATCAGCGGCGAAAGGCACCAGCAAATTCACATCGGCAGCGTTCGTGCTTTTAAAAGGACCGCCTTGGGCGAAGGTCTGCGCCGCTTCGTAATACAGTGCGGGAGAGGGCGCCGTGCCACCCAGTTTCAGGTAGCCATTCGTATTCAGGATAAACTGCGTGAAATCCTGGTTGTTATAGCGAAACGTGAAGCCTATTTCCTGTGCTGCTGAGTTGGAATCGTCTTTATTAGGGGTAGGAATTACTGTTCCGGTATCAGCTAGATCAGTGTAGGCAGTTACGCCAGTTTGCGTACCGTATGTTCGATAATTGAGGTTTTGTGCGTGCAGGCCGGTAGTGCCCAGCGCCAACAGAGCCGCTAGTGCCCAGTGCCGCCCGCGTAATCTAACTTTATCGTCAGGGTAGGATTGCGCCATAGAAACAGAATAAGAGGTGAAAGGAAGTGGTGTTGGCAAGGGAAAAATTGCTTTGTCAAGATGCTGAATTTCTTTGACAAGGCTACTACGGCTATGCGTAAAGTTCTACAGCGAAGCGCCGTTTTTTGAGGACGAGTAGAACGTTCTGGTTTCTGTTTGTAACACGGACACTGACCTCATATAAGCAGAAGGGCAGTCTAGCTAGACTGCCCTTCTGGTAAAAATCGGAAACAAGTCAACCTTATTTCTGCAAGCTCACGCGCTTCACAACCACATCATTGTCCAGCTGTAGCTGCACCGTATAGAGGCCGTTGCTGAGCGTAGAAAGGTCGAGCTGCTGTTCGGCCGCCGTGTTGAGCGGACGTGTCAGCACTACTTGGCCTAAGGTGTTAAACACCGTAGCACGCCGCTGGCGGGCACTGCTGGCACTCAGGTTCAGGCGCAGCATGCCTGTAGTAGGGTTGGGGTAGGCTTCAATAGCCCGCGAAAGGGCTTGGTTGACGGGTAGGGCGGTGGTGGTGATGGCTATGTCATCTATCACCAAAACATACGCGTCGGGGTTACTAATGGCATGAAAACCAATATAGTATTGCCCCGTGGTGGCAGGCTGAATGGCCTGCGCCGACACTGTAGCAAACGCTGTGGAGTTGAGGTTGGTATTGTTGTAAACAGAAGCGCCTGCCGTCATAGCGGCTACCGTAGGTGCGGTGCCATAGCGTATTTCTAATCCTTCAGGTATTACTGTTCCATCATCATAAGAACCCACCCGATACTTAAAGCTCATATTATATTGCTGGCCCGCTGTTAAAGGTAGGGCTGTGGTAAAAAACCAGTCATTAGCACCTACTGTAGTATCATCCTCATTGTATATATAGGCAATGGCATTAGGCGAACTACTGATAAGGTCTGTGATATTTGTTAGTCTCCAACTATAGCCATCATTGTTGGCATCAAGAATGGTATAGCCGCAGGGAAGGGTGTTAGCCGCATCAAAATTCTGGGTGTATGGGAAAGTAACGGCCGTTGGTTGACAAGCGGTAGTCAATTTCAATGGACCGTAGCGGGCGCTGGTGCCGGCCGTGCCGCCGCAGCTTTTGCTTACATACACATCGTAAGTAGTAGCTGCTGCCAAACCAGTGAGTGTGATGGGTGAAGTAGCACTAGTGATGGTCGTACCTGAACCGGGTGCGAAACCTGCCGGACCATATTCAGCTACATACAGACCTGTGCCGGCTGAAGCTGTAAATGTGATGTTGGCAGAAGTGGTCGTAACAGCTGTGAATTGGAAGTTAACAGGTGTTTGGCAAGGCGGCACGGCTCCAAATCCTACACTAATGGCTGGCCGCAGATAATAAAATTCATCGAAGTCTTCAAAAACTTCCCAAGTGCTCAAACTGCTTCCTGGTGCCGTAAAATAAAAAGTGTTTGGGCGGAGAGGGTCTTCTATTTGTGCTCCTAGTGAAAAGTCATCGCTGTCCTGATCGAAACGCATACCCACGTAGAATGAGGAGTTCACTACTACATTAGGAAGGGTAACCGTGACGCGCCTGCTATCGGCCGGAACAGCCTGGGAGGGTGATACGTATAGTTCGTTGCCGGGGCCCCCGTTGGGGCCTAATGCATCATAGAGTACTACGCGGTAGGTAGAACTGCTAGGACCGTTGCTTATTAGCGCCAACGTTGCGCTATTTACTGTAGTAGATTGAGTAATAGTGTATTTAGCTGCAAAAGCCCCGTTTGTTCCTAGAAGCGGCAGGTAATCATCAATGAATTGATTTGGTGTCTCATACGCTAATCGGTTCGACGTGACGGTTTGAGTAGTAGTTTTTTGATTATTGCTATTTAGCGCATCATTGCCCACGCTTACTGTTAGGGTATTAGCACCCAGGGTAGTGGCAGGGTAGGGATCAAATGTTACCAGCGTTAGACGATTGGCAGGTAGCGAAGCAATCGTTTTAGTGCTGGTGAAAGTTGAGGCACCTGCTACTGTTAGTGTTACCGGCACGTTAGTAAGAGTGGTGGTTCCTGCGTTATAAATGATTGTCTGAGCCGTGTGGGGAGCAGCTTCGGGCGAGAGTTGACCATAGGTAAAGACGGATACGGTCGCAGCGTCGTTAGCCTTACGCGTGTTGAAGCGGTAAGTACGGCCAGCATCAGGTACCACCGTGTTTAAAATATCGAAAAAGACAGGCCCAGTGAAGAACCTAGCCTGTGCCCAGGGCTGTTCAGCTTCTTTTGTGAGGGTGATTATCTCTGCATTAGCCGTAGGAGTTGCGTTAGATCCTTTAATGCCAACTGCAACCGTTTTGTAAGACACAGCAGTAGGTCCGCTGGTAGCTGGTCCGTACACAAACTCGATAGTATTGCTAGTTTCGTAAAGCTTCACCTGAAAGGAGAAGTTGGTGTACTGACTAGCTTTCGTCCCGCGGGCTTTGTCGCTCACGTTTTTCCACTGAATGGTGCATACCCTGTTGGGGGCGGCACCCGTAGTGGCTGTCCGGTATTCAGTGGGACTCGTGCCAGCAGTGAGATCTTCATTAAAAGGCAGCAGCAGGTTCACGTCAGCTGCGTTAGTGCTATTTAGTGGTCCGCCCGTAATCTTATCTGGGTCGCTGAAAAAGTAAGCTGTGGATGGTGCAGCACTACCCAAACGCAGGTAGCCATTGGTATTCAGCACAAACTGCGTGAAATTTTGGGCATTATATCGAAAGCTGAAGCCGATGTTCTGGGCCGCTGAATTAGCGTCGTCGGTATTAGCCGTGGCAATAGCAGTGCCCGCGCTGCCTAGGTCGGTGTAGGTGCCAGCTACATTTTCGCCAGTATACTGGTTGTAATTCAATTGCGCCTGAGCCGGCAACTGCAAGCCAAGCGCCAGCGCGCACAGCCCCAGCAGGCGCCCCAATCGACGCCGCGCAGGGCGCTCCGTCGGGGTAGTGTATAGATGTTGCATGTAGAAAGTGTTTCGGTAAAAAGCGTTTAAGTTGAGAGCGGAGCAGGAAAGTAAAGCGGATTAAGTCGCTGCTGTAAATAAAGCAGTAAACACTACGTGCTTTCCATAGTTAAGATAGCATCTTCGGCGAAAAAATACGGGGTCGCGTCGTCTTGCCACTAGATGCTGTTTTCAATAAGCAGCAGCAACTTACCGCTTCAAACTGCCTTTTCACTATGCGTATTTGTTTAGTAGGCGCCGGCCGGGTAGCCACCCACCTAGGGCCGGCGCTGCTGCGGGCGGGCCATACCATCACGCATGTGTGGAGTCGCACGGCAGCCAGTGCCGCCGCGCTGGCCACGCAGCTGCCCGGAGCCCGCGCTACCACCAACCCAGATTTGCACCAGCTAGAAGCAGAAATAGTGCTGCTGGCCGTGCCCGATGCCGCCGTGGAGCCGCTGTTGGCACAGCTGCAACTGCCCGCCAATGTACTAGCCGCGCATACGGCCGGCGCACTGCCGCTGGCTGTGTTCGCGCCCTACCCCCACCTGCGCGGAGGCGTTTTCTATCCGTTGCAAACGTTCAGCCCCGGCCGCATGGTAGACTGGACCACGCTCCCGCTCTGCTTGGAAGCGGCCGATGCGGCCAGCCAAGCTACCCTGCTGACGCTGGCGCACAGCTTGAGCCAGGACGTGCGTCTGCTCAATTCAGGGCAGCGCCTTTTGTTACACACCGCGGCCGTGTTTGCCGGCAACTTCACCAACCACGTGCTCGGCATCAGCCACGCGCTGTTGCAGGAAGCCGGGCTGCCGTTTGAACTCATCGTACCCTTGGTGCGCGAAACCGTAGAAAAGGCCTTGGCCTACCCTCCGTTCACGGTGCAAACCGGCCCCGCCGCCCGGCACGATGCGCCTACCCTGGCCCGGCACCAGGCCGCGCTACAGACTCATCCTATGTGGCATGAGGTGTACGCTACTGTCTCACGCAGTATTCAGCAGGCAGCGGAGCCGTCGGCCGGCTAGTTTTGATTCGGGGGGAGGCATCCGTACCTTTGCCCCTCTTTGCTAATTACGTAGCTACTTCCCGTGAAAGTCGTCAATATACATTTCAAGTTTCAGGACGGGCAGCCCGACCAGACCCATGTGGCCGCTGAGGGCGAGTCGGTGCTGGACGTGGCGCTCAACAACGGCGTGCAGTTGCAGCACAACTGCGGCGGCGTGTGTGGGTGCAGCACGTGCCATGTGTACGTGCAGCGCGGCGAAGACTCTCTGCCCGAAATTTCGGACAAGGAAGAGGATTTCATCGACCGCGCCATCAACCCCCGTATCAACTCGCGCCTGGCCTGCCAGTGCGTGGTGCAAGCTGACACCGACGAGCTGCAAATCCTGGTTCCGCCCCAGAACTTCCTGGGACACTGATTGGAAGTATTAGGTGTTGAGCGTAGTGAGTTGGCGTAGCCAGCACTCAGTGCGCTCAACACCTAATACTCAACCCTTACCACTCAACACTTTACCTATGAATCACTTCGAGCCACCCATCAAGTGGAGCGACCACGAAGACGTGGCCATGGCCCTCTACGAGAAATTTGGCGACGATTTCACAGAGGCTAAAATCTACCGTATCCGCTTCACCGAGCTCATCGACTGGGTACTATCCCTACCCAACTTCGAGGGCACCCGGGAGCAGGCCAACGAAGGCCACCTGGAGCAAATTCAGGCCAAGTGGGTCTACGAGTGGCGCGATAATCAATAGTGAAGTTGTGAAGTTGTGAAGGGAAAGTTTACCATTCTGGCCGCACCACTTGCGTAGGCTTCGCCACTAGCATCAGCAGAATAGCTGCTTCACCCTTCACAACTTCACAACT
>NZ_JAHWGL010000014.1 GCF_019334315.1 Hymenobacter profundi
TGATAAGGTCCTTCGCTTTGTTTAGAATAACAGCGGTTTTTGCCTGAGCAAACACTTCTACAGCAGCCCGCTTACCAAACCGGGCAATACGCCCAGCACAACCGTAAGCAGGGCCAGCACCACCAGCATCACCGATTGAAAGCTGCTGACATAAACCGGCTGCGCATTCTCCGGCAATGGCCGCAGATACGCTGCAATAACCGGCCGCAGGTAGTAGTAGATACTAACCATCGACATCACCAGCGCAAACACCACCAGCCCAATATAGCCTTGGCTAACAGCAGCCGAGAACACGAAGAATTTACCGAAGAAGCCCCCCGTGAGCGGGATACCCGCCAACGACAGCATCGAAATGGTGAGGCAACCCGCTAGGAGTGGGTTGGTGCGGCACAGGCCGCCAAAGCCGTCGTAGTCCTCGCGCTGGCGCTGATCGGCTACCAGCTTCAGCACCGCGAAAGCCGATATAGTAGCTACTGAGTAAGCTAGCGAATAAAAGAAAATACCGTTGGCCGACAGGTTTTGATCGAACGCTACCAAGGCAATGAACAGGTAGCCGGCGTGCGAAATGCTGGAGTAGGCCAGCATGCGTTTCACGCTGGTTTGGGCCACCGCGCCCAGATTGCCAATGAGCAAAGTAAGGATGGTAATGGCCAGCACGGTAGGTAGCCAGAACGACTGTGCCCCCCCGAAACCAACGAGCAACAGCTTGAAAAAAGCAGCGAAGCCAGCTGTTTTCACCACCGTACTCATATAAGCCGTGAAGAAGGTAGGGCTACCTTCATACACATCGGGAGTCCAGAAGTGGAAGGGCGCCGCGCCTACCTTGAAGCTGATGCCAATGATAATCAACAGGATGCCAACATACAGCATTGGAGTGAACTCCGCATTTGCTGGATTAGTAACAGCAGCACTCAGCTGAGAAAGATAAAACGTGCCCGTAGCGCCGTACACCAGCGCCACCCCAAACAACAAGATGCCCGTGGCAAAGGCACCCATCAGGAAGTACTTGAGCGCGGCTTCGTTGGAGCGGGCGTTGCGCTTGTCGGCACCGGCCACCACGTACATCGAAATGCTCATGATTTCAATGCCGATAAATAGCATCAGCATGTTGTTGTAGGCCACCATCATGATGGCGCCTACCAGCGCAAATAGCAGCAGCGAGTAGTATTCGGCCAGGTTGGCTTCGCCCTCGCGCACGTATTTCTCGGAGAAGGGTAGGAGCAGCATCGTAGTCAGCACCACAATACCCGTGAAGGCCACCGTGTAACGGTCCACCACCAGCATTTCGCTGAAGAAGCTTTGCGTACCCAGGCTCCAGTCGTAAGCGTTGGCCCCAAATACAATGACCAGCACCAGCATCGCCAGGGGCATCAGCAGCTTGTTGGAGCGCAGAAAACCCAAAAACAGGTTGATGATGCCAAAAACGGAAAGTATAATGAGAGAAGTCATGGGATGATAAGCTATTAGCTATTAGCTGTTGGCTACTAGCTTTTGTCGTTGCACGGTCAGCTACCAGCTAACAGCGAGTGGCCAGCAGCCAAAAAGTACCTATCGTTTCACGATATTCAGCAGCTGCATCACCGCTGGTTCCGAAATATGCAGGAAGGTGTTCGGGAACAAGCCAATCCAGAAGACCAATACCACTAGCGGAACCATCACGGCCAGTTCGGCGCCGGTAAGGTCAGTAATGGTGGCAGAGAAGCTTGAATCCGGCCCCAGCATCACCCGCTGGAACATGCGTAGCAGGTACACCGCTGCAAAGATGACCGTGAGGCCTGCCACCGCGCCCATCCAGGCGTTGTATTCATATACACCCGCTAGCAATAGGAACTCGCCCACAAAACCGCTGGTGAGGGGTAAGGCTGCTGAGCCCAGCAGCACTACCAGGAAGGTAACCGTGAGCAGGGGTGTGCGGCGCGTGAGGCCTCCGAGGTCGGCGATGTTGCGGGTGCCGGTGCGGCGCTCAATCACGTCGGCGGCGAAGAACAGGCCGACCACGTTCACGCCGTGGGCCAGCATCTGAATCACGGCGCCTTGCAGGCCAATTTGGGTGAGCGAGAACATACCTGCAGCCATCAGGCCCACGTGCGAAAACGAAGAGTAGGCAATCAGGCGCTTGATGTCGTGCTGCCGGATAGCGATGATGGCTCCGTACACGATACCGATAATTGACAGAATCAGCACCAGCGGCTGCCATTGGCTTACGCCGTAAGGGACAACGGGTAGAAGCCAGCGCATCACGCCGTACACACCCATTTTCAGCATGATGCCCGAAAGCAGCATAGTAGCCACCGTGGGCGACTCGGTATAGGTGTCCGGCTGCCAAGTATGGAAGGGAAAGATGGGCATTTTCACGGCGAAGGCCGCGAAAATCAGCCAGAACAGCCACGACTGCTCACTGCTGCTCAAGTTCAGGTTGTAGAACGCCGACAGATCCGAGGTGTGCTGCGCCAGTCCCGACGCGGCCGGTCCAGTCTGGAAGTAGAGGTACACGAAGCCGGCCAGCATAAACAGCGAGCCAATGATGGTATACAGGAAGAACTTGAACGTGACCTGTACGCGCCGCTCGCCACCCCACACGCCGGCAATGAAGTAAATCGGAATAAGTGCCACTTCCCAGAAGAAGTAGAACAAGAACGCATCCAGCGATACGAACACGCCTACCAGCCCGGTTTGCATAAACAGCACCAGCGCGTACAGCGTGGAGGGGTTCTCATACTCGCGGCGGAAGGCGGCTAGCAGAATGATGGGCACTAGAAACGCCGTGAGCAGCACCAGCAACACGCTCAGGCCATCCATGCCTACGTGGAAGTTGATGCCCGCAGAGGCTACCCACTGGTAGTTGACATCGAACTGACCGCTAACGTTGCCGCGCGACACGATGGCAGCGAAGGCGGCTACCGCCAGTTCAACCAGCGCCGCGCCTAGGGCTACCACGCGGGCCGCGCCCCCTTTGAAGAAGTGCAGCAGTAAAGCAGCCGCCACGGGCCAGAGTAGGAGAAAGACGGTGAGCATTTATCTTGAAGCGTTATTTAATCAATGGTGATTTCTGATCTACAATAGAGTATGCCTTGGTTTTATTTAATAATAATTTTCTCCTATATTTTAATAGCAATTGAATTGCTGAAAATTTCTTTATTACTTGGATTACCCCCTTTTTGCTAATATAATCTATATTGCTTTCAAGACCAGCTGGCAATATAGGGTAAGGTAAAACAGACCTAATATTTTTAATAGCACAATTATTAAAAAATTGGTGCCATGCATCAGCTGCATATTTAATTGGCAATACAGTTGATACCATACCTTCAGCGGCCTTATGCGTAATAACATATCCTGCTGCTGAGCCGAGAGCTCCTATGTTTAATGGATAATGGATGGAATAATTTTCTAAGATATCTTCTCTATCTAAACTAGAATAAACAGTAGGCGTGTATGTGTTTTGAGAAAACAATAGAATTACTTCGTTCTCCTTTATTTTTTTTTCTAATGCATCCAAAATATCTTTCAAATTACTATTAATATTTACATCATCTTCAAGTACCAATGCACAAGAAATTTTTTCTTCAACTATTTTTTTATATATGTTATAGTGGCTCAAAGCACAGCCATAAACACCTTTTTTGAATAAATATGGTGTTTTAGATAAAGGATTAAAATCACAAATTGATTCTAAATACGTGTTAGAAAGAGCGTTTCCATCAACTCCTTCGACAAACTCGAACTCTATTTTAGCATTGTAAAGTTGTTTTTGTATAAATTCTTTTCTTTCTGTTGACCTTTTTAAATTTATTACAAAAACTTTCATAGTAAGAAGAATACATTTAAAACCGCATAAAATTCAGCGCGAGTACCAGCACAATTCCCACTACCATCAGAATCAAGTAGGTTTCTACCGAGCCGGTTTGCACGTAGCGCAGCAGCTGGCTACCACCGAGAGTAACACGGCCGAAACCGTTTACGATGGGGTCGATGATGCTTTGCTCTACGAAGCGATAAAGGCCGCGCGAGAGCCACATAATGGGCCGCACGAACAGGGCGTTGTACAGTTCGTCGATGTAATATTTGTGATACACTAGGCTCTCTGGGGCCGAGCGCTGGGCATCGTCTTCGGCGGGGCGGGCGGCGCGGCTCACGTACTGCACGTAGGCCAGCACAATGCCCAGCACGGCCGCTGCTACCGAGAGGCCAATCAGCATCAGCTCGGTGTTGTGGTCAGGCTCTTGGCCGAAAGCGGCCGGGTTGAGGCGCTGCGAGTAGGTGAAGATAGGCGCGAGATAATCGGCGAGGTAGTGCTTGCCACCGAGCAGCATGGGTGCCCCCATAAAGCCACCCACAGCTGCCAGAATAGCCAATACAATCAGTGGCAGCGTCATGCTGGCCGGTGACTCGTGCAGGTGGTGCTTTTGCTCCTCCGTGCCCCGGAACTCGCCGAAGAACGTCAGGAACAGCAGACGGAACATGTAGAAGGCCGTCAGGAACGCCGTGAACAGGCCTACCGCATACAGCACCTTGCTGTGCTCGTACACGTGGCTCAGAATCTCATCTTTCGAGAAGAAACCCGAGAAGGGCGGAATGCCCGAAATGGCCAAGCAGCCGATGAGGAAGGTAGCGAAAGTGACGGGTAGGGCCTTGCGCAAGCCGCCCATGCGGCGAATGTCTTGCTCATTGCTCATGGCGTGAATCACAGAACCCGCACCCAGGAACAGCAACGCCTTGAAGAATGCGTGCGTGAGCACGTGAAACAGCGAGGTAGAGTACCCCATCACGCCCAGCGCCAGGAACATATAGCCCAGTTGCGACACGGTGGAGTAAGCCAGTACCTTCTTAATATCGTTTTGCGCCAGACCAATGGTAGCGGCAAATAGTGCTGTGGCGGCTCCAATAACCGCTATAACTTCCAGCGTTTCGGGGGCCAGCGTAAACAGCACGTTGGCGCGCAGCACCATATATATACCGGCCGTTACCATGGTAGCGGCGTGAATAAGGGCCGATACGGGGGTAGGGCCGGCCATGGCGTCGGGCAGCCAGGTGTAGAGCGGAATCTGAGCCGATTTACCGGCCGCGCCTACAAACAACAGCAACGTAATGGCCGTAACCACCGCCACCGAGTAGGGTCCGAACTGCCCCAGGCTGGCTTTCTGGAATACCTCAGCATACTGTACCGAGTTGAAGGTCAGGTAAATCAGGAAGATGCCGAGCAGGAAGCCCAAGTCGCCTACCCGGTTGATGATGAAGGCCTTCTTAGCAGCGTTGTTGTTGGCGGTTTCCTTGTTCCAGAAGCCGATTAGTAGGTAAGAGCACAGCCCTACGCCTTCCCAGCCCACAAATAGAATCACGAAGTTGGAACCCAACACCAGCACCAACATGCTGAACACGAACAAGTTCAAGAAGGCGAAAAACTTGCCCACGTTTTCGTCGTGGTGCATGTAGCCGATGCTGTACACGTGAATCAGGAAGCCTACCCCCGTCACCAGCAGCAGCATAATCAGGCTCAACTGATCGACCTGGTAGGAGAACGGAATTTGGAGCGAGCCCACCGAAATCCAGTCGAACAGCGGCACTGTATACTGGTATTCGAACGTGGCAAATAGGTAGCAGGAAATCAGGAACGAGCCCAGCACCATCACGCTGCCCAGTGCCCCGGCCACCGTGCCCGACAGGCGCCGGTTCATCAGGCCATTAATCAGAAAACCCAGAAACGGCAGCAGCGGAATCAGCACATACAGCAGCGTGGCGTGCGGGGCTCCGTGAAGGGGTAGTACAGTTTCTTGCATAAGATAGGGACTGGGTTTTGGGGACTGAAGGACTGGGAGTTGTTCTTTGTCGATCTTATAGCATCAACTCAAACACGCAAATCCTATGTCCCCTCGGACGCCAATTTAAAACTTTAGTCGGCTGAGCAGGTTGACGTCAGTAGTCTGGAAATTGCGGTAGATCATCACAATAATGCCCAGCCCGACCGATACCTCGGCGGCGGCTACGGCCATGATGAAAAACACGAATACCTGTCCGTTGGCGTCGGCGCGGTAGGCGGAGAAGGCTGTCAGCAGGATATTCACTGCGTTCAGCATCAGCTCCACGCACATGAAAATGATGATGGCGTTGCGCCGGATCAGTACGCCCGTAACTCCGATGGCAAACAAGGCCGTGGCGAAAAACACGTAGTACTGGAGTGGTACGGTGCGGATTACTTCCGGAATGGTCTGGTCCATGCGGTGGGGTTTGCCGGCGGGGGCGGTACAGTATAGGTGGCAAAGGTATCGGAAAAATAGAAAAGCCCCACTGTAAAACGTGATTTGGAACCAGTCTAACCTGTCGGTGGCTACCCATAACAAGCGCCAGCAAGATAGCGGGGAGCAATTGCCACTGTATCAATAGGGCTAGGGCGTACACACACCAAAGAAAATGTGAGGGTTTGTTCAAGTATTTTCGGCCTTCATCCGTCTGTGTTAGCAGAATGGAAACGCTACCCCTCATGCTCGATAATGCCTACATGGATGCAGGCCACCAGGACCGGCAGATTCAGCAAGCGGTGCGCGAACAGCGGGCCCGGCTACTGGCCTTCATCCGCCGTCGCATCCCCGACGAAGCCGAAGCCGAAGACGTATTGCAAGACGTTTTTGCTGAACTGGTAGAAAGCTACCGGCTACTGAAGCCCGTAGAGCAAGCGGCGGCGTGGCTGTTTCGGGTGGCGCGCAACCGCATCACCGACCTGTATCGCCGCAAGAAAACCGCTTCGCTGGAAGACGAACTGCACGCAACGGGCACGGATGAAGACGACTCGCTGCTGCTCGCCGACATCCTGCCAGCTCCCGACGACGCGCCCGAGAATCGCCTACTCCGCGAAACGTTGATGGAGGCCCTAGCTGCTGCGCTGGAGGAATTGCCGCCCGCTCAGCGCCAAGTGTTTATCTGGCACGAGTTGGAAGAGAAAAGCTTCCGCGAAATGGAAGAGGAAACCGGCGTGCCGCTCAAAACTCTGATATCGCGTAAGCACTACGCCGTGCAACACCTGCGCAAACGCCTGCAAAAGCTCTACACCGAACTGTTTACGGATTGACGTTCGGTTATTTCGACAGTCAACATGCTGTGTCAGCACATTACCTCATTAGCACCTCAACAATGAACCGCTCTTCTTGGCTGCTACGTGGCCTCAAATTCGCACTCTTCGCCGTTCTATTCCTTGCAATAGTCGGCCAGTTTTTTATGATTCTCTGGAACAAGCTGGTGCCGGAAATATTCAACGGGCCAGTTATTAGTTTCTGGCAGGGTCTCGGTCTGCTATTACTCTCGCGTATTCTGTTCGGTGGATGGGGTAGGGGCAGCGCAGGTTGGGCACGTCGTCGTAATGCCTGGAAGCAAAAGATTGCCGGTCGCATGGCTACCATGACGCCCGAGGAACAGGAGAAATTCAAACAGAAAATGCAGAGCGCTTGTGGCCCAGCCTGGATGCGCCGGAAGTTTGGCGAAGAGCCATTGGCTGCTCCGAAGGAAGTATAAAAGCGAAAGCGGTAACTGAAACCTCAGTTGCCGCTTTCGCTTTTATATAGAAGAGAAACTTCTAAAAATTTCGTTCGCCTGTCTCGCGCTTACCTAGCATCACTGCACCTACCATAGCGGCTAGGAAAAGTATAGAGGCCAATTCGAAAGGCAATAGATACTGATCGTAGAGCACCAAACCAAGACGGTCTACCATGCCAATCTGCGAGTCGAAGGTAGCGGCATTATAACCTACCGGCTCCACGTTGCGGAGGGCAGCCACCAGTACTAGCAGCAGCGAACCACCCGCAATAACGGCGGCTATCTGGGCCAGTATAGGCTTTTTAGGTTCCGTGTCAGCGTTCAGGTTCAAGAACATAATCACGAACAGGAACAATACCATGATAGCACCTGCGTACACGATGATATTCACAGCTGCCAGAAACTGCGCGTTCAGGATCAAGTAGTGCCCCGACAAAGCGAAGAACGTCAGGATCAGGAACAGCACGCTGTGCACAGGGTTCTTGGCGATAACCACGCCCAGCGCGCTCAGCAGCGCCAGAAACGACAGGAAGAGAAAAAGTGGGGACATAGGGCAAAGCTATGGCTAAAAGCGGGAAACCAACGCCCCTCCCTTTGCAAGGAGGGGTAGGGAGGATGGAATTTGGAAAAGAGAAGCTACGCCAGTTGTGCGTCCATCTTGGTGCGTAGCTGCTGGGCTTGTTCCTCCGTGAGCTGAATGCCGCGCTTCGAGCGGTCATCCGGCGAAACGGGCTCTACCAAACGGTTCTTACCGTAAATGAACTCGTCGCGCTCGAAGCGTGGCGGCGCCATTTTGTCGGCTTGCAGGTACACGGCGGCTTTCGGGCAGGCTTCTTCGCAGAGGCCGCAGAAGATACACCGCAGCATGTTGATTTCGTAGCTAATGGCGTACTTCTCCTCACGGTACAGATTTTCTTCCCCTTTTTTCCGCTCACCGGCCACCATCGTAATGGCTTCGGCGGGGCAAGCTACGGCGCAGAGGCCGCAGGCAGTGCACCGCTCTCTACCCTGCTCGTCGCGCTTCAGCACGTGCAGGCCGCGGAACACGGGCGAAAACGGGCGCTGCTCCTCAGGGTAGCGAATGGTGGGCTTCTTCATAAAGAAGTGCCGCATCGTAATGCTCAAGCCCTGAAAGATAGCCGGCAGGTAGGCCCGCTCGGCCAGCGTCATGGGCTTCTTTTCAACTTGCTTGGCTCTATTGCTAAGGGATTGCATAAGGTCAGATCAAAAGCCTACTAAATGATACCGAAAGTAATCAGACCACCGGTGAGCAGGATGTTGAAGATGGACAGGGGAATGAGAATAGTCCAGCCCAAGCGCATCAGTTGGTCGTAGCGGAAGCGGGGTAGGGTCCAGCGCACCCACATAAAGAAGAAGATGAAGCCGAAAATCTTCCCGAACAGCAGCACAGTGCCTAGAATGGTAATCAGGTTTTGTGCGCCGGCCAGCGTCCAATCTTGGTTGCTTACCAACCAGTCGCGCAGTTCGTATTGGAAAGGGAAGTTGAAGCCGCCGAAGTACAGTACGCTCATCACGGCCGAAGCCACGAATATGTTTACGTATTCCGAGAATAGGTACAGGCCTAGTTTCATCGACGAATATTCGGTGTGATAACCACCTACCAGTTCCGTTTCGCACTCAGGCAAGTCGAAGGGCGTACGGTTGGTTTCAGCGAAAGCACATACCAAGAAAATGATGAAGCCCAGCGGCTGTTTCACGATATTCCAGAAATGCCACTCACCGGCCACCGATTGCTGCAACGTAATGTCGCGCAGCGACAGCGTACCTGAAATCATCAGCACCGCAATCAGCGACAGGCCCATAGCCAATTCGTAGCTGATGTTCTGCGAAGCCGCTCGGATAGCACCTAGCAGTGAGAATTTGTTGTTGGAGGCCCAACCGCCAATCATAATGCCGTATACGCCTAGCGATACCACACCGAACACCCACAGCAAGCCGATATTTACCTCAATGCCTTGCAGAAAGAAGTAGTTGGAACCGAACTCCAGCACGTTGCCGAACGGAATAACCGCCGACGACATCAGCGCCGTAATCATGGCCAGGCAAGGACCGAAGATGAACAGGGCCGTATTGGCGCCACTAGGAAAAAACTCCTCCTTGGTGAACATCTTCACAGCATCAGCTAGTGGTTGAGCGAGGCCATAAGGGCCAGCGCGGTCCGGGCCTACCCGGTCTTGCAGGAAGGCCGCAATGACGCGCTCGGCGTAAGTGCAATAGGTGGCAATCAGCAACGATAGCGCGAAGACCACGAAGATGACGATGGATTGCCAGCCGAGGGCAGGAAGTTCTAACATTCTTTTTAGCTGATAGCTATTAGCTGTTAGCTGTTAGCTGTTGTTTAATAATGAAGCACAGGGAGCTAACAGCCAACAGCTATCAGCTAAGAGCTTGATTTACGATCCTAATTTCAATGGTGGGTTCTTTTCCAACTCGCGCTGCGTGCTTTCGGGGAGGTCGGCTACTACAGAGTGGTTGAGCACCGGCAATTCGTAGTGGTTGGCCGAAATAACAGAAGAACGGTCGATGTGGGCGGGACCTTCAATGGTCCAATCCGACGTTTCCTTTTTCTCGAAGCGACACTCGTTGCAGATCCACTCTTTCACCTCGCCGTACTCGTCCTTGCGGGCGGTTACGCGCAGCACGTCTTTGCCTTTGTACCACAGCAGCACGTTGCCCGAGCACTTGGGGCAGTCGCGGTGGGCATTCACGGGCTTCGTAAACCACACGCGTTGCTTGAAGCGCCAAGTTTTGTCGGTGAGGGCGCCTACCGGGCACACGTCGATGACGTTGCCGGAGAAATCCTGGTCGATGATGTTCTCGATGTACGTACCGATTTCGGCGGCGTCGCCGCGGCCCAGCACACCGTGTACCCTGTCGCCAGCTATCTGGTTGGCCGTGTACACGCAGCGGTAGCACAGGATGCAGCGCGTCATATGCAGCTGAATCAGCGGCCCGATGTCGATTTTGTCGAACGTGCGACGCTCCTCGGTATAACGCGTGGTGCTCACACCGTGCTCAAAAGCAAAGTTTTGCAGGTCGCACTCACCCGCTTGGTCGCACACAGGGCAGTCCAGGGGGTGGTTGATGAGCAGCATCTCCACAATACCCTTGCGGACATCCAGTACTTGCTGGTTTACAGTATTTTCTACCACCATACCATCCTGCACAGAGGTAATGCACGAAGGTACCAGCTTGGGCATGGGGCGCGGATCTTTAGTAGAACCAGCCGTTACTTTTACCAGGCAGGCGCGACACTTGCCGCCCGAGCCTTTCAGCGGCGTGTAGTAGCACATGGCCGGTGGCACAATGCTACCGCCCACAGTACGGGCCGCATTCATGATCGTGGTTCCGTCCGGAATCTCAATCTCAATGCCGTCGAAGGTTATTTTAGCCATTATTTACTTGTCATCATGAGCATGTGGCGCATCAAGCCAGTGTCGAAGGACCTTATCATGTCAGCGCCGCAATAGTTAGTGAATTTGACGAAAGCAGCCGTGATAAGATGCTTCCTTCGTCAGCATGACAGTTAAGCCAGTACCGCTTTGCCGGGGTAGACCGCGCCAGGGCGGGCGGCTTCCTTGGCGTGGGTCACGTGCCACTCAAATTCGTCGCGGAAGTGGCGCACAGCGGCGGCTACCGGCCACGCGGCGGCTTCACCCAGCGGACAGATCGTATTGCCCTCGATTTGCTTGGCTACGCTCACGAGTAGGTCGATGTCCTCCATGTGACCGTGGCCATGCTCTAAGCGGTGCAGCACTTTTTCCATCCAGCCGGTACCTTCGCGGCAGGGCGAGCATTGGCCGCAGCTCTCATGGTGGTAAAAACGTGAGAAGCTCCAGGTATTGCGCACGATGCACGTGGTTTCGTCCATGGCGATGAAGCCACCCGAGCCCAGCATAGTGCCCGTCACGAAGCCACCATCGGAGAGAGATTCATAAGTCATCAGGCGGTCTTCACCGGCTGCCGTCTTCAGAATTAACTCTTTAGGTAGGATTGGTACGGAAGAGCCACCGGCTACTACTGCTTTCAGCTCTCTACCCTTCCAGATGCCACCGCAGTACTCGTCGGAGTAGATGAATTCCTCGACAGGCACACCCAGCTCAATTTCGTAGATGCCGGGTTTGTTGAGGTGTCCGCAAGCCGAGAACAACTTAGTGCCCGTGCTCTTACCTACCCCCAACTTGGCGTATTCATCGCCACCATCGTTGATGATGGGAACCACGGCTGCAATCGACTCCACGTTGTTTACTACCGTGGGACGAGCATAAAGGCCCTGCACAGCTGGGAATGGTGGCTTGTTACGCGGGTTGCCGCGCTTGCCCTCCAATGATTCGAGCAGAGCCGTTTCCTCGCCGCAGATATACGCGCCACCACCGGGGTGCACGTGCAAATCCAGGTCGTAGCCCGAGCCGAGGATGTTTTTGCCCAAGAAACCATTGGCATACGCCTCCGAAATAGCTTTTTCCAGGATGCGCAGTACGTACAACAACTCGCCGCGAATGTAGATGTACGAGGTATTAGCGCCCAGCGCATAACTGCTCGTAATCATGCCTTCAATGAGCAAGTGCGGCAGCTTCGACATCAATTGACGGTCCTTGAATGTGCCCGGCTCCGATTCGTCGGCGTTGCACACTAAGTGGCGCGGCACGCCTTCTGGCTTCGCCAGAAAGCTCCACTTTAGGCCAGTAGGGAAGCCCGCGCCGCCGCGCCCACGCAGGCCCGACTTCTTCACTTCCTCTACCACCTCATCGGGGGTCATTGTCTTCAAGGCCTTCTCCACCGAGCGGTAGCCGCCGTGTTTGCGGTATACCTCAAAGGTGTCAATGCCTTCAACGTTAATATGTTCAGTCAGCAGTTTGCGTCCCATGATCGTGTGCGCTAGTAACTATTCGCCAATCGTCTAATTTTCCTGCCCGATTAATTCTGCGCCAATGCTTCCCAAGGAAGAATAGGGCGGTGCACCATGTTGCGCAGCTCTGTAAGCATCGCATCCACGTTTTCGGGCGTATCAAGCTGCTCATAATACTTCTCCCGCACCTGCACGATGGGGGCAAAGCCGCAGGCAGCCAAGCACTCAACCTCTTTCAGCGTAAACAAGCCATCGGGCGATGTTTCGCCGCCTACCCTGGCACCTGTCAGGCGCTCCAGGTGGGCCGTCAGCTCGTCGGAACCGCGCAGCATGCAAGGACCCGTGCGGCAAATTTCCAACACGTGCTTGCCCACTGGTTTTAGGTTGAACATGGTGTAGAACGTGGCTACCTCGTACACCTCAATCGGCTTGAGGTCCAATGTTTCGGCTACCAGCGTTTGCACCTCGGGGCTCACCCAACCGCCAAACTCGGCCTGGGCAATGTGCAGCACCGGGAGTAGCGCCGACTTCTTGCGGTCCTCGGGGTAGTGCGTAATGATGCGCTTGATTTCGTCCTGAGCAGCGGCCGAAAACTGAGGCTTGGCGGGGGCGTTCGTGGGTTCCATATCAATCAGATTCAGCGGCATACTAGGCGTCCAGTTCGCCGGCAATTACGTTCATCGACGACAGCGTGAGGATGGCATCGGAGAGCGACTGGCCTACTACCATTTCGGGGTAGGCTTGGTAATAGATAAAGCAAGGCCGACGGAAGTGCAGGCGGTAGGGCGTGCGACCTCCATCCGAAATCAGGTAGAAGCCCAACTCGCCGTTACCACCTTCCACAGAGTGATACACCTCACCTACTGGCGCGTCTATCTCCCCCATAATGATTTTGAAGTGGTAAATGAGCGCCTCCATGTTTTTGTACACGGCCTGCTTGGGAGGCAGGTAGTAGTGCGGTGCGTCGGCGTGGTAGGGGCCTTCGGGGAGGTTTTCCAACGCTTGCTCAATAATGCGGAGGCTCTGCCAGATTTCGGCGTTGCGCACCAAGTAACGGTCATAGGTGTCGCCCTTGGTACCTACTGGAATTTCGAAATCGAAGTCTTCATAGGAAGAATAGGGGTTCATTACGCGCACATCGTAATCAACACCAGTGGCGCGCAGGTTGGGGCCGGTGAAGCCGTAATTCAACGCCTTTTCTGCTGTGATACCGCCCACGTCGATGGTGCGGTCCATGAAGATGCGGTTGCGGTTGAACAGCTTCTCAAATTCCCGCATCACGTCGGGGAAGCGCTTCAGCCACGTGCGCAGCTTCTGAATGGCTACGTCGGAGAAGTCGCGCTCCATGCCGCCTACCCGGCCCATGTTGGTGGTCAGGCGCGAACCGCAAACTTCTTCGTAAATCTCGTAGATGTTTTCGCGCTCCTCGAATACATACAGGAAGCCAGTGAAAGCGCCCGTATCTACCCCCAGGATACCGTTGCATACCAAGTGGTCAGCAATGCGGGCCAGCTCCATCATAATCACGCGCATGTACTGCGCGCGTTTGGGAACTGTCACGCCCAACAGCTTCTCTACCGTCATATGCCAACCCATGTTGTTGATGGGCGACGAGCAATAGTTCATGCGGTCCGTCAGGGGCGTAATCTGGTAGAACGGCCGGCGCTCCGCAATCTTCTCGAAGGCGCGGTGGATGTAGCCGATGGTAGGCACGCCCGATACAATCCGCTCCCCATCCATTTGCAGGATGTTCTGGAAAATACCGTGCGTAGCCGGGTGCGTAGGCCCCAGGTTCAGGGTCGTTAGCTCTTGGCTGAAGTCGTTAAGCATCGGCACGTTCATACCAAAATTCTGGTCACGTGCCTCTTCTATAATCTTATGCGTACCGTCGAGAGTGTCGTTTACTGCCATATCAAATGGTGTCATCCTGAGCGCGGCGAAGGACCTTATCACGCCTGCGCCACATTGAGTTAGAGCCTACTAAACGCCGCCGTGATAAGATGCTTCGTTTCTTAGCATGACAGATCAAATATTAGCGACCAAAAAACAGGTCGGTTTTGTCTTCACGGGTGCCGTCTTCCAGCGGATATTCGCGCCGCATGGGGTGGTAGTCCATATCCTCCACATTCAGGATCCGAATAAGGTTCGGGTGACCCTGAAAGATAATGCCGTAGAAGTCGTAAGCTTCCCGCTCCATCCAGTTGGCCGTAGCGTATACATCGGTGAGGGTAGGCACTACCGGATCAGCAATGGGGAAGAAGATTTTCAGCCGTAGCCGCACGTTGTTCACCAAGCTGTGCAGGTGGTAGATCATACCTAATTCCTGACCCTCGTTCTCAGGATAGTGAATCCCGCACATAGTGGTCAGAAAGTGCATCTTTAGCTCCTGCTCACTAGCCAGCGTCTGAATGATATCGTGAATCCGCTCGCGGGTAGTAGTAGCCGTCAGCAAACCATATGGCTCCTCTACATCTGTGAAGGAGGCCTCGCCAAACAACTCTTGCAGCTTGCTGAGGATCTTGGCGTTGGTTAGTTTATGCGGGTCTTCCTGCGCAACGGCAGTGGCTTGGGCGGCAGCAGATTCTTCGATTGTGTCAGCCATTTTGTGAGCTGTTAGCTATTGGCAATTGGCTGTTCGCTGTTGGCATACTTCCGATAAGAAGTGAATGGCCAACAGCGAACAGCTAACCACTTATTTAATATTATAGGATGCCAGCAACGCTTGATACTCGGGCGAGTTACGGCGGCGCAGAGACTCATTCTTGGCTAAGTCCTGCACGCGCATCAAGCCGTCGAGCACTTGCTCAGGACGAGGCGGACAGCCTGGCACGTACACATCAACCGGAATGATGCGGTCGATGCCTTGCAGTACGGAGTAGGTGTCGAAAATACCACCCGATGAGGCGCAGGCGCCCATGGCCAGCACCCAGCGGGGCTCGGCCATCTGCTCGTACACTTGTTTCACAATAGGAGCCATTTTCTTGGCAATGGTACCCATCACCATCAGCAAGTCGGCCTGGCGCGGCGAGAAGCTGGGGCGCTCGGAGCCGAAGCGAGAGATGTCGTAGTGCGCGCCCATGGTTGCCATAAACTCAATGCCGCAGCAGGAGGTAGCAAAGGGTAGGGGCCACAACGAGTTGGCGCGGGCAATACCCACTACCTTCTCCAGCGAGGTGGCAAAAAAACCAGCGCCTTCAATGCCTTCAGGAGCCGGTACGGTTTTGATTTCGGGAACTCTAGTATCCATGCGTGAAAGTCAGTTAGTGAGGGAAGTACACCCAAAAAGCCAACACCAACGGCTTATTTATAGTTTGGCTGAGCGGTAGGGATTTCACTCCATTTCAGGATGCCCTTGCGAATCACGTAGCCGAAACCAGCCATTACCAACGCCAGGTACACCACCATCTCTACAAAACCGAAGGTGCCCAGCTTGCGGAAGTTCACGGCCCAGGGGTACATGAAGATAACTTCCACGTCGAACAGCACAAATAGAATAGCCGTGAGAAAGTACTTCACCGAAATAGGCGTGCGGGCGTTACCTACCGACTCAATACCACATTCCCAGGAAGCGTCTTTCACTTTGCTATGGCGCTTGGGGCCTACCAAGTGCGATACCACCATGGCAAAGGCTACAAAGGCAATGGCCAAAATAAACTGAACCAGCATCGGCAAATAGTCGACGGGCTGGTAATTGATAGAATTTACAGCGAGAAGCATAGTCGTTGACTGAAATGGAGGCCTAAACGAAAAGGCGGTAGGAAGCAAAGGTAGGGCTTGGATAGTTTGGAACAAAGATGAATAGGATAGGGTAGGAAAAGGGTATATTTGACGGCTTTAGCTGACAGCTCATTTTATAATAGAGCTTAGAAGACGAACCTAGTTTACGGGTGCTATAACCTGCTGTTAAGCAGTCTGCTGACTCCTATTATTTATAGGTACTTTATTCGTTTCCTTCCCTTCCTGCCTACGCAATGAAACAGCCCCAATCAACTCCTGCCAATACTCACCAGCGCCGTGATATTGTTGTGATTGGGGCTTCCTCTGGGGGTGTAGCCGCCCTGCTAGCACTGGTGCAAACCCTGCCAGCCGACTTTCCGGCGCCTATCTTTGTGGTGCAACACGTGGGGGCCGATTCGCAGAGTATTCTGCCGCAGCTATTGGACCGCGTGTCTGCCTTATCTGCTAAGCATGCCCAGGACGGCGAGGCTTTTGCCGCTGGTACTATCTACGTGGCCCCGCCCGACCACCATTTGCTACTGGAAAATGACCGTGTGCTGGTGAAGCGCGGGCCGAAAGAAAACCGCTTCCGTCCGTCTATTGACGCGCTGTTTCGCTCCGCTGCCTATGGCTACGGTCCCCGCGTGATTGGCGTCGTGCTTACGGGCTACCTGGATGATGGCACCTCTGGGCTATGGTCGCTACAGCGCCTGGGTGGCGTGGCGGTGGTGCAGGACCCGCATGATGCTGAGTCGCCGGCGATGCCTATCAATGCCCTGGGCTACGTAGAGGCCGACCATATTGTGCCACTCGCCGAGCTTGGGTCCCTGCTGGTGCGGCTGACCCTGGAGCCAGCTCCGGCCACTCCACGTGTGCTGAAGCAGGAGCGAGAGCTGCTCGGCATCGAATTTCAAATTGCGAAGGCTAATAATGCCTTCGCCTTAGGCATCATTGAGCAGGGACAATTAACCTCCTTCACCTGTCCCGAATGCCACGGGGCACTGACGCAGCTTATTGAGGGCAAGCTTATTCGCTACCGCTGCCACACGGGGCACGCCTATACGGCCAACGCTTTGCTGGGCGAAGTCACGCAGACTGTAGAAGGCTTCCTCTATCAAGCCATGCGCGGGCTCGAAGAAGCACACATGCTGTTGCAGGCCTTAGGAGAGCACTTTACCCAAGAAAGGCAGCAGCAAGTAGCGACCCTGTTTTTTCAGAAAGCAGAAGTAGCCAGTAGTCAGGCACGGCACATGCACGAGGCCATTGTCAAGCATGAATCACTCAGTGGTGATCTACAATTCAAAGAGGGCTACGACGCGTAGCAGGGTGAAATAACAACCTGTCGTATGTTGCAAGCGACTGGCAAGAGGGATTGGATAGTATCAGTGATAACCTTACCAGTTGATCTTCTCCTACCTGCTGAGTCGACCGCCTGTGGGTAGAACATCTGTTCTGCCATGACGGAACCCCTGAATAAGCATGTTGACAAACCAAAAGCCCCGCCGGAAAATCCGAACGGGGCTTTTATTTCTGTTAACGTATAGCCGGTGGTACAACCATCGCGAAGCAGAGGCTTACAGGCCTTTATCGCGGTTCAGATCTTCCTGCGGCTCCGAGCCCAGGAAGGGGTAGCGGTAGTCCGTTACGGGCACGAAGGTTTCCTTGATGGCGCGCGGCGACACCCAGCGCAACAGGTTCAGGATAGAGCCGGCCTTGTCGTTGGTACCGCTGGCGCGGGCACCACCGAAGGGCTGCTGGCCGACCACGGCACCAGTAGGCTTGTCGTTGATGTAGAAGTTGCCGGCCGCATTCACCAGCTTCTTCGAGGCCAGGTCGATGGCATAGCGGTCTTGCGAGAAGATGGCGCCGGTGAGGGCATAGGGCGAGGTGGAGTCTACTACTTCTAAGGTCTGCTCAAATTGGTCAGCGTCGTACACATACACCGTCACGACCGGCCCAAATAGCTCCGTGCGCATGGTCACGTATTGCGGGTCTTTGGTTACGATAACGGTAGGCTCGATGAAGTAGCCTTTCGACTTATCATAGCCACCGCCGGCCACAATCTCGGCGGCGGCATCGGCCTTGGCACCGTCGATGTATTTGGCGAGCTTATCAAACGACACCTCGCTGATAACGGCGTTGATGAAGTTGGAGAAGTCCTCCACATCACCCATCTTGAACGAAGCCAGATCTTCCTTCACGTAGCCCAGGATTTCGTCGGCCAGGTTGGAGGGTAGGTACACCCGTGACGCGGCCGAGCACTTCTGCCCCTGATACTCAAACGCCCCGCGCGAAATAGCCACGGCTACCGCCTTAGCGTGCGCCGAAGGGTGAGCCACAATGAAGTCCTTGCCGCCGGTTTCGCCCACAATGCGCGGGAAGCTGCGGTACTTGGGAATGTTCTCGCCAATGGTTTTCCAGATGGTCTGGAACACGCCCGTGGAGCCGGTGAAGTGAATGCCGGCAAAGTCGCGGTGGTTGAAAATGACGTCGCCAGCCACCGGGCCGTCCACGTAAATCAGGTTGATGACGCCATCGGGCACACCGGCTTCCTTGAACAGCTCCATCAGCACCTGCGCCGAGTAGATTTGCGTGTAGGCGGGTTTCCACACCACCACGTTGCCCATCATGGCCGCCGAGGTAGGCAGGTTGCCGGCAATGGAGGTGAAGTTAAACGGCGTGAGGGCAAACACGAAGCCCTCCAGAGCGCGGTGCTCCAAACGGTTCCACATACCCGGCGCCGACTCCGGCTGCTGCCGGTACAGCTCCTGCATGTAGTGCACGTTGAAGCGGAAAAAGTCGATCAGCTCGCAGGCCGCGTCGATTTCGGCTTGAAACGCATTCTTGCTCTGGCCCAACATAGTAGCCGCGTTGATGCGCGCCCGGTAGGGACCCGCCAGCAAATCGGCGGCTTTCAGGAAAATAGCAGCGCGTTGCTCCCAGGGTAGGGAAGCCCACTGCTCGCGGGCAGCTAAGGCGGCGTCAATGGCCTGCTGCACATGCGAGGCGTCGCCCTCGTGGAAAACACCCAGCGTATGCTGGTGGTCGTGGGGTGGGTTGATGGGTAGGGTCTTGCCCGTACGAACTTCCTGACCGCCAATGTGCATCGGAATATCGCGCTCCTGCTGCTTCAGCTCCTTCAGCATCTTCAGCAGCTCGATGCGCTCGGGAGAGTTGGGCGCGTAGCCCTTCACAGGCTCGTTAATGGGGGTAGGAACGTTGAAAAAGGCGTTGGCCATAGCGGGTGGTTTTTCGGTAATAGTTTTCGGTTTGTGGCCGAGATAGGCTAGGGCAAAGGTAGAAAGTAATAGATCGGGAAGGATTTTAGAAAGGATAATCTACAGTCCAGGGGCTATCAAATAACTGAGGATCAATCTTTAGATGAGCTAGTAATTCATCGAGTTCAGAAATGCTGTTCAAATAATACCGATGGCTATGAACGGTAATTAGATCTTCATCTCCTTCGTAGTTAGGTAATTCGTCCCTGAGTAACTCAACATCAAACAACTGATACTGATGTGGTGTAAAGCCTGAAATGGAAATAGTATATGGATAGATACATGCCCAGCGCCGTAAATGAGAAGCCGACGGTGTTACTTCCGCTGCAATGGGTTGCCCGAGCATTTCGATACGATTCCATACCTTCTGCCGAATCCCATTCGGTATCATCTACAAAATCTCCTTTAACTCACTTAAACACGCAATTTCGTACGTCGTTTGGGCGAAATGTCGGCGTTTTGCAGGGTTGAAATACACTTGGTCGAGGCCGGCGTTGGCGGCGCCCAGTACGTCGCATTCCAGGTTGTCGCCAATCATGAGGCTGTCGGTGGCGGTGGTGCCGGCGCGGTCCAGGGCGTGCTGGTACATGCGGCCGTCGGGCTTCAGGCAGCCACTGCACTCGGAGGTAATAACCTCCCGAAAATAATCTGTCAGGCGGGCAGCGCTCAGCTTCACGTGTTGAATTTCCCGGAAGCCGTTGGTCAGCAAGTGCAGCGTGTAGCCTTTGGCTTGGAGGTAGTCCAGCACCTCGAAGGTGTAGGGAAACACCGCCGTTTTGTGGGGTAGGAGGGAGGTGTATTGGTCCGACATATCAGCCGGCAGTTCGTCCTCAGGCACACCCAGCTTGGTGAGTGTGCGCGCAAATCGGGTGGTGCGCAACTGCTGCTGCGTGATCTTATTGCCTTGGTAGAGGCGCCACAGCGCATGGTTCACTTCGCTGTAATACGTCATAAACTGCTCTACCGTGAAGCCATAGCGCGCCAGCCGGTGGTCGTCGTACTGAAACCGAAGTACCTCTTCGGAGTTCGTTTCGAAATCCCAAAGCGTATGGTCGAGGTCGAAAAACAGGTGGCGATACGTTTTCAAGTTGGTGTAGACAGTTAAGAATGAATAGCAGAAAGTGCGTGTACGGGAGAGAACTACTCTAGCCGCAGGCGCTGCACCGGTCGTCCTTCGCCCAGGTGCTCGGCTACAATGTCAGCCACGTCTTTGGGGAGCACGTCGCCATACCAGATGTTCTCGGGGTAGAACACCACGGCCGCGCCGTTGCCTTTTTTGCAGTGCTTGCACACGTCGAGGCAGCCAGTGGTTTGCACGCGGTTTTTGCGTTTTTTACCACCGCTAAGCAGTTTTTTGAGGTCCTGCTTTTTCAGTTCTTTTTTGAACGTCTTGGCTACGTCGTCGCCAACGCAGCTTTTCTGGTTGGTACAAACGAAAATATGATGGGCGTACACGAGGTGGTGAAGTTGTGAGTGGTGAAGTTGTGAACTGCAAACGGCTGGTACGTCGGATAAGTTGACGTGACGAGTGAAGGAGTACAAACTCACCACTTCACAATTTCACTACTCACCACTTACCATCTCCCTACTTCACCTCGGCTTCACCTTTCCAGCGGCGGTTTTGCAGCTTGTACGCGGCTAGCTCTCGGTTCGACCATAGCGTTTGGTAGGTTTCCTGATCGTTGCGCAGCTGGGCATCGCGCTCTAGGTAGCCCAGTAGCTGCTGCACTACGTCGCCTACCTCGTCTTTTATATAATAGAATACCCAGTTATCGAGACGCCGAAAGTTGACCATGCCGGCGTTCTTCAGATACAATAATTGACGGGAGGTTTTGGTTTGGGTGAAGTCCAGCACCTGTTCCAGGTCAGAAATGCACATTTCCTGGTTGCGCCACAGCAGATGAAGGATACGCAGCCGGCTTTCGTCGCCGAATGCTTTAAAAATGGGCAACCCTAATGCAACGGTGAAGTGTTTTAGGCGCATCTTTTGTTTGATTGGAAGGAAGGAGGTAAGGAGCGGTACGACAAATTTACGTCAATCCGGGCGCCTACCTTTCAATCTGCCGTATACTTGTAGTCTGTAATTTGTTCTATGTCTGTTTCCTCCTCTTTCCGTACTGCTTTTGCCGGGGTAATCACGTTGTTGCTCTTGCTGTTGGCAGGCTCTGCCGCGCAGGCCCAAGGCAAGCGGCCGGTAGTGCAGTTCTCTGGCATCATCGCCACCGGCGACTCGCTTCTGGGCGTGCCAGGAGCGGCCGTATTTGTGCCCAAAGCCGGGCGTGGCACCCTCACCAACGAGTACGGCTACTTCTCGCTGCCCGTGTTGGCCGGCGACAGCATCGTAATTCGGGCGCTGGGTTATAGCAATCAATGGGTCGTGGTCCCACCCGATTACCCACGGCAGAGCTATTCCATTATTATCCAGTTGCGGGAAGACGCTACCATACTGCCGGAGGTGCGTATTTTCCCGTACGCCACCGAAAAGGCATTTAAGGAAGCCTTTCTGGCCCTGCGCCTACCCGATGAGAAGGGCTCTTCGGCCGCGGCCAACCTCAGTCCTGAGGTGATGCGCCGACTGTTCATCGCCCTACCCACCTCTAGCATGGCCAACTACCGCCAAACCATGCAGATGCAGCAATACGACCAGCAACGGCGTATGGGCCAAGGCGCTACCCCCTACACCAATAACCCCCTGCTGAACCCCTTCAGCTGGTTGCAACTCATCAATCAGATAAAAGCCGGGGAGTTCAAGAAAAAGGCCGGCGACGATTATTAGATAATCAAACGCTGTTAGCATAAGCCAGAACGCCGTTCCTTCCGCTAAGAGGAACGGCGTTCTGGCTTATAGCGTGTTGGATAGTTTGGTCTAGATACACTGTTTTTTAAGCGAAGCATCGTCCAAATTTTTAAAGTTGCGTACCAGCGAGTTGATGCCTGGCTGCCCCGGCCGGCACAACCGAATTTCGCAACGATGGGCGCGTACCACGCGCCCTTATACTTTACCGCATGGATACGAATTTGCCTACCTCCCCGCTCCCGCGCGTTGTGATTGTGGGATGTGGTTTTGGGGGGCTGCGCTTGGCCAAAGAGCTAGCCGACCAGCCCCTACAGGTAGTAGTAGTGGACCGCAACAACTACCATAATTTTCAGCCGCTGCTCTACCAAGTGGCTACCGGCGCCCTAGAAGCCGACAGTATTGCCTATCCCATCCGCAAGATTTTTGCAGGCCAGGAGAACTTCTTCTACCGCCTGGCCGATGTGCAGCGTGTGGAGCCAGACCGCAATACCATCGTAACTGACATCGGCGAAATCGGCTACGACTACCTGGTGCTGGCTACGGGCTCGGTCACCAATTTCTTCGGACTCGAAACCATCGAGAAGAATGGAATGCAGATTAAGAGCGTGCCGAATGCCCTGAATCTGCGCAGCTTCCTGTTTCAAAATTTCGAGCGGGCGGTGCTGGAAGCCAACCCCGCCAAGCGGCAGGCGCTGCTGAATGTGGTGATTGTGGGTGGGGGCCCCACGGGCGTAGAAATCGCCGGTTCGCTGGCCGAGATGCGCAAAGATGTGCTACCCCAGGACTACCCCGAGCTGGACCTGAAGCAGATGGAAATCTACCTCATTGAGGCCGGTGGGGCCGTGCTGGGGCCTATGTCGAAGGAGGCACAGCAAACGGCGCACAAGTACCTGGACGAGATGGGAGTCCATATTCGGCTCAATACCTCAGCCAAGCGCTTTGAGGATGGCAAAGCCTACATTTCTGATACGGATTTCATTCGAACGGAAAACCTGATTTGGGCCGCCGGTGTGAATGGAGCAGCCCTACCCGGCTTCTCGGAGCAACAGATCACCCGCAACAAGCGCATTAACGTGGACCATTACAACCTGGTGACGGGCACCACGAATATCTACGCCATTGGCGACGTGGCCAACATGGTGACCGACGCTATGCCCAAAGGCTACCCCATGCTGGCGCCCGTAGCCATTCAGCAAGCCGAACAGTTGGCCGCCAACCTGGGCCGAATTCTGAAAAAGGAGCCGCTCAAGCCTTTTGACTACACCAACAAGGGCACGATGGCCATTGTAGGCCGCAACCGGGCAGTAGTCGATTTGCCCAAGGACATACACTTCGGAGGCTTTTTCGGGTGGCTGACGTGGCTGTTTGTGCACTTGATGACGCTCATCGGCTTCCGTAACAAGGTCGTAACGCTCATCAGCTGGGCCATCAGCTATTTCAGCTCCGATAAGGCGCTGCGCCTGATTATTCGGCCTTACAAACGACGCGATTATAAAAAGCACAGCGGGCAGTCGGCAGCCGAGCACTTGAACGCCACGCCGCAGTATAATCCTACCCCGCCGGCTTTGCAGGAGCCAGTGCAAGGGTAAAGTAACACGGAAGTCAAGAACTGGAGTTAGCTATAGTGCAGCAGCAAGCTGGTTGTACCGGCTATGTGCAAATGCTTCCGTCAAACGCGGTACCTATACCGGCAATACGGGTAGTGCGTGGTGTATGGCAACAGTACGATTGATATGCAGTATCTGCACGGCTGCATCTTGCAGATTTTGTGGGCATAAGACTCTATCCGGTAAGAAACTCCACTGCGAGGCAGGAAAACGAAAACAACTCTTAGCTTTCTTACTTAAACCAGTAAGAAACTACTTTTAAGTACATTTAGCCTTCGCTTCTCTTTATTGTCTTCTTTGAAAGCTGTACTGGATTTTCCGGATATTGCTTGGCTGAGCCGTTTACGCCACGACGACGGCCGAGCATTCGACGCGCTGTTTCGACACTACAGTCCGCGCGTGTACCGGTTTGCCTATAGTTACCTGAAAACTAGAGCAGCAGCAGAGGAAATTGTGCAGGAGTGCTTTTTGAAAATATGGGAAAAGCGTCATGAATTGCGCGACGACGTACCATTGAAAGGCTATCTTTTTACCACAGCGCATCATCTGATTTTAAACCAGTTGCGCCACGTGCAGCATCAGGTTGCCTACCAGGATTTTTTGCGCCATGTGCCGCCCACAGAAGGCAACATGGAAAAAGATGTGGAGTATGCCGAGTTGGAAACGGTGTATCTGGCTGCGCTCGCCAAGCTACCGCCCAAACGCCGTCGCATTTTTACCCTTAGCCGGCAACAAGGTCTATCGTATCCCGAAATTGCGCGTGAGCTGAACATATCGGTGAAAACAGTGGAAACGCAGATGGCGCAAGCCCTTAAATTTCTGCGACTCTATTTTAAATTGCATGGTAACGTATTGATAGTTTTGCCGTTATTGATTTCGATCAACTCTTTTTGATTTTTTTCTGCGGGAGCAGTCAGGGTGTTGAGCGGCTGGGGTGTAGTACCTATATCCAGCCGCTTTACTCTGCTAACCTATGCTGCCACTCGTTACGCAGGAACTTTTCAACCGCTATGTGCACGACCAAGCTACGCCGGCTGAAGCGTCAGCGGTACGCGCTTGGCTTACCGAGCCCACCAATCAGCTTGTAGCAGAGCAGTGGATGCGTGCGCACTGGCATACGCTGGAAACGGAGCCCGCAACTGCCCTACCCGATGAACCCGACTACGAGGCACTGCTTACCTCGCTGCACCAGCAAATGGGGCGTACCGCTGCCTGGCGCTGGCAGCCCTGGGCCGCCGCAGCGGCTGTAGTTGGCGGGCTGGCTGTAGGCGGTTTATGGTGGCAATACGGTACGCAACCCGCTGCGTCGGTAGCGGCCGTCGCCCACACCGAAACCACCGCTTACGGCCAGAAACGTACCCTACACTTATCCGATGGCACGGAGGTAACGCTGAACGGTCACTCTACCTTGCGCTACCCCCAAGCCTGGGCCACTGGTCAGCCGCGGGAGGTATGGCTGGATGGCGAAGCATACTTTTCGGTGCGCCACCTACCGAGCGATGAACACTTCATTGTGCACACCCCAGATGGTATGCAGGTGGAAGTGCTGGGGACCAAGTTTGCCGTGTACCGACGCCAGGAGCAGGCTCGTGTGATGCTGGTGTCAGGCAAAGTGCAGCTCAAGTTTAAGGCCGCCGACCACCGCCCCGACCTAGTGATGCAACCCGGTGAGCTGGTGGAGCTGAATAGCCGGCACCCTGAGACTGCTGTGCGCAAAAAAGCGGTAGCCGCCGCACCCTATACTTCTTGGAAAGACGGCAAACTGGTGTTTGATGAAACCACCATTGCTGAGCTGGCCACCCGCCTGCACGATACCTACGGCGTGGAGGTAACCCTGACAACACCCGAGTTACAGAACCGCCGCATTACCGGCACTGTGCCCATTGGCGAGTTGGATGTGCTGTTGCAGGCCTTAGAAGAGACATTCCATCTAACGATTCAGCGCCAGCAGAATCGCCTCATTTTCTCGGATCATAATTCCCCCAAACCTAGCTTATGACCCCATTTACTACCCGACTGTGCGGCCGAGTCGTCCGTACGGCCTCCGCGACGGCAGTGTGCGCGCTGCTGGTCCCTACCCCGGATGTGCTGGCTGCCCCCAACCAGCTGCTGGCCGCCAACTACTCCAATCAGCGGACCGCTTCCCGCGCCGAAACGGTAGCGCTGAAAGACCTGCTTGGTCGGTGGGAAAAGGAATACAACGTTACCATCTTCTACGAGAGCGACTTAGTACGTAACAAACGCGTGCCTGCCCAAGCCGATGGCGCCACGCTAGACGCTAAGATGGCCGAAGTGCTACCGCAGGCAGCCTTGACGTTCAAGAAGTTGCGCGCCGATTATTACTTGGTTGTAGAAAATTCGAATGCTGTTTCTACGGCAAAAACTGCAAACGTTTCCGTGGCAGATGTAACGGTTTCTGGACGCGTAACGCAGGCCAATGGCGAGGGACTACCCGGTGTAACAGTAGTCGTGAAGGGCACAGCCAACGGCGCTTCGACCGATGTTGAGGGTCGGTTTTCTCTAACAGTGCCAGAAGGTAGCACACTGGTGTTCAGCTATGTGGGCTATGTGCGCCAAGAGGTGCCTGTGGCGGGTGCTACTACCGCTCTCAACGTGACATTGGTAGAGGATACCAAGGCACTGGGCGAGGTAGTGGTAGTAGGCTACGGTACCTTGGCCCGCCAAGAGTTGACGACTGCGGTTTCCTCAGTAGGTGCCCAGCAGATTGAGCGGCAGAAAGTAGCTGGCTTCGATCAGGCACTGCAAGGCCAGGCACCCGGCGTGCAGGTAACAGCACCAACCGGTGCTCCGGGCGCAGGTATCAACGTGCGGATTCGCGGTAACAGCTCGCTTAATAGCAGCAATTCGCCGCTGTATGTAATTGATGGTGTGCCTGTGCTGCCTACCTACGATCGGGAGTTGAGCGTGGGTAATCAGAAGCCTAACCCGCTAAATGCTATCAACCCAGCAGACATTGAGTCGATTGACGTACTGAAGGACGGTGCTGCTGCCGCTATTTACGGGGTGCGCGCTTCCAACGGTGTAGTAGTTATCACCACGAAGCGCGGCCGCTCCGGCAAGCCACAAGTAGGCTTCAATGCGTATTATGGGGTGCAAAGCCTGCGCAAAAAGCTGGATGTACTGAATTCCCGGCAGTTTGCAGAGTACTACAACGAGTCGCAGGCCAACGCCGGCGCGGCCATTGGCTATCCAGACTTAAACAACCTGCCACCCTACGATACGGATTGGCAGGATGAAGTATACCGTACCGCTGCTATTCAAAACTATCAGTTGAATGTGAGCGGTGGTACCGACAAAACGCACTATTATGTAGGGGGCGGCTACTTCAAACAGGATGGTATCATTCTGAATTCGGGCTTCGACCGCTTCAACTTCAAACTGAACTTTGACCAAAAAGCGGGTGAGAAGTTTCGGGTAGGAACCAATTTAAACCTGAGCCGGACGAACACTAACGGTAGCGTACGCAGCGAACAGGGATTAGGGAACTCAGGTACTGTGCTGGGGGCGTTGGCGCAAATTCCAACTGTTCCTGTGCGAGATGCCAACGGTGTATACGGGGTGAACCCTTTCTCCTTGTCGGATAACCCGGTAGGAAACCTGCTGGAAACTAGCAACCGGTCGCTGAGCTATCAGGTGATTGGAAACCTGTTTGGGGAATACAACATCCTGAAAAACTTACAATTCCGTTCCTCCATTGGCATCGACTTCCGTACCCAGCTGGAGAACGAATTTATCACCCGCAATTATCCTGGTACTTCGCGCGCTGATGCTTCTACCCGCGGTAGCGGCCGTACGGGCACAACGCTGCAAAATATCTGGCTGTGGGAAAATACGGTCACCTACAACCCAAACATTGGCGACAAGCACAGCCTGCAACTGCTGGTAGGGCAGTCGGTGCAAGCGTCGAATCGCTTCGCTTCTAATGCCTCTGTGCGGGGGTATGCTTCCAATGCCGTGCCCTACCTATCGGCCGGTACGGAGCGCCTGGGCACGAGCAGCTACGAAGAAGAATGGGGCCTCACCAGCCTTTTTGCGCGTGCTATTTATAGCTACGAAGACCGCTACCTGGCTACCCTGAGCTTGCGCCAAGATGGTACCAGCCGTTTCGACGAGCACTATGGCTATTTCCCGGCTGTGGCCCTGGGCTGGCGTATTTCCAAGGAAAGCTTCTTCCCACAGAACAGTAAAGTATCAGATTTGAAGCTGCGGGGTAGCTTTGGTAGCAATGGCAACCAGGACTTGGGCTATACCTACCAGCGCTTTAGCTCCTATGTGGTAGGAGCCAACTACACGGGCAATAATGGTACTGTGCAAGGGGGTATCCGCCCCGACCGGATCGGTAACCGTTCGTTGAAATGGGAAACTTCCAAGCAATACGATCTGGGTCTGGATTTCGGCATGTTTAATGACCGCCTTACGCTGACAGCGGATGCGTACTTGAAGCGCTCGAAAGACCTGTTGCTGAGCGTGCCTCTTGCTCCGAGCACAGGTGCTCAGGTGCTAGACATCGTACAGAACGTAGGCTCGGTGGAAAACAAAGGGCTTGAGTTTGCGCTGAACACGGCTAACGTGCAAGGGCAGAATGGCGGCTTCACGTGGTCGACGAACTTAAACGTGTCGCTGAACCGCAATAAAATAGTAGACCTGGGTACGTTGGTGAACGACGAGGGCGAGTCAGTGGATCGGACTATTATCTACGACAACACCATCTCGCAGAAAGGCAAGCCGCTAGGCTCTTTCTATGGCTTCAGGACGCAAGGTATTTTCCAGACGCAGGACGAGATTAGCAGTGCGCCTAGCCAGCCAAACAACCCACAGCCGGGCGATATCCGTTTTGTAGATATTAATGGCGACGGGGTTATCAACAACGATGACCGCACCATCATTGGCAATCCCAACCCGAAAGCCATTGCCGGTGTTACCAACACCTTCAGCTTCAAAGGAATTGATCTGAGCGTGTTCTTCCAGGGTAGTTTCGGCAACGATATCTACAATGCCAACCGTCAGGCATTGGAGTCCTTAACAGGGCCGGTGAACCAGTTGACAACGGTGCTGGACCGTTGGACTCCCAACAACACAAATACCTCTATTCCGCGAGCGGTCTTCAACGACCCGAATAACAACGGCCGTTTCTCCAACCGTTGGATTGAAGATGGCAGCTACGTGCGCCTCAAAAACCTGACGCTGGGCTATACCCTACCTACCAACATTATCAATAAAGCCCGTATCAGCAGCCTGCGCGTGTACGTGAGCGGTCAGAACCTGCTGACCTGGACCGACTACTCGGGCTATGACCCAGAAGTAAGCGCGGATCCATTCTCATCGACTAGCATCGGTCGCGACTTTGGCGTGTATCCACAGGCACGTACCTACACGGTAGGCTTGAATGCCAATTTCTAATCTGAGTTTCATTCTACCCATGAAAAAGATATTCATCCCCGTTTTTGCCCTGGTGCTGCTTGGTAGCTGTGATATTCTGGACAAGCCACCACTGCCATCTATCTCGCCGGAAAACTTTTTTCAGAGCGCCGATGACGCTGAAGCTGGTCTGACGGCTGCCTATGACGCCCTGCAAGGTACTGGCCTGTACAGTCAGGATTTGATTACGGTAGGCGAAATGCCTTCCGACAACTGCAACAGCAACAACGGCGACGTAGCATCGCTAGACCGTATTTCCTGGACGCCTACTACCAGCCAGGTGTACAACATCTGGCGCGACTCATACCTGGGTATCAACCGCGCCAATGCGGTTATCAAGTATGTACCTACCATCACGATGGATGAGGCGCGCCGAAAGCAGATTCTAGGGGAGGCTTATTTCCTGCGAGCTTTGCACTACTACAATCTGGTGAAGCTGTATGGCGGTGTGCCGCTGCGCTTAGACCCAACCGAAAGCGGCGAGCAGTCGGTGGTGGCCCTACCCCGAGCAACCGTTGAGGCAGTGTATACCCAGATTGTGGCCGACCTGACGGCAGCCGATGGCTTAGTGCCTGCTGTCAATGCAAATCGGGTAACCAATGGGGCTGTGAACTCGCTATTGACCAAAGTATACCTAACGCAACGGCAATGGGGACCAGCCGTAACGGCGGCCAACAAGGTCATTAGCACTGGTAAGTATTCCCTGTTGACAAGCTTTAAAGGGCTGTTCCCTGCTGAGAATAAAGCGCCTGAAACGATTCTGGAAGTTCAGAACCAGGGAAACGCTGATGGCAACAACATCTTGCCTGACCTGCTACTACCATCGCCACCCGCTACGTATTCCTTCCCTAAGTTCAACATCCCAACGGCGGAATTACTACAGTATGCTGACACGGCTTCTTATACCAACGGCCAGCTACGTCCGAACCGTGACCGTCGGTGGACACTAATCGGCCGTACCAACGCGGGTCTCGATTACGCTAGCTTCGTGAATGGAACCAGCAGCAGTGCCAACGACCGTGGACCTTTTGTATACAAGTGGCCCGGTGCACCAAACGCTTTCAACAGCCCCGACAACACGTATATCTTGCGCTACGCGGATGTATTGTTGATGTACGCGGAAGCCGCCAACGAACAAGCAGGACCCTCGGCCGATGTCTTGGAAAAGTTGAATCTTGTGCGTACTCGTGCGGGCTTAGCGGCTCTCACGTCTGCTTCGCCGCAGTACGCCAGCAAAAAGGCGATGCGTGATGAGATTGACCGTCAGCGCCGTCTGGAACTTGCTTTCGAGGGGGAGCGGTGGTACGACCTGCTGCGTTATGCCCGCCACAACCAGGCAGAAGCTGGGGCTCACGCTGTGACAGCACTGGATATTATCCAGCAACGCCTCAACCGTCCTGATGCCAATTATTTGCTGTTCCCTTTGCCTCAGGCCGAGATTAACAACAACGCACAGCTACAGCAGAATCCTGGATATTAATTTTCTGCTATAGCCAAGGCTTTCACGTCCGCTGGGCATACACCTTCCCAGCGGCGTGATAGGGAGCCGGTTCCGCAATGTTAGGGGCGCGGGCCGGCTCTTTTTTGTTCTGTTTCCCACTTTCCTACCTACTGTATGCAAACCAATTTTCGAAAGGCATGGCTACCGCTGGCGCTATGCGGGGCGTTGTTGACGGGCGCCACCAGCTGCCAACAGCCGATGGCTGGCACCGGCAAAAGTGCAGGCGTTACGCAATGGGTCACCACGCCCGACCAAACCATGCTGTTTCAGCGTCAGACGAATACGTTAAAATTCGCGGCTGCGGCCAGCGCTACCCCCGCCACCATTGAAGTAGACGACAGCCAGAAGTTTCAGACCATCGACGGCTTTGGGTACTGCCTCACGGGCGGTAGCGCTACCCTGCTGCATCAGATGGGCCAGGCCGAGCGCACGGCCCTGCTGAAGGAGCTGTTCGACCCAAAGGCCGACGGCAGCATTGGCGTAAGCTACCTGCGCGTGAGCATCGGCGCATCGGACCTCGACCCGGTAGTGTTCAGCTACGACGACGTGCTCGAGGGCCAGACCGATCCACAGCTCACCAAGTTCAGCCTTGCGCCTGACCGGCGGGACCTGATTCCGGTGCTAAAAGAGATTCTGGCCATCAACCCGAAAATTAAGATTCTCGGCTCGCCCTGGTCGCCGCCTACCTGGATGAAGACCAACGGCAATAGCAAGGGCGGCTCCCTGAAACCAGAATACTACGATGCCTACGCGCAGTACTTCGTGAAGTATGTGCAGGGTATGAAAGCCGAAGGAATCCGTATTGATGCTATTACGGTGCAGAATGAACCCCTGCACCCCGGCAACAACCCCAGCCTGCTAATGCTGGCCGAGCAACAGGCTGAGTTTATCAAGAAAAGCCTGGGACCAGCTTTCGAAGCCGCGAAAATCGACACGAAGATTATCACCTACGACCACAACGCCGACCGGCCCGACTACCCCCTCACCATCCTCAACGACCCCGAAGCCCGCAAGTACGTCGATGGCTCGGCGTTTCACCTCTATGCTGGCCCCATTGAGGCGCTGTCGAAAGTGCACGACGCCTACCCTGATAAGAACGTGTATTTCACGGAGCAGTGGGTAGGATCAAAGTCGAAGTTTGAGGACAACCTGGGCTGGCACGTGAAAACGTTGATGATTGGCGCTACCCGCAATTGGGCCAAAACGGTGCTGGAGTGGAATCTGGCCGCTGACCCCGAGCAGAACCCCCACACGCCCGGCGGCTGCACCGAGTGCCTGGGCGCCATCACGCTAAATGGCAACCAGGTGAAACGGAACGTAGCCTACTATACCATTGCGCACGGCAGCAAGTTTGTGCGGCCGGGCTCGGTGCGCATTGCCTCCACGGCCGAAGGCACGCTGCCAAACGTAGCGTTCCGCACGCCTATCGGGCAAACCGTGTTACTAGTGCAGAACGACCAGAAAACGCCGCAAACATTCGGCATCCGCTACCACGGCCAAGCGGTAAGCGCAACGTTGGCTGCCGGCGCGGCTGGTACCTACGTGTGGTAGGCTAATTGTTGATTTCTATAAACCAGAGGGTAGGGGAGGTGCAAGCTTCCCCTATTTTCATTTCTAGTATAACTTTCTATGAAGTGCTCACCACTGAATAACGCCTTCTGGGCAATGCTACTAGTAGTTGGGGTAGGGCTGAGCGGCTGCTCCGATAACGGAGGCGACGATGCCCAGCCCACGCCCCCAACGCCTACCCCGCCCACGCCTACTGGCCCGTCGCAGGTGGCGCTGTGGCTCACCACGGCCAACAAAACCGTCTTGTTTCAAAAGCAGCCCCTGACGCTGAACTTCGCCACGCCGGCCGCCAGCAGTACCTTGCCAACCATCACGGTAGACACCACGCAAACCTACCAGAGCATCGATGGCTTCGGGTTCACGCTGACGGGCGGCAGCGCCTATGTGCTGCACCAGATGGGCGCCACCGAACGGGCAACGTTACTGAAAGAGCTGTTTGCCACCGATGCCAACAGCATTGGCACCAGCTACTTGCGTGTGAGTATCGGCGCGTCGGACTTGGATGCGCAGGTGTTCAGCTACGACGACGTGCCCGAGGGCCAAACCGACCCGCAACTCACCAAGTTCAGCCTTGCGCCCGACCGCCAGCACCTGCTACCGGTGCTGAAAGAGATTCTGGCCATCAACCCCAGCATCAAAATCCTGAGCTCTCCTTGGTCGCCGCCTACCTGGATGAAGACCAACGGCAACAGCAAAGGCGGCTCCCTGAAACCGGAGTTCTACGACGCCTACGCGCAGTACTTCGTGAAGTATATCCAGGGCATGAAGGCCGAGGGCGTGACTATTGATGCCATTACGCTGCAAAACGAACCCCTGAACCCTGATAACAACCCCAGTATGATGATGACGGCCGCGGAACAGGCTACGTTCATCAAGCAAAGCATCGGGCCAGCGCTAAAATCGGCGGGGCTGACCACCAAAATCATTCTCTACGACCACAACACCGACCGCACCGACTACCCCCTGACCGTGCTGGCCGATGCCCAGGCCCGGCAGTATGTCGATGGCTCGGCGTTTCACCTCTACGCTGGTAGTATCGATGCGCTGTCGGCGGTGCACAATGCCTACCCCGATAAGAACGTCTACTTCACCGAGCAATGGGTGGGTGCCCCCGGCAACTTCGCTGGTGACCTGAACTGGCACACCAACAATCTGATTATCGGGGCCACGCGGAACTGGTCGCGCAATGTGTTGGAGTGGAACCTGGCCGCCGACCCCAGCAACGGCCCGCATACGCCCGGTGGCTGTACCACCTGCCTGCCTGCCGTCACCATTAGCGGAAACGCTGTGACGCGCAATACCGCCTACTACATCATTGCGCAGGCGGCTAAGTTTGTGCGGCCCGGCTCGGTGCGCATCAACACCAGTGTGCCCAGCAACCTACCCAATGTGGGCTTCAAAAACCCGAGTGGTCAAAAAGTGTTGATTGTGCTGAATACCAGCAGCAACCCCCAAACCTTCGTCGTGAAATACCGCGGCAACGACTTACAAGTGACTCTGGACGGAGGCTCTGTGGGTACGTATGTGTGGTAAGAGATAGGCAGCAGAATAGGTAGATAGGGCTACTAAACAGAACGTCATTTCGACCAGTGGTCGAAATGACGTTCTGTTTATTTTAATGCTTTACTACAAGCAACTTACAGCGCGTACTCTGCCAGCGCGCGGTAGATATCGTACACACTCTTGTCGTTGCGGAAGGTTTTGCGGATGGGGTCAGCCTGCCCGCGCACCCAAATGTGTAGTTCCGATTCGAGGTCGAAATGGCCCACAGTTTCCATCGAAAACCGCTCGATGCTGCGGTAGGGTACGCTTAAGAACTCCTGTTTCTTGCCCGTCATGCCTTGCTTGTCTACCAGTATCAGCCGCTTGTTGGTGAAGATAAGCTGGTCGCGGATAATGGCGTAGGCGTGCTCAATTCGCTCGCCGGAAGCCAGGATGCGGTTGAGTTGCTGCTGTAGTTCCTGTGCGTCTTTTTCAGAAGCGTTGCCAAGTAGGCCGTCGAGTAGTCCCATGAGGTTGTGATTTTGTTAAGGAAGTGCTTGCCAGTAAGAACGTAATCTGCTGTGTTGCTGGTTGTCTGATTTTATAACGTGCTAGTAGTGAAGCTGCTGCAAGGGTAGTAAAAGCCGCAGTAGCCAGAGGGTAGACAGCATGCGGCCCTGGCTGCTCGCCTTCGTAGGGGAGACACCCAGCAATCTATTCGAGCGAGAAGCTAATCTTTATGACAAGGGCAGTTCGATGAGGCAGTCTGTCGTATGGATGCCGAGTTGTAGTACCCTGTACCTTGCTAACGGAAACAAGTCAATAGTTCATCTTCCTATCGTGAGACGAAGAGCAGCACTAAAAAACCTGGGCGGCCTACTAGCGGCCCCAGCGGTACACGTGGGCGCGGCAGCACCAGCAGAGCAGCCGGTTCTGCGCATCGCACACCTCACCGATATTCACCTGAAAAATGATCTGGGGGCACCGGCCAAGTTTACGCGGTGCCTGCACCATGTGCAGCAGCAAACGCCCAAGGTACAGCTTATCATGAATGGCGGCGACGTGGTGTTTGATATGAACAAGGAAAAACTCAGTTCAATCGATGACCAATGGAAGCTGATGAAATCCGTGCTCAAGGCCGAGTGCAGCCTGCCTATGGTCTACTGCCTGGGAAACCACGACATCTGGTGGCATGAGAACACCAAAGGACAGGCGACCTACGGCAAGCAGTATGCAATGCAGCAGCTGGAGCTGGCAAAGCCCTATTACAGCTTCAGCCGCGGCGGCTGGAAATTCATTGTGCTGGACAGCGTGCACCTGGACGTAGACGCTACCTGGTACATTGGCAAGCTGGGCGATGAGCAGTTTGCGTGGCTCGAAAATGAGCTGCGCACTACCCCCGCCACTACGCCCGTGCTGGTGATGTCGCACATTCCCATCCTGACGGCGGTGCTGATGATTCAGGATGATGTTGTGAACCGCTGGGAGATGCTCGGCGGCGATATGCACACGGATACAGCCAAAATTATCAACCTGTTCTACAAGCATCCCAACGTGAAGCTCTGCTTGAGCGGGCACCTGCACCTGCGCGATAAAGTGGTGTACAACAACGTTACCTACCTGTGCAACGGCGCGGTAAGCGGGGCGTGGTGGAAAGGCAACCTGCGGGAAACCGCGCCCGGCTACGGAGTGCTGGACCTGTACGCCGATGGTCGCTTCACCGAGAGCTACGTGAACTACTAGCTCCGCAGCAGTAGCGTTAGATGTTGGACAGGGTAGAGACGCATAGTTGCGTCTCATCGTCCGCGCCGTGTGCACGAAATTGTTCAACGACGAGACGCAAGTATGCGTCTCTACTCTGGCGGCCCTTTTAGCTAATGCAAACAAAAAAAGCGTCCGCTCTGGTAGGAGCGGACGCTTTTTGCAGAGTAGAAACACGTTTAGTTCGTGCCGCCGGCGCTTGTATTTGTCGGCTTGTCTTCCTTCTGCTGCATCGATACTTGCTGCTGCATGGGGTTCTGCTGCTGGCGCTGCTGGTACTCAAACAGCTCGAAGCGCGAGGGTGCTACCTGGCGGGGGTAGGCGTTGTTCGAAAGGTCGGTATCGGCGGTTTGCTGGTAGGGGTCCAGCACGAAGGCCGTTACGGGCTTTTCGGTTACGAATACCTTGGTAACGTGCTCGTTGTTTTTGCGCCAGATTTCGGCCGGAATGTTTACTATTTCCTTCTTGCCGTCGGCGTAGGTCATTTCCACAATCACGGGCATCACCAGGCCGCCCAGGTTTTTCAGGTCTACCTCATAGAAGTGCAGGCCCTGGCTGAGGCGTTGCTGCTGCTCAGGCTTTAGGGTTTTCACATACTGCTGGTAGCGCTGCTTGTCGGCGGCGGTGGTGTTCAGCGGGTCGTAGTTGTTGTAGAAGTCCTTCAACTCCGGCTTCTTGTCTACCAGCGTCTTCGGAATATCCTGGAGGTTGCGCATGTCCGAAATACTCTTCGGCGCGGTGTTGATCTGCTGGCGCTTCAGGGCGTTTTCTACCTCGGGGTTTTTCGAGTCTACGGTGTACGACTTCACGCCTTCAATGCTGAGGTCGGTGTGGTCGTTGGTGTAGAACCAGCCGCGCCAGAACCAGTCGAGGTCCACGGCCGAGGCGTCTTCCATGGTGCGGAAGAAGTCGGCGGGCTCGGGGTGCTTGTAGGCCCAACGGGTAGCGTACTGCTTGAAGGCGTAGTCGAACAGCTCGCGGCCCATCACGGTTTCACGCAGCACGTTCAGGGCGGTAGCGGGCTTGCCGTAGGCGTTGTTGCCGAGTTGCAACACCGATTCTGAGTTCGACATAATGGGCGTTTGCACGCTCGGCGACGACTTCATGTAGTCCACCATGTTGCGGGGCTCGCCGCGGCGCGAGGGGTAGTTACGCTCCCATTCCTGCTCGGTGAGGTACTGCACAAAGGTGTTCAGTCCCTCGTCCATCCACGTCCACTGGCGCTCGTCGCTGTTCACAATCATCGGGAAGAAGTTGTGGCCCACTTCGTGGATAATCACCGAAATCATCCCGTATTTCCGCTCCGCCGAGTATGTGCCATCAGCCTCCGGCCGGCCACCGTTGAAGCACAGCATGGGATACTCCATGCCGCCCACCGGGCCGTGCACCGAAATAGCTACTGGGTACTCGTACGGAATGGTAAACTTGGAGTAGGTCTTGATGGTGTGCGCCACTACTTCCGTGGAGTACTGGCCCCACAGCGGGTTGCCCTCCTTGGGGTAGTAGCTCATGCACAGCACGTTCTTGCCGCCTTGCTTGATACCCATGGCATCCCAAATGAACTTCCGCGACGACGCCCAGGCGAAGTCACGCACGTTTTTGGCGGCGTAGGTCCAGGTTTTGGTGCCTTTGGGCTTGCCTTTTTCGGCTTGCTCGGCCTCAGCCTGCGTCACAATCAGCACGGGCTTGCTGGCGCCCTGGGCACTAGCCAAGCGCTGGCGCTGGGTGCTGGTGAGTACCTCGTTGGGGTTTTGCAGCGTGCCGGTAGAGCCCACAATGTGGTCGGAAGGCGCCGTGATGCTCACGCGGTAGTCGCCGAAGGGTAGGGCAAACTCGCCCGCACCCAGGAATTGCTTGTTCTGCCAGCCCTGAAAGTCCGAGTACACGGCCATGCGGGGGTAGAACTGCGCAATCTCGTAGAGGTAGTTGCCGTCTTTGGGAAAGAACTCGTAGCCCGAGCGCTGGCTGATCTTGGTCTGGTCGTTGATGTTGTAGTGCCAGGCAATGCTGAACGTTACCGACTGCTTGGGCTTGAGCGGGGTAGGCAGATCAATGCGCATCATCGTGTGATTGATGGTGTGCTTCAGCGCCGCGCCTTTCAGCTTCACCGACTCAATCTTAAACCCACCGTCAAACTCCGACCGCTCGATGTAGTCCATAGCCTGAAACGGCATCCGGGTTTGCAGCTGGTTGGTTTGGGTAGCCGTGGTCATGGAGTTTTTGTCCATGATGTTCTGGTCGAGCTGCACCCAGAGGTAGGGCAACTCGTCGGGCGAGAGGTTGGTGTAGGTGATATCCTCAGAGCCCGTAATGGCCTGCTTCTCGTCGTCCAGCTTCACCTTAATATTATAGTCGGCGCGCTGCTGCCAGTAGGCGTGGCCGGGGGCACCACTGGCCGTGCGGTACTCGTTGGGCGTCGGCAGCTCCGGGCCGAGCTGCGCAAACTTGTCAGTGCCGGAGTTAGTGCTCTGGGCCAGGGCCGGGGCGGTTGCCGTCAGCATCGCAACGCCAGCCGTCAGAAGCAGGTAGTGTTTCAGCATGAAAATCAGGAGGAAAACAAGAAAAAAGGAGGAGAAACAAATATACTCAAAAGCACGCGTAGCCGCACCTGTAAAGACAGAAGGCAACTACCAAGCGTTGCACGGCCACAGTGCCTACCCTATTAGCAGCACCAGGGCAATGCCCAAGGCGGCCCCGCTGGTGATCAGCACCCAGTCGCGGCGCACGGCGTCGAAGCCGCGCAACACCAGAAAACCCAGCAGCAGAATGAGGCCCACAATCAGCAATTGCCCTACCTCTACGCCCAAATTGAAGCTGAGCAACTCCAGCACCGGTTTGCTTTGCTGGCCCAGCAGCTCCCGCAGGTAGCTCGAAAACCCTAGGCCATGAATCAGCCCGAAGCTGGCAGCCAGCAAGTTGGGTAGGGTGAGTACCAGCGGCTCGCGCCGGGTAGGGGCCACAATGGGCCGGGTATTGGCCCGACCCGCCTTCACGATGTTTACGAGACAGGTGATGAGGATTGTCACCGGAATCAGCTTCTCAATCAGCGCTGGGCTATACTGCACCACGTTCAGGGTAGCCAGCGCCAGCGTGATGCTGTGGCCCACTGTGAAGCTCGTGACCAGCGCCACTACCCGCCGCCAGTCGCTGAGCACATAGGGCGCGCACAAGGCCAGCAGGAACACCAGGTGGTCGTAGGCCTGCAGGTTGAAGATGTGGAAAAACCCAAGCTGGAAGTAGGTCTGGAAGACGGACGACATCTGGCAAAGCTAACAAACTGGCGCATATACGGCCGGTTGCATATTGTTCAGCAACAGGATAGAGGTCGTAGCCTTAGTAAATCAAGGAAATAATCGGCTGCTGATGGGCTTTCGTGCGTGTCATTTTGGATTGCCGGCAAGCGGAGGGTAGGGGCAAGTAGGACCGTTGTACAGGGAGGGTAGGGTGGCGGTACGGGAAAGCAACGCGGGAAATACGTAGCGTAAAATCCCTATTTATCCGGGTCATATTACGGGTTTTTCCGGTGGTAGCACGCTAGAGATGAGGCGTATAGCAAGATAACCGCAACGCTTGCACCCACTGATAAGAGCAGCGCAGAAGCAAACCTCAGCCTCCCTGGCCCACATACTGGTAGGAAAGCAGCCTTCTGGCATGACGAGAAAGAATGACTATGGATTTCGTACCCTTGTTCTTCGGCGCATTCTTCGGGTTGTATGCGCTGGTGTTGCTAGCACTGCTGTGGCCCCGCCCTACCTCCCGCCTACCCAAGCGCTACCCACGGGTGAGTATTCTGGTGGCAGCACGCAACGAAGAAGCCACCATTGAGCGGTGCCTGCGGGCGTTGGCAGCCCTGAACTACCCCGCAGACTTACTCGAAATCCTGATTGGCGATGACGCCTCCACTGACGATACACAAGCGGTAGTGCGGCGCTTCATTGCCGACAAGCCCCAGTTTCGGCTGCTGCCCATCCGGCACCGGCTGGGTACGGCTCGTGGCAAAAGCAACGTGCTGGCCCACCTCTGCCGCGCCGCCACCGCCGATTACTTTCTGATTACCGATGCCGATATGGCCCTCTCGCCCGAATGGGTGCACACCATGCTGGCTGCCGCTACCCCGGCCGTGGGCATCGTAACGGGCATTACCACGGCGGGTGGCTCGCTGTTTGGCCGCTTGCAGGGGCTCGACTGGCTGTTCGGACTCAGCCTGATTCGCTTGCTTACCGATTGGGGAGTACCCGTAACGGCTGTCGGCAACAACATGCTGGTACGCCGCTCCGCCTACGAATCTATTGGAGGCTACGAGGCCCTGGCCTTCAGCATCAGCGAAGACCTACAGCTATTTGAGCGGGTAGTAGCGCAAGGGTGGCAGTTTCGCAACTTGGTGGTGCCCACGGCGCTGGGTGTGTCGGTGGCGCAACCCACGGTGCGGCACCTGCTGCGCCAGCGCAAACGCTGGATGAAAGGCACCGCGCACCTACCCTGGCAGCTAAGCACGTTGTTTGGGTCCTACGCTTTGTTCTACATAGTACTTGGTTGGCCGGGTATATTGCCGCTGAGCGTCATCGGGGCCTTATGGACCGCGAAGGTGGGCTGCCAGACGCTGTTTCTAACTATTATGCTACGGCAAGCCGGCCACCGCGAGCGGCTGCCGGTGCTGCTGCTCTACGAGTTCTACCTACCGGTTATGTCGTTGGCGGTGTTGGTGTATACCGTCTGGCCTCACCCCATCGAGTGGAAAGAGCGTCGCTACAAGTGGGCGGAAGCGTAGTGTGGGTTCTATAAAAAGAAAGAGTGATACGTGGTCGGTACGCTTCTACCAGCTATAGACAGTAGGAGCGTGAGCACTACCATTCGAGGATCTGCAACCAATGTAAGCTCGCAACAGGGTAGGGAACTAGATAGCGTCTTAAGCCACTAGGTAGGTCGGTGAGTTGGCAGCGTGCAACAGCTGCTCGTCGGCCAGGTAGCGGTGCAGGCCGCTTTCCAGACTGGGTAGCAGTATCCCCTGCTGGCTGCCCAAGGCGCTGAAATTCGGACGCGTGGCAGCCCACCCAAACGAGGCGGCCGGTCGGGGCACCACGCCGCCCGAATCCAGGCCCGCGGTTTCTATGGCCAGGCAAGCCAACTCGGCCCAGGTGCAGCTACCGTCATTGGCTAGGTGCCAGATGCCGTGCTCCTCATCCAGCAGCAAATCCAAAGCAGTGTTCACCAGATCGGGCAGGTAGGTAGGAGAAACTACCACGTCGTCGGCCGCCGCAAAGGACTCGCCCAGCCGGGCAGCAGTCAGCGCGTGGTGCACAAAATTATGCTCGTCCCAGGCCCCAAAGAAGGCACTTGAGCGCACTACCAACGCCTTCGGATGATATGCCAGTACAGCTTGCTCGGCTTGCAGCTTGCTGTGCCCATACACATTGAGGGGGCGGGCGGGGTCGTGTTCGAGGTAGGCGCGGCGTTGCTTGCCATCGAACACCAGATCAGAAGAAAAGGTGAGCAGCGGCACCTGCTGGGCGGCGCAGGCCTGTGCCAGCAGGGTAGGGCCCAGCGTGTTTTCGCGGTAGCACTGCTTGGCGTCGGTTTCGGCAGTGTTTACGCGCACGTAGCCGGCCGCATTCACCACGGCCCAGGGCTCGTACTGTCGCAGAGCTGCTGCAATGGCGTCAGCATCCGTAATATCCAGCTCATCCCTACCCAGGCTGATGGTTGCCAGCCCCCGAATCTCACAAATTAGACGGAAAGCGTGGCCCAGCGCGCCGTTGCCACCCGTAATAAGGAGGGGCTGCATCGCAGGTAATATGTCAAGGTTGTCCATAGCAGTGAATTCAGGAAGCCGAATAGAAGCGGCTGGGGCGCTGCCACCATCCTGGCCCTTGCAAGACGGGGTGATGGTGGTGGCCGTGCCGGATGAGGTTGCGTATCATCTTGAAAAGAGCCGTAGGTCGAGGCTCTCCTCTGCGCACGTCAAACACGCCGCTTTCGTACGAAACCCCATCGTGGGTGAGCAGATTGTCCCAGTCGAAAGCGCCCAGCAGCGACCATACCGTGAGGCCGCGTATATCCACACCGGTGCGGCGCAGACGGTTAGCGGCTTCCCAGGCTTGCTGAAGCCAGCGCATCTGCTCCTCGCGGGTACAACCCAGGTGCGATTCAGTGATGGCCAGCGGGAGGTGGTAGCGCGTCCAGGCCTGGCGCAATAGCTCTTCCAGGCCCAGCATCTCGGCATCGGGTACGCGCACCGCTTCCACATCTACGTACTCTGGTCGGCTACCGGTAGCCGGCACGGCGCCGTGCCCCGGATACTGCGCCACCCGCTCGTCCAAAAACCGCTCACTGGTAGCGTAGTAGTTGATGCCCAGTATATCAGGCGGCAGTGGCGAGTCCTGAAAAACGGCCAGCTCCGCTTCGCTCAGGCCGTGGCTGCGTAGGTATGACCATAGCGGGTGCGTTGGCGTAACGGTGCCGCTGAGCAAATCAAAGCTCAGCCAGCGGCGGTGGTTTTCAAACTCAGCCTGCGTAGCCAAAGCGGGGGTGTGGTGCGTTTGGCCCAGGTCCTCGGTCTGCACAAGCTGCGCCGCCGGGTTCACCCGTCGAATGGCCTGCATGGCCAGCTTCGTGGCCAGTACCTGATGGTAGAGCAGCCGCACAAATACGTTGTCGTGGGTGCCGTGTGGGTACCAAATCCCGTAGAGGCCACTGAAGCGGGCAGTCGTCAGGGGCTCGTTGACGGGCGTATAGTAACGCACCCACGGGTAGCGTTCGGCTACTAGGCCGGCATAGCGAGCCAAACCCGTAGCAAAACTTGGCTGATCGAGGGCGGTATAGCGCGGCCCACTGCCGTGATGAACCAGGCCCACAATGGGCTCTATCTTCAGTTGTTGTAGCCGTGCGAGGCGCTCGTCGGGCCAGCGCCAATCGAGCTGGTCTAGGCTGGTAGGAGCCACATGCTCCCACAAAACCGGGTAGCGCAAGGTGCGCAAGCCGAGCTCCGCAAACCGGTCAAGATCTGAAATCCGGTCACGGTGGCCACTACGCGTGAGCTGATCGGAATATGCGTCGCCTACTCGCCGGCAGGTGCATTCCACGCCGCCCCAGATGTCTATATTTTCCATATAGTCAGGTTATCGTTGGCAGTCGGCCGTGCGCCGTTAGCATCATCTGGTCTGCTTCTGCGGTGTGCTAGTGGCGTTTCAGAATGGGCTAACGGGCTGAAACGGTTGGGCACGCGGAGAGCAAAAACACAGGGTAGGACTTCTTCCATTCCTCTGTTTTACTCTCCGTATCGGCCGGAGGTTGCTACGGCCGGGCTTGCTGTAAAGCAAAGAGCTCATTGCTTATGGCGCTACAGTTAAGCTTCTTCCCGACAAGTAGGGGGAAGGTCTAAACGACACAGGCAAAGGACGCAGGGACCCGCTGATTAGGCTATTCCTGGACTTTTAAGTGGAAAAAGTAGCCTCCTGCCTCTAAAATGGCCTGACTGCGTTTTTTCTGCGCTAAAGTTGTAGTAGGTTGCTTGGCTTTATTTTCTACCAAACTCTACCTCATGAAGTTACAGCTACCCTTTATTGCCTTTTGGCTATTGAGCGCTAGTGCGTCTTACGCCCAAACGGAAGCCCTACCCCCAATCGAAAAGCCAACTGCGCCAGCCTCCGAGGAGTTGCCTCTATCCAGTCGGCCTCTCAACGACGCAATTCCGGCTACCGAGGACCCGATGGCTGCCGCCGAAGATACTGTGCACGCCCTCACTACCCTGTATTCGCGCCGGCGGGTAGGTGGCATTAGCTGGATTGCCGGAAGCACGCTGGGCGGTGTTCGAGTGCTGACGGCCGCTAGTCAGAAAAAAACAGTTTCGGGCTCCTACGGCACAGCGGTAGTAGACGAGGGCGCAAGCGCAGGCGGCATAGCTGCTGGCCTGGGCGTGATGCTGCTATTTGATGCCTATGGCGCCAGTAAGCTTGCTCGCTTTAGCGCTGCGAAGCAGGCGGCTCTTATTGCAGATGTGCGTGCCGGCAAGCCACTACCCGCTAATGTGCGTCACCGCCTCAAGCCACGGTTTTTCAAGCAGGTTGTGGTACCATATAAAGCCGTTAAGTATAAGCCTGTCTAGCATATGCGATTGATTCTCACGTTGGGGCTGGCGGTGCTTCTTGCCGGTACTTTGCAGGCCCAGTCGATAACGCCTGCGGCTCCGCTGCCTCGTCACCAGCCTCCTGCCGACTCGGGAGCAGTGCTGCTATTCAATGGTTGGTACCTGCCGCGCTACCAGCCAGCCGGTGCCGAAGCCGACACAACGGGTGCTCTCCTTTCTATGTTTCGGCGGCAGCGGCGGGGTGGGTTTGTGTACACTATTCCCTTTATCGTAGGCATGTCCTTGTCCCTACCCATCTCCACTACCGACAGCTATGGCCAGCAGGTAACAGCCGAGAAAGCCATTGCGCCACCGCTGGGCGTGCCTATTCTGGCTGGTACGATAGTGGGCTTTATCCTGCATGCAAATGCGTATAACAAGAAGCATTTGCTAACGGTAGACCAAGCGTATGCCGCTGGGCAGCCAATACCCAGCAAATATCGTCGGCGTTTGAAGCCGGTGCATTTCCAGGAGGCAGCCCAAATGCGACTGTTACTCCGCGAACAGATGGAGTACGAATAGCGCCACCCGCAGGCCCAGGCGCGGTAATCTGAAAAATAGTTGTTTCCATTAGACCTGTTATAACATCAGGTTTTATGTATAATGGATTGAAAATAAAAATGTTATAGTAGCAGAGAGTAGACTTTAGCTTGTCAAGCAGGCAGTTGCAAACAGGCAATACGTTGCTTTCCTTCACGGCATATTGTGCTATTCAAGCCGCCATATGCTACGCTATAGTATTCTATTCCTGCTATTGCTGATTTTTCACCTACCTGTCGTCAGTCAGCAAAGACTTCCTGTAGACACTACGGCCGCTGTTCCTGCCGATTCAGTCGTAGCTGTTCACAGATTATTTGAACTCCGACGGGAAGGGTCTGGGCTACTCGGTATAGGGGCTGGTGCCACAATGTTTGCTGGCGGTGTCGTATTCGGTATTGCTTATGGTGCATCGGGGTTTGCAGCTGGTGTAATCGTAACGAGTTTATATGTGGCTGTACCCCTCGCTATTGGTATTGCAAAACGGGTACGTTTCAGTCATCGGAAAGAGGCGGCACTACTGGCCGCCTATCAGCGTGGACAGCCATTACCCAAGAAAATTAGGCGACGACTACGAGAGAAGCATTTCCAATCGAAAGAACCGTTTGTTGATCCGAGTATACACTAAAAAGCCCCGCTGGCACAACGCCAACGGGGCTTTTGCTCAGGTTGAAACTAATCATCCTACCGTCGGCAGCTTTACATTCACGAAGCGGGCCACCTTCTGTTATCGCGTTCTTGATGAATTATTGAAAAGTAAACAGAGGTAGATAGTTTAACTAGTTTTAACCCGTCTTACGCTATCATACACTACTCAATGACCAAACGCATACTTGTTATAAGCTGCATGCTGCTATTCAGCGGTGAGTTATATGCGCAGTCGACTGACACGCCTGCATTGCCAACTGCTACTTTATCCCGCTCTGATACCGTACGTGCTGTACAGCATATATTCAGCAAACACCGAACCGGTGGTTGGATATGGACAGCGGTAGGCGGTGCATTGGCCCTACGTATTGCTTATGTAGATGCCACCACCAACAGTTCAGCCGGCTCCGCTAGTACTACCGGCGGTAAAATAGTAGGTTATGGCCTGTTAGGTGGCCTACCGATAGGCATTGGCGTAGGCAAACTCACGCGCTTCAGCAACGCGAGAGAAGAGCAAGTAGTAACCCTTTACGAAAAGTCAGGTATCCTACCGCCGTATGTCAGGAAACGGTTGAAAACAAAGCATTTCAGGTAATAGAAAAGCCCCGCTGGCATTATGCCAGCGGGGCTTTTTATTTAGACTGCAACGGCCTACTCTACCGTCGGCAACTCCACATTCATGAAGCGGATGTGCCCGTCTTCCAGCACGGCTTCTACCACCGAATCTTTCGATACCTGGCCGCCGAGGATTTCCTTCGACAGCTCGTTCAGGATCTGGCGCTGCAACACGCGCTTGAGTGGGCGGGCGCCGAACTGCGGGTCGAAGCCCGATTCGCCCAGGTAGTCGAGCACCTCGTCGGTGGCTTCCAGGCGGATGCCAGCTTCTTCCAGGCGCTGCTGAATCTGCTTGAACTGGATATCCACGATCTTGCGGATTTCCTTGCGCTTCAGCGGCTCAAACATGATGATTTCATCAATCCGGTTCAGGAACTCGGGGCGCATGTGTTGCTTCAGGCGGTCGACTACCTTCTCGCGGGTGCGGTCGAGCACTTCCTCGGCGTTGTACTCATTCAGCTCCTTGAAATTGCGCTGGATGATGTCGGCGCCCGTGTTCGAGGTCATGATGATGATGGTGTTCTTGAAGTTCGCCACTCGGCCTTTGTTGTCGGTGAGGCGACCATCGTCGAGCACTTGCAGCAAGATGTTGAACACGTCGGGGTGGGCCTTCTCAATCTCATCGAGCAGCACTACCGAGTAGGGTTTGCGACGCACGGCCTCAGTCAGCTGTCCGCCTTCGTCGTAGCCCACGTAGCCGGGAGGTGCCCCAATCAGGCGCGATACCGCGTGGCGCTCCTGAAACTCGCTCATGTCGATGCGCACCATGGCGTTTTCGTCGTTGAACAAGTACTCGGCCAAGGCCTTCGCCAGCTCGGTTTTCCCTACCCCCGTGGTGCCCAGGAAGATGAACGAGCCAATGGGGCGGCGTGGGTCCTGCAAACCAGCCCGCGAGCGGCGCACCGCATCCGAAATAGCCGCAATGGCCTCGGCCTGGCCCGCCACGCGGCGGCCCAATTCTTCTTCCAGGTGCAGCAGTTTCTCCCGGTCGCTGGCCAGCATCTTGCTCACCGGAATACCAGTCCACTTGGCTACTACCTCGGCAATGTCCTCGCTGGTTACTACCTCTTGCAGCATCGAGCCACCGTCTTTGTTGGCATTGGCTTGCTCCTGCAAGGTTTTCAGCGAGGCCTCAGCCTCTTGGATTTTGCCGTAGCGCAGCTCCGCCACGCGGCCGTAGTCGCCTTGGCGCTCGGCCTGTTCGGCCTCTACCTTGAAACGCTCGATGTTCTCCTTCTGCGTCTGGATGTCCGTGAGCACTGATTTCTCCGACTCCCACCGCGCTTTCAGCGAATCGCGCTGCTCGCCCAGGTCGGCCAGCTCTTTGTTGAGCACAGCTTCGCGGTCGTGGTTTTCTTCGCGCCGAATGGCCTCTCGCTCAATTTCGAGTTGCATCATGCGGCGCTGCACCTCGTCCAGCTCCACCGGCATCGAGTTCAGCTCAATGCGCAGCTTGGCGGCGGCCTCGTCCATCAGGTCGATGGCTTTGTCGGGTAGGAAACGGTCGGTGATGTAGCGGTTCGACAGCTCCACGGCCGCAATCACGGCGTCGTCGGTGATGCGTACGCCGTGGTGCAGCTCGTACTTCTCCTTGATGCCGCGCATGATGCTGATGGCGTCGGGCACCGTGGGCTCATCCACCGTCACGGCCTGAAAGCGCCGCTCCAACGCCTTGTCCTTCTCAATGTACTTCTGGTACTCGGCGAGGGTAGTAGCCCCAATAGCATGCAACTCGCCGCGGGCCAGCGCAGGCTTCAACAGGTTAGCGGCGTCCATAGCAGAGTCGCCACCCGCGCCAGCGCCAATCAAGGTGTGCATCTCGTCGATGAACAGCACAATCTGGCCTTCCGAGTCGGTCACTTCCTTGATAACGGCTTTCAGGCGTTCCTCAAACTCGCCCTTGTACTTGGCGCCCGCAATGAGCAGGCCCATATCGAGCGACATGATGGTTTTGTCTTGCAGGTTTTCGGGCACGTCGCCGGCCACGATGCGCTGGGCCAAGCCCTCCACAATGGCGGTTTTGCCTACGCCCGGCTCACCGAGCAGCACTGGGTTGTTCTTGGTACGGCGCGACAAAATCTGCAACACCCGCCGAATTTCCTCGTCGCGGCCGATGACCGGGTCCATATTGCCGGTGCGCACCCGCTCGTTCAGGTTGATGGCGTAACGGTTCAGGCTCTGGTACTGGTCCTCGGCCGACTGACTATTCACCGTACGGCCGCCGCGCAGCTCTTTAATAGCGGCTTTCAGGCTTTTCTCCGTGAAGCCCGCGTCTTTCAGCAGCGTGGCCGTGCTATCCTTGCCGCCCAGGATACCCAGCAGCATATGTTCAATCGACACGTACTCATCGCCGAATTCTTTCAAAAAGCCCGTAGCCCGCTGCAATGCCGCGTTGGCATCGTTGGAGAGGTAGGGCGAGCCGCCGCTTACCTTGGGGTAGCCACTCACGATGGCGTCCAGGCGTTGCGTCAGCAGGTTTTGGTTGGCTCCCAGCTTCTTGGTCAGGAAGCCCACCACGTTTTCATCCGATTGCAGAATTCCCCGCAGCAAATGCCCCGTCTCGATGGCCTGCTGCTGGTTGGCGCCTGCAAGCTCGGTGGCCTTTTGCACGGCCTCCTGCGCCTTGATGGTATAGTTATTAAAGTTCATTTGTCGCTAAGTCTTAGTAGGTGCTTCGGGTTAGGAAGTTCTACGCAGGACATAGCAAACGAGGTGCTAGGGGATTTTGGCTGACGTTTTGTCTGTAAATTATATGTTTGTTAATATGTTAACTGCCTTTATGGCATAAAAAAATAATAAACTTATTACTGATCTTATATCTAATATGTTGAATGAGCGAAGGTTAAGCAAATTCGATTTCTAACTATTCTGCAATTAAGTTAGGCTGTTTCAAATGTAAATTTGACAAGAAAACTTTTTCATTGGCAACCAAGTCATAGTCTTCTGAATTTTTAAAAATTGAAGATTCGTAGATCTGAAAGTGTTCATCATAGTTTCCCTTTCTGCATGACAGCAGGAGCATTTGTACAGTCATCAATATCAATCGGGAACAGAGGTTAATTATCTCTGGCTGAAAAGGATATTTAGTTGAGTGTTCTAATGGTTCAGGAAAAAAGAAATCACCATGCATTATCTTATTTCTAACTTTATAAAGTAATTTCAGTCCAATTCCTTGTGTTCCAACACATCTATTTAATTCGGAATCAACTGTGTAATTGCTTTCAAAGGAGTACTGAAACATTACCTCACACAGCTTAACTATTTCGCTGTATTTAAAAATCGGATTACTCCAAATTGAGAAGTTGCTTTTCAGATAAAAGGATGCTGCATTTATTTTACCATTTTGTCCGGGACATTTTGGTAGGTCCAAGTTGCTAATTATGCCTTCAAGTCCACTGTATAAATAAGAAAATAAAGTAATTTCTGTTATTAATTTATGATAAAGACCTTGTCTTTCTATTTCATACTCGTACGCTGGTCGACACATAGAAAATGCGCTATCATATTTGATTCCATCATAATTAAGTTCCTTTATTCCGTTAGCAATATGAAACCATTGTGCAAGATTATGCCAGCCCTCAATTTCAATTGCAATCATGTACTCGGAAATTGCCTTTGCGTGTTGGCCTATATTAGCAAGGGAGCTCTCTATTGCTGATTTTTGATCGAGAAAGTAATCGTATATATATTTAGATGGTAGAACAAATATGTCATTCATAATTGAGTTGTTTACGCTGCTTATAATTTAATACTTTACTCAGCCAGATTCATGATACCCGCTACTGGTACAAAAAAGACAATGTATTTCCTCATGACTTGCTAAAACAATCCACTGCCTAACGTCAGTCGGATTACAAAGCTAGTCGAGCAAAACTAAGCAGTTGTTAGTAAGATGCTATTGTTGTGAAATTACTATGCTGGCTAACGATTAAGAGTCGAGCCGATGGCATTAGCGCGCCGAAACAGCAACGCCGACACTACCCAAATGCCAGCAAACACGGTATTCAGTACAATTACCCACAAAACGCCTAACGTAAGCTCCGGTCGCCAAATAGACAGCGCCACAAATGGAACGGCGAACTGCGTAAGTGCCGCGGCAAACATCGCCTTGGCCATACCCATTGGCTGGAGCTGCGCCACAACGGCCCCAACGAAGCCAACAGCCAGCACGCCGATATACAGCAGGTTGGCGGGGTTGTCCTCACTTCCGATAAATCCCACGGCCAGGTTGCCCCACACGAGTAGGAACGTTGCCGCCACCGCTACCCCGGCGGCCAGCCTGTAAGCGCCGTTGCGGGCCGTGCTAGCGACCAATAGATACAAGAGACCAGTGCCCAGCAGCAGGATGCCGGCAATAATAAAGTTGGCCAAAGTCCAGACCACTCCGCTGCTAAACTGAGCTACTACGAAGGGGACAAGCAAGAGACACAGGGCAACCAGTGTCAGAGGCAAAGCACGTTTGCTGAGGGCCATGATGGTAGGGTGTTGAAAGGTTGGGGTAGGAAGTAGCGTACCGCACTGTAGGCTAAGCCAACTGCCGGTTGGTAGCAGCGCCCGTCGCGCTGGCGCGGCGAAACAGCACACCCGAAACGGCCCAGATAGCGGCAAAAGCACCATTGGCTACCAACACATTCAGCAGCCGTACGTGCGGTTCGGCCGCCTCGCCCGACGGTGTCCAGACGAACAGCGCTATAGCCGTAACCACCACATAGGTAACGGCCGCCGCAAACATGGCGTTGGACATGCCCAGAGGGCGGAAGCGCGCCACAAAGGCCCCGAGTAGAGCAACGGCCAGCACGCCGCCGTAGAGTAGGTTGGCGGGGTTGTCTTCGCTCCCGACAAGCCCTACCGCCAGGTTGGCCCACACCAGCAGCAGCCCCGCTGCCACCGCTACGCCGGCCGCTACCCGATACGTGGTCGTGTTGCCCATCCTGGCAATCAAAACAAACGTGAGGCCGGCGCCAAAGAGCAGGACACCCGCAGCAACGAAATCAAATGCATCCCAGGCCATATCGGCAACGAACAGCTTTGCCGTCAATGGGATAAGCAACAGAAGTCCCGTAACCAGCGCAACGCGCGCAATGCTTTTGGAGAGTGTCATGAGGGTAGGAAATTATATGTGAAATGAGTGAGGAAACACGCCTGAGAAGACTAGCTGGCAGAGGGTAATGGGTTGGTATCCGGTGCAGATTGCTTTACCTTATGTGCTAAGAAAGCGGGTACTAGATGTCACGCGTCGGCACGGCTTTTCACTGCTAGAGACGAGCGTAAAGGAGCCGCATGCGCAAGCGTCATGCAAAGGATGTAAAAGAACTTTGTATTTCAAAGTATCGGTAAAAGTTTTGTGTTACATCAGTTAAGGATGTCATCCTCAGGAAGAAATATAGTACGTCGGAACTCCCATACGCACAAGCGTAAGAGCGCAGTGAAAAGCACTATTGGCACAACGCCTTCATAAACTCCCCCTAGCCCACAGCGTATGGACTACCCTCACCTCCATCTGCTATACTATGCCTACTCCCGCCGAAAAAGAGCAACTGCAACAAGAGCGTCACGAACTGCTGGAACAGATAACCGACTGGCTGGAAACGCCGATGCTGGTGCTGGGCTTTGTGTGGCTGGTGCTGCTGGGCGTGGAGCTGATTTGGGGCCTGACGCCCGCCTTGCAGGTGCTAAGCAACGGCATCTGGGTAGTGTTTATTCTGGACTTCGCGCTCAAGTTTTTCCTGGCGCCCCAGAAGCTACCGTTCCTGAAAAACAACGTCATCACGCTAATTTCCCTGGCGGCGCCGGCGCTGCGGCTGTTTCGGTTGGCGCGGGTGTTTCGGGCAGCGCGTGCGGTGCGTGGGCTGCGGCTGGTGAAGGTAGTCGGCTCCCTGAACCGGGGGATGCGGGCGTTGTCGAGCAGCTTCGGGCGGCGCGGGGTAGGCTACGTGCTTGGTCTCACGGGCGTGGTGCTGCTGCTGGGCGCGGCCGGCATGTACGCCTTTGAAAACCAGGAGCCCGGCGGCCTCACCACCTATCCCGAGGCCTTGTGGTGGACAGCCATGGTGCTCATCAGCCTGGGTAGCGACTACTGGCCCCGCACACCCGAAGGCCGAGCGCTCTGCTTTCTACTGGCGCTGTACGGTTTCACGGTATTCGGCTACTTCACGGCTACCCTGGCCACGTTCTTCATCGGCCGCGATGCGGATGATGGTGACGCTGAAGTAGCCGGTGCCGCGCAAATAGCGGCGTTGCACGAGGAGTTGCGGCAGCTGCGGCAGGAACTGCGTAGTGGGCAGTTTGCGCCGCCCGCAGTGCAGCAAGGGGTAGGGGAGGTAGGACGCGCAGGTAGCGAATCTGCGTAGCCTGCCGGTGCTGCTCGGCCGGATTTCTACTCCGGCTGTGATAAGGTAAGGGGGTTATAATCCCCGTTACAGAAAACGACGTGGCTGTGCATGAGTTGCTACGGCAACTCGTGGATTACAAATCCACTAGCTCATCGCAGCCGGATTGTAAATCCGGCCGAACAAGTCGAACAGGGGTATATTTACACTGTTTTCTAACATCATTGAAAAGCAAAAGCGGCCGCCCTACCACGGTAGGACGGCCGCTTTTGCTTTTGTAACTACTTACTGCGCGCCCTTGTACGGTACGCCCATGTTGTAGAACATAAACGCCCACTTGTCGGTCTGCTCGCTGATAACCTGGGCCGTGGAGCGGCCGGCGCCGTGGCCGGCTTTCGTCTCGATGCGGATGAGCACTGGGGCCGAGCCCTTCTGCATTTCCTGCAACCGCGAGGCAAACTTGAACGAGTGCGCGGGTACTACCCGGTCGTCGTGGTCGGCGGTGGTGACCATGGTGGCGGGGTAGACGGCCGGCTTCAGGGCGTGGTAGGGCGAGTATTTGTAGAGGTACTCAAACATTTCCTTCGAGTCTTCGGCCGTGCCGTAGTCGTAGGCCCAGCCGGCGCCGGCCGTGAACTTGTTGTAGCGCAGCATGTCCAGCACGCCTACCGCCGGGAAAGCCACTTTGCACAAGTCGGGACGCTGCGTCATCACAGCCCCAATCAGCAAACCGCCGTTCGAGCCGCCCGAAATGGCGAGGTAGTCCTTCGACGTATACTTGTTCTGCGTCAGGTACTCGGCGGCGGCAATGAAGTCGTCGAACACGTTTTGCTTCTTCATTTTGGTGCCGGCCAAGTGCCAGGTCTCGCCATACTCGCCGCCGCCGCGCAGGTTGGGCACGGCATAGATGCCGCCGTTTTCGAGCAGCAGGATATTAGAGGTGCTGAAAGCCGGCGTCAAGCTCACGCCAAAGCCTCCGTAGGCATAAAGCAGGGTAGGGTTCTTGCCGTTCATCACCGTGCCTTTTTTGTAGGTGATGATCATCGGAACCTTCGTGCCATCCTTAGACGGGTAGAACACCTGCTTCGACTCATACTTAGTGGGGTCGAACTGCACGTTGGGCTTCTTATACAGCGTCGATTTGCCCGTGGCAATGTCGTACTTGAAGATGGTAGGCGGGTAGATGTAAGACGTGAACGTGTAGTACGTTTCCTTTTCGTCGCGCTTGCCGCCAAAGCCGCCTGCCGAACCCACCGAGGGTAGGTCGATGGCGCGTTCTTTCTTGCCATTCAGGTCGTACTGCTCAATCAGCGAGGTAGCGTCTTTGAGATAGTGCGCGAAGATTTTGCCGCCCACGGTGGAAATGTCCAATACGTTTTTCGTCTCCGCAATCAGGTCTTTCCAGTTATCGGAAGTAGGCTTAGTCACGTCCGTTGTCACCAGCCGGAAGTTGGGCGCGTTCAGGTTGGTGTGGATGTAGAGCTTGCGGCCCACATTCTCCACAATGCTGTTCTGGTTTTTCTCGTCGGCCACCACAGGCACGATGGTGCTGCCCGGCTTGCTCAGGTCCTGCACGTACAGCTCGTTGCCGGTGGTGGTGTTGGCGGCCGTGATAACCAAGAAACGCTCGTCCTCGGTGAGGTAGGCGCCAATGTAGCGGCGCGGCGTTTTGTCGCCACCGAAAACCAGCTTATCCTGGCTCTGGGGCGTGCCCAGCTTGTGGTAGTAGAGCTTGTGGTACTGCGTGAGGCCGGCCAATTGGCTGCCTTCCTTGGGCTTGTCGTAGCTGCTGTAATAGAAGCCGTCGTTGCCTTTCCAGGCCAAGCCCGAGAACTTCACGTCCTTCAGTGTATCGCCCACCTGCGCTTTATCGGCCGTTTTCAGCACGATGACCTTGCGCCAGTCGGAGCCGCCCTCCGAAATCTGGTAGGCGGCCAGGCTGCCGTCTTTGCTGAAGTTGAGGCCGGCTAGCGATGTAGTGCCGTCTTTCGAAAACTGATTGGGATCCAAGAACACCTCGGGCGCGCCATTGCCTATCTGCCGGTAAAGCACCGACTGGCTTTGCAAACCGGTGTTTTTCGAGAAGTACGTGTACTTGCCTTCCTTGAACGGGGCACCGTATTTCTCGTAGTTCCACAGCGTTTCGAGACGTTTGTTGATGGCCTCGCGGTAGGGAATCTGGCTCAGGAAGTTCTGCGTCACCTTGTTTTCGGCCTGCACCCAGGCTTTGGTATCGGCGGCCTGGTCGTCTTCGAGCCAGCGGTAGGGGTCGGCCACATTGGTGCCGAAGTAGGTCGTTTCGGTATCGACCTTTTTGGTCTGAGGGTAGAGTAGCGTTTTAATGGCAGTCTGACTGTATTGGGCGTACGCGGATGAGCTAAGCAAGAGCGCAGCCAGTGAGGTAGTAAGGTGTTTCATAGGGTAGCAGCTAGGAGAAAGAACAGGCAAGGAAAAGCTCCGAAAGCGAAGAATACACGCGACAGACAAAACGGATGGTCAGCGGCACGGCGCATCAAGATAATGATCCGGCGGCTTTTATCGGATGCCCGCTGGCTTGCGTATGCGGCAATAGACACTTCTCTCTTGCATATGCGCACTTGGCACGTTGGCTGTTCCGGCTACCACTATCGACACTGGAAAGGCGTATTCTACCCCGACAAGTTCCCGCAGCGGCGCTGGTTCGAGTTCTACAGCCAGCACTTCCGCACGCTGGAATTGAACGTGACATTTTACCGCTTTCCGCAACTGTCGTTCATGGAAAGCTGGTATCAGCAGAGTCCGCCCGACTTCCGGTTTTCGGTGAAAGCGCCCCGGTTGATTACGCACTACAAGCAGTTTCACGATACCGCGCAGCTACTCGCCGACTTCTACGGCACGGCCCAGGAAGGACTACAGGAAAAGCTAGGCCCCGTGCTATTTCAGTTGCCGCCGCGCTTTAACTACTCCGAAGAACGCCTGGAGCGCATCATTGGCAGCCTCGATCCAGCCTTCCAGAACGTAGTAGAGTTTCGGCACCCCAGTTGGTGGCTGGGGCACGTGTACCAGGCGCTGGCCCGGCACAACATCGCCTTCGTGGGCCAGAGCCACCCTGCTCTACCCGACGAAGTGGTGACGAACACCGGGCTCGTGTACTACCGCCTGCATGGGGTGCCGGAGTTGTATAAATCGCCCTACTCCGAGGAATTTCTGAGGCGGGTGGTAGCTGAAATCCAGGCAGCGCCGCACGTGCGCGAGGTCTACCTCTACTTCAATAACGACATCGACGCGTCGGCCATCGGCAACGCCCGACAGATGCAGCAGCTTGTGGGGGAGTGAAACGGGCTAGCTGCACTTCCACACCAGCCATGCCACCACCGCTACCAGTAGCATCGAGCCTAGCCGCAGCGCCAGGAACACCCAGGCTGGTAGTTCGGGGTCTTTCGGTATTTTGAACATGGTGGGGAAGGTGTAAAGTCGTTGTCATCCTGAGTGCAGCGAAGGACCTTCTCACGTTGAAACGATCTATTGAATGACGAGCATGGTAACGACTCGTTTCAACGTGAGAAGGTCCTTCGCTGCACTCAGGATGACAGCTAAAGAAAACGCGCTTTAAAAAGTAACTGGTCCCGCAGGCTGGGCCAGCGTGTGCAGCAGCCAGTGAATATCGCGTAGCGTCACGGGGTCCGTAATCGCCTCGTCCTGCTCGAAACGCAACACCAGCGCGCCAGGGTAGGGCGGCTCGTCTTCGTCGGCGGGGGCCAGGGTGATGCGGGCCGTAGGGTGGCGCACCAGGGTGATGCGTGTCTCTGGCGCGGCCAATAGCTGCGTCAACTGAGGCGCATCGTTGGTTTTCACGATAAAGGCATCATCGATTTCGGGGTAGCCCAACTGGGCGTCTTCCATACCAAACAGCTTCCCGATTTCGTGCACCCAATCCTGCTCGTGCAGGGCAAAGCGCAGGGAAGTGGCGGGCGGCACCAACGCCGAGAAGCTGGTGGTAGCAAATCCACCCTCAAAGCCGCCGCCCAGATCAATATCCAGATACAATACGGCTTCGAAATCGGGCAGCACCAGGCGGGCTCTGTACTCCAGCAAATCGGGTTGGCTGCTCATGTCGGCAGCTACCTGCTGCCACAGAGCATCCTCGGAAGGGGCAGAAAACGTGCGAATCTCTTGCATCATGCGGTAAAACAAGGCATCCCGGCCGGGGTGGCTGGGTATAGCTGTGTACTGTTTGCCGGACTTCAGGGTTTGGTTAGACGGCACAACCCAGGTACCCGTGGCGCGTTAGCAGATAGCATGAGCCGTGCTTTCACCAAAGAGGATGATTCCCTCGAAATTCCCATCATTCCGCCCCGTGCCGCCCTACCCCCTGGCACGCCCAACTATGTAACGCCCCAGGGTCTGGAGCAGCTGCGCACCGAGCTGGCTGAACTAGAAGCCGCCCGCACCCGCGCCGAGGCCAACCGCGACAACGACGCCGACCGTACCCGCCAGCTTACCCTACTCAACGGCCAGTTGCAGGCTCTTAACGCCCGTATCGCCACGGCCAAGGTAGTAGACCCCCACCAGCAACCTGCCAACGAGGTACGCTTTGGGGCCACCGTGCACCTGCGCACGCGCAGCGGCGGCAAGCCCGGCACCGAGCGACAGTTTACCATTGTGGGGGTAGACGAGGCCTCGGTGCCGGCCAATAAGTTTGCGTTCATCGCACCCATTGCGCGGGCCGTGCAGGGCGCCCAAGTCGGGCAGACCGTCACGCTGCGCTTGGGGCCGAAAGAGGAGGTAGTAGAGGTAATCGGGATTACCTATGAATAGCGCCGTTGCGTACTAAGCGCCAAGAATAAGAAAGTGTCTGTCATCCTGAGCTTGTAAAGGATGACAGACACTTTCTTATGTCTATAACGAGCGGTTTACCTTAATACCCCTTCGACACATCCACTGAGTTTTCCAGCTCTTGTTTCCGTTGAAACCGGTGCAGGTTGCGCAGGAACTGGTCTACCTTGGCGTCGTTTTCGCCGGGCTGGTTGCCGCCGGTGTGCTGCGTCAGGATGACGTGGGGCATGGTCCAGAGCGGGCTGTCGGAGGGTAGGGGCTCTTGGGTCGTTACGTCGAGCACAGCGCCGGCGAGGCGGTTGGCGCGCAGGGCGGCAATGAGGGCGGGTTCGTCGGTGGTGTTGCCGCGGCCTACGCTGGCGTACACGCTATGCGTGGGCATGGCCTCAATCAACTCAGCAGAGAAGAAACCGTCGGCGCTGCCGGGTAGGCAATTCACCACGATGTCGGTGTTGGGTAAGGCTGCGCGCAGCTCATCTTTGGAGTGCAATTGAGCCCGTGGGTCGGTGCGGGCGAGCAGTTGCACGTGGCAGTTGAAACCCGTGAGCTGCTGTTTTACTGCCTGTCCAATGGTGCCCGAACCTAAGATAATCACGCGCTTCTCGCGCAACAGCCCCAGGCGGCCCTGCCAGGAGCCGCGGTGCCACTCCTGGCGCCCTTGCAGGGCCAGCAATTCGGGTAGGTGGCGGTAGTGGGCCAGCAGCCCGGCTACCATAGTTTCGGCGCAGGGCCAGGCAAAGTAGTCGCCCATGTTGGCTACGGGGTAGGAGGGGCGTAGGTCCTGGTAGCGCTCAAAGCCCGCCGAGTCTATTTGCCAGAATTGCAGGTTGTTGGGTTCATGCTGGGCAAACCATTCGGGTGGCGGGTTGCCCAGCAGCAGCTCAGCCTTTTGGAAGGCCGCAGCTTCCTCAGATTTTTCCAGTTGGGTGCGAAATACCGCGTGGACATCGTCGGGAAGTTGGTCGATAAGGCGCTGACGCTCGGGCTCGGTGAGCGGGGTGTAAACGAAAAGCTGCATGGAGAAAAGAAGGGTAGTGGAAGGACTTCTAACGAAAATCTGCCTAAAACATCTGACCAAAGCAACGACTTTACCTACAAACAACCCCGTAATTCAATGGCAGAAGCTTCTGACTTCCCTTTTGATGTTGAGCAGATCAACCGCCTGCTGCACGAGCGGCGCAGCATGCAGCCCGTGCAGTTTGCGCCGGGCCGCATCATCCCCGACGAAATAATTCAGCAACTACTGGAAAACGCCAACTGGGCGCCTACCCACAAGCGCACCGAGCCCTGGCGCTTTGTGGTGTTTAGCGGGGCTGGCTTGCAAAAGCTCGCCACGTTTCAGAGCGAAACCTATAAGCAGCACGCCGGGGAGAAGTTTCAGCAGGCCAAGTACGAAAAGCTGGCGCAAATGCCGCTGCTGTCGTCGCACGCCATTGCCATCGGCCTGAAGCGCACCGACGAGGTGCCCGAGATAGAAGAAGTGGAAGCCGTGGCCTGCGCCGTGCAAAACCTACACCTCACGGCCACCGCCTACGGCCTGGCCGGTTTTTGGGGTAGCGGCGGTGTTACGTATGTGGAAGATGCCAAGCCCTTCTTCGGCCTTGCGCCCACCGACCGCCTACTGGGCATCTTCTGGCTGGGCTACCCCAAGGAAGGCGCCACTGCCCGCAGCACCCGCAAGCCCATCGCCGAAAAGGTGACGTGGGTAACGGAGTAGTTCTGATTACCTTATTAAATCTTCTGTCATCCTGAACGCAGTGAAGGACCTTCTCACGTAAGAACGGTCATTATAACAACGACTCTTTCTCACGTGAGAAGGTCCTTCGCAAGCTCAGGATGACAAATAAATAGCTAGTAAAAGCAAAACGCCCCGACTACCTATCGTAGCCGGGGCGTTTTCATTGAAGTAAGCCTGCGCTTGGCTAGTCTTTCTTATACTCTTTGTAGCGCTTAGGATCGGTCTTTTTATCCTTTTTGCGGCCCACAGCACCACCGGCTACCGTACCAGCGGCACCACCAATAATAGCGCCTTTGGTGCCGCCTAATAGGGCCCCGCCCACTACGCCAGCACCACCACCAATGGCGGCACCCTTGGCCTTTTTACTCCAGCCTTTCTTTGGCTTGTCCTGCGCTTGCGCGGTGGAAATAGTGGTACCTAAGAGAGCAAACACCAGCAGACTGGCAAGGAAGAATTTGAAGAATTTCATGGTCGTTGAAGTCAAGTTAGAAATGGGTGTTTCCAGAGGCTTAAACGGCCAAATAAACCGGGTGGTTGCGCTACTAACGGAGGAGCTTAGCCGATACGCTGGTGTTCGTCATTTGCACAGGTTTGATGGAGCCGTCGGCGTTGAACTCCATGCGGTCGATGCAGGTGACGCGGTGGTTACCATCGGTTTCGCCCAGCGGACGGCGGTGATACACAATGTACCATTCGTCCTTGCCCGGCACCTGCATCACGGAGTGGTGCCCCGCGCCAGTGGCAATACTCGGGTCCTGCTGCAAAATCTTGCCTACCCGTTGGAACGGCCCAAACGGCGAATCGGCCACGGCGTAGGCCACCGAGTAGTTCGGGCCGGTCCAGCCGCCCTCCGACCACATGAAGTAGTATTTGCCACCGCGCACAAACATAAACGGCCCTTCTACATACTGCTGGGGCGTGATTTCGCGGAACGTGGTGCCGTCTTCAAACGGCACGAACCCCGTAAAATCGGACTTCAGCTTGGCAATGTTGCAGTGTTTCCAACCACCGTAAATCAGGTAGTGCTGCCCATCTTTGGGGTCTTTGAACACAAACTGGTCGATGGGCTGCGCGCCGTTGTGGAATTTATCGACCAAAGGCTTGCCTAGGTAGTCTTTGTATGGCCCGCCTGGCTTGTCGGCCACGGCTACACCGATGCCGCCGGTCTCCTTATCGCTCTGAATGTCGTTGGCTCCGAAGAACAGGTAGTAGCGCTTGTCTTTCTCGATGATGGCGGGCGCCCACATGGCTTTTTTGGCCCATTTCACGCGGGTGGTGTCCAGAATGGCGGGGTGTTTGGTCCACGTCACGAGGTCGGGTGAGGAGAAAGCGTCGAAGAAAATCTGGTCCTCGTACTTCGCTGAGTAGGTAGGATACACCCAGTATTGTTTCTGAAAAATAGCGCCTTCCGGGTCGGCGTACCAGCCGGGAAAGATGGGGTTGCCGGCCCGCCGGTCGGGCTTCTGCTGCGCGCTGCTGGCCTTGGGTTTCTTGGCCGTTTTGGTTTTTTGGGCAAACGACGGACCGCTTAACAGGAGCAAGCAGGCGGGAAGCAGGTATTTTTTCATGAATTAAAGAATAAGGTAGGGATTGGGGCCTCAAGATACGCTTTCGAAGAAAAGAAGCGTGTATAGGGGTGAAAGCTGCATCCAGGTGAAGTTAAGCGGCATAAAAGAACAAAACGTCAATATAGCAGAACGTCCTTTCGACCAGCGAGAGAAATCTCTCGTGCTGGTCGAAAGGACGTTCTGGTGCTGTGCAGACCCGAAACCTACTTCACGTTGGTGGCACCCACGTCGCCGGTATTTTGGGTGGAAGATGTGGTAGGTGCGGGACTCTTCACGTACTTATCCAGCCAGCTATTCATCTCCCACAGCATGTGCAGGATATTCTCGCGGGCGGCGTAGCTGTGGGCCTCAAAGGGTAGCACCACGTAGCGCACGGTAGCGCCGTGGCCTTTCAATGCGTTATAAAACCGCTCGCTTTGCAGCGGGAAAGTGCCCGAATTGTTATCGGCCTCGCCGTGAATCAGCAAAATTGGCGTCTTGATTTTGTCGGCGTAGTTGAAGGGCGACATGGCCTGATACACCTGCGGCGCCTGCCAATAGGTGCGCTCCTCCGCCTGAAAACCGAAGGGCGTGAGCGTGCGGTTGTAGGCCCCGCTGCGCGCAATGCCCGCTTTAAACAAGTTGGAGTGCGCCAGTAGATTAGCCGTCATAAAGGCACCGTAGCTGTGGCCCATCACGGCCACGCGCTTGGGGTCTACCACACCCAGGCGGGCACCCTCATCGATGGCCGCTTTGGCCGAGGCCACCAGCTGCTCGGTGTAGGTGTCGTTGGGTTCCTTGGTGCCTTCGCCCACAATCGGAATGCTCACGCCCTGCATCACGGCATAGCCCTGCGTCACCCAAAACACCGGCGACGACCACCCGAACCGCGTGAACGTGTAGGGCGAGCCGCTCACTTGGCCGGCGTCGTTCTTGTCTTTGTACTCGCGGGGGTAGGCCTCCATCAGGGTAGGCAGAGGGCCGTCTTCCTTTTTGTAGTTAGGCGGCAGGTAGAGGTTGGCCGTTAGGGCCACGCCATCGGGGCGCTTGTATTGCAGCACCTGCTTTTTCAGGGAGCCGATGGTGGCGTAGGGGTTGGGGAAGCTGGTGAGCGGCACCAAGCGGCTGTTCTGGCGCAAGTAGTAGTTGGGCGGCTGCGTGGCCGATTCGCGCCGGGTCACAAACTCGTGCCGGTCGGCATCCAGCATGGCCACGGGCACCTCGTAGTAGGGTGCCGCCGAGCGCCACCAGCGTTCCGTCTGGCGGGTTTTGATGTTCATCTGATCCACAAAAGGCCGGTCGCCCTCCGGTGAGCTGCCCTGCCCCAGGAGGTAGATGGCGTCGCCGCTTTTGCCCGTGAACAGCACTGGGTAGCCGGCTGCGTTGCGGTGCTGGGCCGGCGTGCCGGGGTCGTGGTAGGTGTCTTGCGAAGAATGGTCAAACAGCACCGTAGGCGTAACGGTGGGGGCACTGGGGTTCACTATCCAGGTCATTTCCTTGCGGTCGGCCCAGCGGTAGCCGTTGGCGAGGGCCAGGGTGCTGGTGCCCCACTGCATGCCGCGGTAACGCAAGGGCAGCTCGGCCAGCAACTGCGTGGTGCCATCGAAAGGCGCCGCTAGCATAAATACTTTGTCGTGTACCGGAACGTCTTTTTTCAAGTTGCCGCCGTCCTGAGCTTCCGCCCAATACAAGGTAGCGGGCGCATCGGCGCGCCAGTTGTGGCCCCGCGGCCCAACGGGCACCGCATCAAAGGCGATGGGCACGTTATCAGCCAAGGGCAAATCCACGAGCTTTTTGGCCAAGGTGCCGTCGATGTTCAGCACGTCTACCCGCTGCGGGAAGCTGCTCACCGGCAAGGTGTAGGAGTAGGGTCGGTGACGGGTTTTCACCAGCACAAACCGACCGTCGGGCGAGGGCTTGGCCGATTCGATAACGCCTGGCGAACCCAACGGCTGCATCCGGCCGGTTATATCCACCTTCACTACCTGCGCCGTGGCGTAGTAATCAAAGAGGCGCTCATCGGCGGGGTTTTTCAACAAGTCCTGGTAGGTTCGGGCCGCAGCCTTGCGGCCCGTGTTTTCCTGCACAATGGGACCGGTAGGGGCCACGTTGGTGGCAGGCGCCTCGCCCCGGCCGCCTACCACCGCCGTGGCCAGCAGCGACTTGCTGTCGGGCGTCCAGGTGTAGGAGTCGCCGAAGGCGCTGTTCAGAAACAGATTGGGGACCAGGCGAGCCGAGGCCGCCGCCACATCTACCAGCCACAGCTCCACGTGCTTGTCGGTGGTGTTAGTGAAGGCTATTTTGGTGTTGTCCGGTGACCAGCCTACCTCGCTGATGCGGGCCGTTTTGGGTAGGCCCTGTACTAGCAGCTCTTTGCCATCGGGCAGGCGCTTGAGGCGCAGGCTAGTAGAGTAGCTTACGCGGCTGGGGCCGTTGGTGCGCGGGTTCAGGCGTAGGCCCGCAATGCGCAGCTCTGGCTGCGACAGCTCCTCGATGGTAGGCATGTCCTGCACGTCCATCATCAGCATCCACTGCCCATTAGAAGCAAAGCTGACCCGGGGGGTAGGGGCAGCCTCCACCAAATCTACAATGGCCTTGGGGGGCTGCTGATAAGAGGCATCCTGGGCCGCCACCGTGAGGGTGCAGCACGCAAAAGCCAGGGTGGTGAGTAGGTGCAGTTTCATAGCGGGTAGAAAGCTGGAAAGGAAGAAAAGCCAACGGCGAAGCTACTGAACGAAAAAGCTGCCGAAGACACTATAGGCTTGGTAAAGATAGAAACAGTGGCGCTACTCTCTATTTCTTTTTTGCGGAAAGGCTTCTGCCTGAGCTTCTAACCAAGGTAGAAGCCACTGCCAGCCAGGCAATGTTGCCCCAATGCGCGTATGTTCAGGCTATGAAAGAGCTGCTTCTTACCCCCGAAAGCTTCCACCTGGATGGCCGCTTGTGGCTGCAAGGCCCCACCGACCGGTTTATGGGCATTGGTCGGCTGGAGCTACTGGGCCACATTGCCGAGACGGGTTCGATTTCCAAAGCCGCGCAGGCCATGGGCATGTCCTATAAAAAGGCTTGGGACCTCGTGAGTTCGATGAACGCGCAGGTGAACACACCGCTGGTAAGCACCCAAACCGGCGGCTCGCACGGGGGCGGAACAGTACTTACGCCGGCTGGTCGGCAGGTATTGGAAGTGTTCGGCGCTGCGCAGGTGCGCTTTCAGGAGTTCATCCGCCAGGAAACCGAGCGGCTGCTGGGGTAGGGAATAGCTGGCGCGTCAATCTTCGGCTGTAGAATGAAAAATAGCAGATGCGCCACGCGTCGCTAAACATCTAAAGCATTTGAGCGTTATATTCAAGAAAATATAACGCTAGTTTATGCGCTCAAACGGCTACCCTCGCCAGCCTACCCTGCGTCGTCATATTGCCTGCTTTAGCCTGTTGATGGTGATGCCAGGCGTGGCGCTAGCCCAACTGCGCCCTACCCTTGCCCCGGCTGATACCATCCGCAAAGCGCCCATTGTGTTAGGCGACGTGGTAGTAGCGGCCTCGAAGGTGAAAGAAAGCATCCTGAAGTCGCCGGTGACGGTGGAGAAGCTGGGGCTGCGGGAACTGCGTCTGACGCCCGCGCCGTCGTTTTTTGATGCCATTGAGCACGTGAAGGGCGTGCAGGTGATTACGCCCAGCCTGGGCTTCAAGGTGATTAACGCTCGCGGCTTCACCAACACCACCAACGTGCGCTTTGTGCAGCTGGTGGATGGCATGGACAACCAGGCCCCGCATTTGGGCGCACCCATTGGCAACGCCATGGGGCCGAGCGATTTGGATATTCAGAGCGTGGAAATTGTGCCCGGCACGGCCGCCGCGCTCTACGGCCTGAACGCCATCAATGGCCTAGCCAATTTTGCTACCCGCAACCCGTTCACGTCCGAAGGATTGAGTGTGCAGCAGAAAACCGGCCTCAATCATTTCAACGACAACAGCACCGGCGTGCATCCCTACTCCGAAACCAGCCTGCGCTATGCCAAGGTGCTGATTTCGGATAAGTTGGCATTCAAAGTAAACGCCACCTACCTGCGCGGCTACGACTGGATTGCCGACAACTTCACCGACATCAACCCCAACGGCAACGCCACCACCGGCCTATTTGGGGACGATAACCCGGCCAAAGACCCTGTGAGCAGCTACGGCAACGAGTCGTCGGACCGCTCCAATCTGACCTTGGGCGGCAAAACCTACCAGGTGGCCCGCACCGGCTACCGAGAAAAGGACGTGACCGACTACACGCTGCAAACCATCAAAACCGATGGTGCGCTGCACTACAAGCTCAACAGCCGCACCGAGCTAGCCTACACCTACCGCTTCAGCAGCCTCGATAATATTTACCAGCGCAGCAACCGCTTCCGGCTGCAAGACTACCGCGTGCAGCAGCACGGCTTGTCGCTGACAAGTCCGATATTGCAGGCGCGCGCCTACCTCACCCGCGAGAATACCGGCCAGAGCTACAACCTGCGCTCGATGGCCGAAAACCTGGAGCGCAGCTTCAAGCCCGATGCCACCTGGAACCAGGAGTATACCGCCGCCTGGAACGCCGCCACCCAGGCCGGCCAAACGGTGACCCAAGCTCATGCTACCGCCCGCGCCGCCGCCGATGCGGGCCGCCTGCAACCCGGTACGCCCGCGTTTAATGACCGCTTGCGTCAGCTCCAAAACATCAACAACTGGGACCAGGGCGCGGCCCTGCGCGTACAGTCCGACCTGATCCACGCCGAGGGGCAGGTGAACGTGGCCGAAGCCCTGCGCCGTCGCCTCAACGGTAGTTTTTCGCAATGGCTGGACCTGCTGGCCGGCGCCGACCACCGCACCTACGTGGTGGTGCCCGACGGTAACTACTTCCGCAACCCCGAGCCCGGCAAAGACCCGTTGGGCGATAACCTGACTTACTCCAAAACCGGCGGCTTTGTGCAGGTAGGCGCGCACCTGTGGCAGGACAAAATCCGCCTGACGGCCACCGGCCGCGCCGATAAGAACGATTACTTCTCTACGCGATTCAATCCGCGCCTCACGGCAGTGTACTCGCCTACTCAGCGCCATAACTTCCGGCTGAGCTACCAGAGTGGCTACCGCTTCCCGAGCTTGTTTGAAGGCTTTTCCAACGTGAACAGTGGGCAGGTGCAGCGTGTGGGCGGTTTGCGGGTGATGTCGGATGGGGTGTTTGAGAACAGTTACTTGCGCACCAGCATCGACGCATTCAACGCCGCCGTAACGCGCGGCGTGAACACCAGTGGGCTGAGCCGCGCCCAGGCCATTCAGCAAAACCAGGGCTTGTTGCAGAAAAACACTTACACCTACCTCAGGCCCGAGTACATTAAGTCGTTGGAACTGGGCTACAAGGCGGCGCTGCTGCCGGAGGGTAGGCTGCTGGTCGACGTGGATTTCTACTACAATTCCTACCGCGACTTTATTGCGCAGGTGGAAGCCTATGTGCCCGTCACCGGCACCGGAGAGGTCATTACCGCTACCGGTACCAATCTCAACAGCATTGCCACGGCCTTGAGCGCTCGCGCCGGCCAGAGCCGCTACCGCCTCTGGACCAACTCCAAAAGCCAGGTGTACAACTACGGCGGCAGCGCCGGCGTGCGCTACTCCTTCCTGCAAGGCTACCAGGCCGGCGCCAACGTCACCTACGCCCGCCTCGACCGCACCACCAACAGCGACGGCCTGGAAGACGGCTTCAATACCCCGCGCTGGGCCTACAACCTCAGCCTGGGCAACGAGCAGGCGTACAAGCACTTTGGCTTTGGCCTGAACTACCACTGGCAGGACCGCTACTACTCCCAAACCTTCCTGGTAAACGGCTATGTACCCGCCTTCAGCAGCCTCGACGCGCAGGTGAGCTACGCCCTACCCAAGCCCCAGCTCCACTTCAAGCTGGGTGCTACCAACGTGCTCAACAAATACTACTATTCCTTCCTAGGCGGCCCTAGCGTGGGTGGGCTGTACTACCTCAGCGTAACATACCAGGTTTTTTAGGCGTCTGACCCCACCCCCAGCCCCTCCCCTCCGGGAGAGGGGAGCCAGACGACACACACGAGAACCGTTGAACGCACCCCTCTCCCGGAGGGGAGGGGCTGGGGTGGGGTCACGTCGTAAGCCGTATCTTGCCGCTTCATTCCCTCACTATGGCTGACAAGATTACCCCCTGGAAAACCCTACAATCTGACATCGTTTTCGACCACAAATGGTACACGCTCCGCCGCGACCATGTGGAACTCCCCAACGGCCAAGTGCTCGACGATTATTTCGTGAGTGTGCGCCCCAACGTGGTGCTAATTTTTCCGCTTACTGCCGATGATGAAGTGCTGTTTGTGCGCCAGTACAAGCATGCCGCCGCCGAGATTCTGTTGGAGTTGCCCGGCGGGGTAGTAGATGCGCACGAGACGGAGCACCTGCAAGCCGCTGCTCGCGAGCTAGTAGAGGAAACCGGCTACGCCGGCGACCTAACGCTGCTTTCCGAAGTCATCGACAACCCTACTAAAGACACCAACCGCATCTACTTCTACTTGGCCCGCAACGCCCACCACGTAGCCGAGCAGCACCTCGACCCCACTGAAAACATTGAGGTAGTGCGCGTGCCCCTGGCCGAAGTAGAAGGCATGGTACTCCGCGGCGAAATCAAGGTTTCGGGCTCCGTAGCGCTGTGCCTATTGGCCCTACGGACGTTGGGTAGGTAGAGGTAGGCAGTGAATAGCTAAAAAGCTAGAAAACTAGTTCCCCTCCTTTTTTCAAGGAGGGGCCAGGGGTGGTCTTGCTAGAACTAGAAACTAGTGCTAGTATCGTTCAACGAATAGAACCACCCCTAGCCCCTCCTTGAAAAAAGGAGGGGAACTAGTTTTCTAGCTTTTAATGATTGATTGGCGTTTCAATCACGATAAACTTGCTTTCCGCCTCGCAGCTGATCTGCACCTCGCTGGTTTCCCATAGTCCGAGGCTTTCACGCTGGGCTACGGCTTGGCCATTCACAGTCAATGCGCCTTCCATCACGAAGATGAACACGCACTTGTTCAGCGGGTTAAGTGAATAAGTTAGCTGCTGGCCGGCATCGTAGAAGCCCAGGGAAAGTTTAGCGTTCTGGTTGATCCAGCAATGCGCCGTGCCTTCTTCGTTGCTGACCACGGTAGTGAGCTGATTGTGGCGCTTTTCGGCGGGAAAGTGGCGGCGCTGGTAGCGCGGCGTCACGTTTTGCAGTTTGGGCTCAATCCAGATTTGCAGGAAGTTCACCGTGTCGTCGCCCACGTTGTGTTCCTCGTGGCGCAGGCCCGAGCCGGCACTCATAATCTGCACCCAATCGGCGCCTACCTCCTCCTTGTAGCCCAACGAGTCGATGTGGTTCATGCGCCCGGCCAGCATGATGCTGATGATTTCCATGTTGGCGTGGGCGTGCAGCCCGAAGCCCTTGCCCGGCTGCACGAAATCATCGTTGAACGCGCGCAGTAGCCCAAAGCCCGCCCGCTCGGGGTTGGCGTAGGGGCCGAAGCTGAGCGAAAAATTACTTTGCAGCCAGCCAAGGTCTTTCAGACCCCGGTCATGGGCACGGGTGAGGCGGTGGGGCATGGCGCTAGGCAGGTAAGGAGCCTTTAAAGGCAATTTCGGAAACAGGCTTGCGCTGGCGGGCAGCTTTTTCGCGGCTCAGGAAGGGTTCTTCTAGCAGCTCTGCGTCGCCGAGGTAGCCTAGGGCAATTATCACTACGGGTTGCAATGTATCGGGCAAGTGAAAGACTTCCTGCGCCTTGGCCCGGTCGAAACCACCCATGAAGTGCGTGTACAGGCCTTGGGCTGTAGCCTCCAGCGACAGGGTAGCGTTGGCCATGCCCAGGTCGTGGAGGGCGGCGCCGTTGGGCGTGCCGTTGCCGAACTGCGTGTTGGCCAGGGCCAGAATCAGTACGGGCGCATTCTTGGCCCAGGGCAGGTTGCCGGGCAGCAGGCAGTCCACCAGTTTCTGGAAGTTCTCCTGGTCGGCGTGGTGAGCGTAGAGGTAGCGCCAGGGCTGCTCGTTCATGGCGCTGGCGGCCCAGGAAGCTGCTTCGAACAAGTGCTGCACTGTGTCGTGCGCTACGGGCTGGCTGGCAAACGAACGGGGGCTCCAGCGCTGCCGAATCAGCTCATGCACGGGGTAGGTAGTGGGGGCGTGTTTCACAGGAAATGATAAAATATAGTCGAATGGGAATGCAAGGTACTACTTTGTGTGTATAACCTATGTAGGTACACGAAATTTGCGTGCAACCTTACTTCGCTTCCACGCGACCCTGCGACAGCCAGCAATAGCCGCCGGAGAGATGCCGTTGCTGAGCTGGCAACCGCCTTCCCGTCGAAAAAACTTAATTTCAGCCTCCCAAAAATTTAATTCCCCGAATGATTCAACACGCAGTACGCAGCGCCGGTGTGGCGGCGGTTCTTTTCTTTACCGGAGCTACGGCCACGCTGGCCCAGGTAGGCCCCGGCACCCAGTGGACCAAAGACGGCTACGGCTACATGCGCGCCCAGGACGGCGAAATTGTACAGCTCGACCTGCGCGACCCGGCCAAGAAAGTGACCCTCGTGAGCAAGCAAATGCTGACGCCCGCCGGCCAGCAAGCGCCCATCGGTGTGCGTCGCTTTGCCTTCTCCGACAACGGCCAGAAGGTGCTCATCAACACCAACACCAAAAAAGTGTGGCGCTACGACACCCGCGGCGACTATTGGGTGTATGACCAGGCCGCTAAGACGCTAAAGCAGGTAGGCAAAGACAAGCCCGCCTCGTCGCTGATGTTCGCTAAGTTCTCGCCCGACGGCTCGAAAGTCGCCTACGTGAGCGGCCACAACGTGTACGTGGAGGATATCGCCAGCGGCACCAGCAAAGCCCTGACTACCGACGGCACCGACAAGCTCATCAACGGCACCTTCGATTGGGTGTATGAGGAGGAGCTGGACTGCCGCGACGGCTTCCGGTGGGCACCCGACGGCCAGCACATTGCCTACTGGCAGCTGGACGCCCGCAAGACGCCCAACTACCTGATGCTGAACACCACCGATGCGCTCTACCCCTTCAACGTGCCCGTGGAGTACCCAGTGGTAGGCGAGGACCCCAGCCGCTGCCGTATTGGGGTAGTGGCCGTGAACGGCGGCGAAACCAAGTGGATGGATGTGCCCGGCGACGCTGTGCAGCACTACATTCCGCGCATGGAATGGGCCGGCAACGGCGAGCTAATCTTGCAGCAGCTGAACCGCCGCCAGAACGAAAGCAAGCTGATGCTGGTGAATGCCAATACCGGCGCGGCCAACCCCATCTACTCCGAAACCGACAAAGCCTGGATTGACGCTAAGGACGGCGCCGTAGGCTGGAACTGGGTAGACGGCGGTAAGAGCTTTGTGTGGAGCAGCGAGAAGGACGGCTGGCGCCACCTCTACACTGTAGACCGCAAGGGCAAGGAAAAGCTGCTGACCAAAGGCGACTACGATGTGATTAGCATTGAGCAGATTAGCGAGCCCACGGGCACTATCTACTTCATGGCTTCGCCCACCAATGCCACCCAGCAGTACCTCTACAAAGTGCCGCTGAAAGGTGGCAAAGCCGAGCGCGTGACGCCCCAAAACCTGGGGGGCACCCACGGCTACGACATCTCGCCCAACGGCAAAATTGCCCTGCACAACTACTCCAGCACCACCGTGTTTCCGGTGTCGGATGTGGTGAGCCTACCCGCCCACCAGCGCCTGAACGGGGGCGAGGCCTCGGCGCAGGCCCGTAGCATTGAGCTGCCCAAAGCGGAGTTTTTCCAGGTGAAAACCGAGGACGGCGTGACCCTGGACGGCTGGATGGTGAAGCCCTCCAACTTCGACCCGAAGAAGAAGTACCCCATCGTGTTCTACGTGTACGGCGAGCCGGCCAGCCAAACCGTGACCGACCGTTTCGGCACCGGTTTCAACCGCCTCTACCAGGGCAGCATGGCTGATGACGGCTACATCTATGCCTCGCTGGAAAACCGCGGCGCACCGGCCCCGCGGGGTAGGGAGTTCCGCAAGGCCATCTACCACAACATCGGCAAGCTGAATATCCGCGACCAGGCCATGGGCGCCAAAGAGGTGCTAAAAAACAATTGGGTGGATACCAGCCGCGTGGCCGTGTGGGGCTGGAGCGGGGGAGGATCTTCTACCCTCAGCCTGCTGTTTCAGTACCCGCAGATCTACAAAACCGGCATCAGCATTGCCGCTGTGGATAATCAACTGAACTACGACAACATCTACCAGGAGCGCTACATGGGCCTACTGCCCGAAGACAAGCACTACTTCGTGGATAACTCGCCGCTGGCCCACGCCAGCAAGCTGCGCGGCAACCTGCTGCTCATCCACGGCACCGGCGACGACAACGTGCACTACAACAACGCCGAGCAGATGATCAACGAACTGGTGCGCCACGGCAAGGTATTCCAATTGATGAGCTACCCCAACCGCACCCACAGCATCTCCGAAGGCGAAGGCACCAGCCGCCACCTGGCAGCTACTTACACCAAGTTCCTGAAAGACAACTGCCCTCCCGGTGGGCGGTAGGAGGTAGAAACCGTCTGTCATCCTGAACGCAGCGGAGCGGAGCGAAGGACCTTATCACGTGAGAACGGATGTCGTAGAAAGACTCGTTTCCACGTGATAAGGTCCTTCGCTCCGCTCCGCTGCGTTCAGGATGACATAGAGTATTTATGAGTTCACCTACTACCCCTCCCATTATCTCTCGCCTAG
>NZ_JAHWGL010000150.1 GCF_019334315.1 Hymenobacter profundi
TTAGTAGGGTGAGGGCTGTCTTTCATGACTCTCGAAAGATAAGACCCTATTCTGTCCAGATTTACCCGACCACCTCAGAGTGCCCCGAACGCGGTTTGATAGGCCGGGCTGTATTTCATAAGCGAAGGCAAGTAGAGCACCAGATACGCCGGATGATGCCCGGTCATGCGGCTGGGCAAAGCGACGGTAGTAATAGAATAAACAGTTTGTCACACATCTTGACGACTGGTTTAAAAAATGTGATTAGTCTATGAAACAGATGTTTAGGCAAGAGCTATAGTCTATACCATCAACTGAGCAGTTTATCGGCAATAGAAGTAGCTCTGGGCCAATGTTCTTACATACTGGTCCTCTAGTACATCACAGTTCACACCGATACTGTCCGTATAGAGCTTGAATTTCCACGCATCAAAAGAGTAGTTACCCGTTTCATCCCAGTCAAAAGACACGAGCTTTCGCTCGTTGAATTCAACCGTGCAGCCAGCACCATGCAGCGCATACCCCATGGTCTGTTCTGTATCTAAAAAGCCTGTTCGGTCTAGTCGTCCGCTCCGCCAGGCATACACAGGGGATGTCGCTGCAAGTCGCTCCTGAAACAGCTGAATAACGAGCCGAACGTCCTCTCCATAAGCCATAAGCAATCGTGAGACCTCTAATTCTGATAGCAGCATCTGACCTCGTCTTATGAAAGTTCTACGCTATGGAACTGGGAAAGTACGCTTTCTTATAAGGGAACCAGTCAGCAATAGCGTACAGCGCGTATAACGGCGGCGGTCTAAATTAAGGTGATGTTAAATCTTGCTCTATTTTAATAAAGCATCTTTTCGGTAACGCAATGAGGTATTTTCGTTTTAAACAGAAAAGTGTTATCACCTTGCTTTAGACCACCACCCGTATAACATCTGACAATAGACCGTTTACTAAAGGTTATAGGTTAGTCGCAAGCGGCTACAATGAAGCTATTTCTTGTCGGCGGCTTATTACGCCTCTCTTATTAGGTAATCACGATGCACTTGCCTGCTTGGTCGTGCAAAGAGGATGTATGAGTTCTGTTCGGTCTCCTATAGACCGCACGTTGCAACGCCGACGCTGCCGCTAGTACTCTACTGGGTAAAACTGTACTTTCCTGCCTTGTGATACCACAGGCCTCACACATGAGAACGACTCTACTACTCTTACTGCTACTACTCGGCCCTTTATGGTCGGCAACGGCTCAATCAATGGCCGACCGCGTGGCCTACGTCCAGAAAAATGCGCTCGTAGTAAGTAACGTTGACCCTACCAACGAAGACTATACGGACCTTGCCCCCCTTCGGGACCGCTTACAGCAGGTAACAATCATCGGATTAGGCGAGCCTATTCATTTCGATGGGAGTGCGTTTCAAGCAAAAGTTAGGCTCATCAAGTTCCTGCACCAGGAATTGGGCTTTCGTATCCTAGCCTTTGAGAGTGGGTTTTATGATTGCTACAAAGCTTGGCAGCAGATACAAGCAGGGGAAACAACGATAGAGGCTGCTCGAAAGTCGCTCTATCCCTTTTGGATTAGCACAGAAACCGAAGCACTCTTTACCTACATTGAGCAACAGAAGCACACAGATAACCCATTGATTCTAGCTGGTATCGACTGCAAATTCTCCGGCGCATACTCCCGTGAGAATCTGCTACCCGATTTAACAAGTTACCTGGGGGGTACTCACTCCGCCCTGGTACAGGATACTGCCAAATGGCGCACCTTCGGCGCTTCGCTGGCTCGCGTCATCGCCCTCTCCGACTATTTCACCAAACCCAGCGTAGCCGACACACTGGTGGTAAATCCCATCTTGCGAGGTATTCTAGCCGAATTACAGAGAACGACCACGTCGTCGGCTGCTATCTCCCCGGAGCAGGTATTCTGGCAGCAATTCTGTCGAAGTTCGCTGACCGAAATAGCGCGCAAATTCTCGCCCAAGCCGGGGCAGAACGGGCAAAACGCGAATGAGCAGGGACGAGACTGGCAAATGGGGGATAACGCGATTTTCCTGCAGCAGGCGTTATACCGAGGGGAAAAAATGATGGTATGGGCGGCGGCCTCGCACCTCACCTACCAGGGGGCCAACATCGACTTAGCATTCTATTACCAAAATCCTCGGGTGGGGGATTACCTGAAGCAGCGATATGGCGAGGGCTACTACAATATAGGCTTTACCGGCTACCGGGGTAAATTTGGAAAGCTATTATTCTTCCATGTACTGCGCGTAACTACACATCAGCCCAACAGCATCGAATATGTATTAGGACAGACTAAACAGCCCTTTCTATTACTCAACTTCCGCCAACCCAACCTCCCGTCATGGTTACAAGCCTCCCTGATTGCCCGACCCTTTGGCTACAAGGAAACGCGGATGAAATTGCCGATGGTCATGGATGGGCTGTTCTATACGGAAGATGTGTTTCCGAATCATTGGATTCCGCCGGTAGCAACCCCTGAGCAGAAGCGATACTAGCTATTCTGGCAGGATGGAATACCCTGCACTACACGAAGCACTTAGTAGAGATGGCCTAAAGGCATTTATTCACAGCAAAGTTCTAGGATAGGTGTAGTGACCGGCCGGATTGTAAATATAACTTTTATAATAAAGCGTTTATAACTATCGTGGCTGTTGCAAAAGTCTCGGCAGTGGATCGACTGGGTAGTGTCGGCATCCAGAAACCCTCGCGTAGGGGCCCTTGCTAGTAGTAAGTGCGGGTTGAATAACTCGTTGTCAACGTGTCGCGAGACTTTTGCAACAGCCACGCGAATTATATTCCAACGGTCGAATAACAGCGAGCACATCATCATTAGGAATACTATTCAAATCCATCAGATCAAAAGCTTCTTGACCACGAACGGTTAATCCAATATTACCAGGTGTAATAGAAGTGCTTTCCATAAAACCGCTCTGGCTAGATAAGATACCTCTATTATATAGTTCTAGTATGTCTTGCGCAAGAAGCCATGTATCATCGCCAAAAGCATCTGGATACATGCCAAAAGACTCTTTGAGGATTTGAAACTCTAGGAAGTCTTGTCTTCTACCAAAATAGGACAGTAACAAAGATTCTGATAAGTAAGCCCATCAGCCATACTCAAAACTTGATATGCTTTCTGTGCTGAAATAGTGGCGGCAAAAGCAGCATTCTTAAATATATTAGCAATAAGCTGCACTTTCCTTTCTTGGTATTGTGCTCTACACTTTAACAGAACTCCCTCTAAAAGCTCCGCACCGTCACTTGAAAAGTTATTTTCTCCTTGAAAAAAATCGTCTTGTCTAACGATTTTACCAACTTGTATATCTCTTATAATACTATCTGCCACATAAACCGTCGCACTATCAAGACGCTGTTGCTCTCGGTTAGAGAATACACGCATTTTAAAATCTTTCAATGTAGCAGAGAGAATTGGACCAAGGCCTCCACCTATTAATGCTGCATTCGGTCCAAGTAAGCCCAAGGCGGCTCCAAACACTCCAACTGTCACATCTATCGCCGTGTCACTCATATCTAACTTTTCCTTGCCCATGAGTATGTATATATTGACTAGTGAGGTGTTCAAATTAGAACTCTTTTCTGAACACTTTTAGTACCCACGCAAACAGCCCCAAAAACGCAGATTTTTGGGGCTGTTTTTCAATAGGTAATCTGAATGCCTCTTACTCGTTCAGAAAAGAACTCTTTTCTGAACGAGTAAGAGGCATGTGCACAATGACAATGGGCAACTATTTCAGTACATGATGAGCGACCCAGTAGATAAGCTGCGCAAACTCTGCTACACTGGTTTACTTCCAGTCCGGCAAAAAGGCGTTAGCAAATAGGCGCACGCGATTCTGGCGTGACAGGTCTATAGTCCATATTTCGGGCGGACTCAGGTTGTCGTTGGCCCTATTCACGAAGATAACTTTGCTACCATCGGGCGAGAAGCGGGGGGCTACATCATTAGTGCCCGCTGGCTTGCCCACGAGTGTACTAGTCGTTCCACCAGAAAGATCTACTACGCCCGTACCATCCAGATTTTGCAGAAAGAGGTGCGCATCTAGTTGCCGGCCATTTACGTCGTTCAGACCGGCTACATCATGCGAATACAGCAACTGCCGGCCGTCCAGGCTGAAGGAAGGGGAATCTACACGGCCTGGTAGGTTGCCGACCAGCAGCGTGGGATTCGAACCATCGGCGTTCAGTAGATAGATTTCAGAATCAAAAACATTGGAACCAATCGTTTGTACCAGTAGCCGATTGCCTTGGGCGGTCCAGTCGCACTCGCGGAAGTGGCGGCCGGCGGGCGCCGTGGCCAGCAATGTCAGGCCGGTTCCATCGCGGTTGATACGGTAGAGCTGATCGTAGTGGGCGTACACAAGTTGCGCACCATCAGGCGACCAGCGGTAGCCGATGCCAGGATTGGAATAGCCCTCCACCGCGAGGGTTGTGATGCGCCGCGCATTGGTGCCATCCCGATCCATCGTGTACAGCTGAAACTGCCCAGTCGCATTCGACGTGTAGGCAATCCGGTCGCGGGTAGGGCTCAGTTGGGGCGCCGTTTCGATAAACGGCGAGGTTGTGAGGCGGTAGCCAGCACCAGCTACATCTGCCGCGTAGATGTCCGTATTGCCGTTCTCCTCTCGTACGTATAAGTAGCGGTGTTCGGGTAGAGTAGCGGTCTGAAAACTCCACACTGGGCCGCGTACGGTTGCGCCGGCTTGGTCGCGCACAGTCACTTGCCAGAAGTAAATGGTGTTGAATTTCAGGTTGGAGACCGTTACGCTCGTATCGCGGGAGTTACTCAGCAGCTGCCGCCGAGTGGTGGAAGTGCTTTCGTAGAGTATCACGTCGCTACGCAGCGAATCGCTCTGACCATCGGGGTCGGTTACCCGCCAACGCAATGTCAGTGTTATAGGAGCTACGTTGGTCGCCTCATCGGCCGGACTAGGAAGCGTAGGCGCATTGGGCGGACGATTAGCGCTGTTGGCGCGTTCCAGTACCACTGTGACAGCCGTTGGCGCCGCCTCGCTGATGGTTACGGCTATGTCCTGCGGGCTGTACTCGGCTTTGCGAATCGAGAGCGTATACTTTCCCGTGGTCAGAGCAGGCAGTGTAAACTTGCCTTGCGCGTCGGTGAGGAAGGAAGAGGTAGCCGGATTCGTAGTCACCACCGCATTGACCACTGGCGTGTTGTTCCGACTTTCCAGGACTACTCCTTCTAAGGAGCCATAGCGCGCTGGCTCCACCGTGGTCGACTCACAGGCTATTAGCAGCTGACTAATGAAACCTACTACTAGCCATACGCCTACGGCCCGAAAGAAGCTAAACATAGAAAAGGTAAATCTGGGCAGAGACTACTCCACCGTACGAGGCGCACGGCCACAAAAAGTTAGAATGAAAGTTAGCAGGAGTAGTGTAAACCTGCTCATCAGGGACGATACGCAGCCTGGCCTTGCTGAATACTGATTTTCATTCCATTGCCCACCATCTGCACCTGATAGCCGGGCGGCGCCTGAGCCCCGCTTTCTACCTGCTTCAGTTGGTTGTCCAACCCCTGCTGTAGCACTGCATACCGACGCCCATCAACCGTAAGTTGTTGGTCTACCACGTTGCGCGCCCCCTGCTGTACGATTTCGGAACGCGTGTGCTGACCGGAGATGGTACTGTTCACCACGTTGTCAACTCCGACCTGGGAGACCAGGGTTACGTTGCTGCTTCCTACCTGCACAATGTGCGCCGCATTGCCGGCACCTTGTTGCGTGAGTTGGGTCATGTTGAGCAAGCTGGTGGGCGCGGCGGCTCTTTGGAACACGCTTCGCTCAGTAGCCAGCTGGTCCAAAAGCTGCTGCTCGGCATTTAAGGACGTATTACGCACTTCCTGCGCCCAGCCTTGCTGCACGATTGCTACCAAACCTAGTATCGTCAATAAACCTACTGCACTTATTTTCATAGTCTTATAAAAATGTCGCCTCTGCTAACAGTTAAGTTGTGAGTTATCAGTAAATCAAGTAATCTGATATTAACAACTCACAACTTAACTGTTGCATGGAAGCCGTGTTATCGTTTAGCGCTAGCAGTCAGTTGGCCTACCGGTTCTGGCGCACCACCGACACGTTGTTGGTGCCCGACTGATACACCTCGTTGCGGTTGCCCGACAAGCCCTGGTAGGTGCTGGCGGAGTTGTTCTCCCCGCTCTGCTGTTGCCGGGCATAGTTGGAAGCGCCGCTCTGCTGGATCAGGAACTGGTTGTCTACCCCACCCTCATCCAGCTGAATGGCCTGATGGCCCGTGCCCTCTTGCAGGATGCGCATGCGGGCCACATCGGCGCCCCCAGCGCCCGCCTGCGTTTGCGTCGCTGTGTTGCCCGAGCCGATCTGCTCAATCAGGGCTTCATTATATTGATTGGTCTGGGTTTGGCTGGCTTTATTGCCATTGCCTTGCTGCGTGATCTGTGCCGTCAGGTTGGTGCCGTATTCTTGTTTCTGCGCGGCTTGGTTGCTGTTGCCATTCTGAAGAATGGTAGCTGTAGCATACTCTATCGTTTGTACCTGAGTAGCACTATTATCATTCCCGTTTTGGGTAGTAGAAGTGGTGAAAAGACCCCGTTCCTGCTGTTGAGTGGCAGTATTACGATTGCCCGACTGAGTAATAGAAGCCTGACTGCCACTTGCACCGGCTTGTGTCTGCGTCGCGCGGTTGCTGTTACCCGACTGAGTAGCAGTGGCAGACATACCATAATTAAAATCGATGTCCCGTTGTGTTTGCACCAACATGTTATTATTCCCTACCTGCGTAGCAAACACCCGACTGTTCAACGCACCTTGCGTCTGCGTGAGCGTGTTATCGTTCCCGTTTTGGCTGGCAGTGGCTCCATTCGAGCCAAACGTTTGCTTCTGGCTCGCCTGGTTACGGGTGCCGGTTTGGCTGATGTCACCACTTTGGCCACCAAATCTGAAGCTACCGCTTTGCTCTTGGGTAGCGCGGTTGCTGCTACCTAGTTGCGTGATAGTACCCGTGTTATCGCCGGCTTGCGTTTGACTGGCATAGTTAAAATCCCCTCCGGCTTGCGTTACACTAGCCCTACCTTCACCATAGTAGGTTGCCTGATACTGGATAACCGTATTATAATTCCCGGTCTGCGTCGCCCTTACCAAAGAGCCAGGGAAGCCTGACTGTTGCTGCTTGGCGTTGTTGCCCGTTCCCGTCTGCGATAAGCTAACGAGGTTATTGAAGCTACCATTTTGCTGCTGCGTAGCTATGTTACTAGTTCCTACCTGCGTAAGCGTAACGCGGGACACATTAGTAGAATTCGTTTGTGCCTGCGTGGCTTGGTTATAGCTACCTGTTTGCGAAAGGGTAGCTTGATTCTCAATGCCATTCACACTTTGGCTACCCGTGTTATAGGTGCCGTTTTGTATAAAGCTCGCTTGGTTATTTTCACCATTCACACTTTGGCTACCCGTGTTATAGGTACCAGTTTGCGAGAGATTCGTCGGGTTGTTGGTACCATTCACGCTTTGGGTCGTTGTGTTATTGCTACCCATTTGCGCGAGGGTCGCTTGGTTGGCGACACCTGCTATCG
>NZ_JAHWGL010000151.1 GCF_019334315.1 Hymenobacter profundi
CGGTTTCGTTGCAAACGCCCTTGCGCTGGCCCGCTGGCCGGTAGGGTAGGGATTGTCATTTCGAACGCAGTGAGAAATCTGATGCTTGCAACTGGTGAAATCGTCAGCTACTGACAGACCTCAAGTTTCTCACTGCGTTCGAAATGACAGATAATCCTCCTTTTCGCTTTTCATCTTTCCATTCCCACTTTCCCTACCCTATGAAAAAACTATTGCTCTATCTGTCGTTGGCGCTGCTGACGACCACCGGCGCGCAGGCGCAAAAGACGAAAGCCAAGACCAAAAGCCGCGCCGTGGCTACGGCCACCACCGGCCAGATGTGGTCGGCCGACAAGGCCAACGCCTGGTACAAGCAACATCCCTGGATTAATGGGGCCAACTTCACGCCCAGCACGGCCATCAACCAACTGGAAATGTGGCAGGCCGCAACCTTCGACCCCGCTACCATCGATAAGGAACTGGGCTGGGCCGAGGGTATCGGCTTCAACGCCATGCGCGTGTTTCTGCACAGCGTGGCCTGGAAAGAAGACCAGGCGGGCTTCAAGAAACGCATGAACGACTACCTGGCCATTGCCGATAAGCACCACATCCAGACCATTTTCGTGTTTTTTGATGACTGTTGGAACAAGACGTCGCAGCCCGGCACACAGCCGGCGCCCAAAACTGGTATTCACAACTCGGGTTGGGTGCAGGACCCCGGCGACCCGGCCTCGCGCGACTCGGCTACCTTCATGGCCCTGAAGCCCTACGTGCAGGACGTGGTGCGCACGTTTGCCAACGATAAGCGCATCTTGCTGTGGGACTTATACAATGAGCCCGGCAACTCCGGTAAGGGCGATACGTCGTTGCCGCTGCTGCGCAACACCTTTGCCTGGGCCCGCGAAGTCAACCCTTCGCAGCCCCTGAGCGTTGGCCTGTGGAACTGGGACTTTGAGAAGCTGAACGCTTTCCAACTCGGCCATTCTGATGTGGTGACCTACCACGATTACGAGGAAGAAGCTTGGCACCGCCGGGTAGTGCAGCTGTTGAAAGCCAACGGCCGCCCACTGATCTGTACCGAGTATATGGCCCGGCCGCGCAACAGCCGCTTCGCCACCACCATGCCCATGCTGAAAAAAGAGAACGTAGGCGCCATCAACTGGGGCTTGGTTGACGGCAAAACCAACACAAAATACGCCTGGGATACGCCCCTGGCCGATGGCTCGGAGCCCATTGAGTGGTTCCACGAAGTGTTCCGCAAAGACGGCACGCCCTACCGCCAGGATGAAGCCGACCTCATCAAAAAGCTGAACGGTAAATAAGCTATGGCATTTCCAACCTTATTACGCACGCGTTTTCCAGCAAAAAGGGTAGCACCTGTGCGGTGGCTGAGCAGCTTGCTGCTGAGCGTAGCACTGCTAGGCGGGGTAGGGGGCTGCACCCGCCCGGCTGCTACCGCCCCCGCCGATGCGTCTGCTACGACTACAGCTCCAGAGGCTACTTTCACTAATCCGCTGCTACCCTCCGGCGCCGACCCGTGGAGCATCTACCACGACGGCTATTACTACTACACGCACACCACGGGCCGGAACATTACGCTCTGGAAAACCAAGTCGCTGAGCCAGTTGGGCACGGCAGAGAAGCGCGTGGTATGGACGCCTCCCGCCACTGGCCCCAACTCCCGCGAAATCTGGGCGCCGGAGCTGCACTACCTGCGCGGCAAGTGGTACGTGTACTATGCCGCCGATGCTGGCAACAACCAAACGCACCGCCTCTGGGTGCTCGAAAATGACTCGCCCGACCCCCTACAAGGCACCTGGACCGACAAAGGCCAGCTCACCGACGCCACCAATAAATGGGCTATTGATGGCTCTATTTTCGAGCACAACAAGGAGCTGTATATGGTGTGGTCGGGGTGGGAGGGCGACGTGAACGGCCGCCAGAACATCTACCTGGCCCACCTGAAAAACCCCTGGACCATAGACGGCCCGCGCGTGCTGGTGTCTACCCCTACCTACGCCTGGGAAAAGGATGGCGACCTAGGCGCCACCAGCAACCCGCCCCACGTAGACGTGAACGAAGGCCCCGAGGTGCTCAGCCACGGCAACAAGCTCTACCTTATCTACTCGGCCAGTGGCTGCTGGACTGATTCCTACAAACTAGGCATGCTCACGGCCTCCGCCAAAAGCGACCTGACCAAGCCCGAAAGCTGGACGAAAAGCCCCGAGCCGGTCTTTCAGGCAAACCCCACGAATGGCGTATACGCGCCCGGCCACAACAGCTTCTTCAAGTCGCCGGATGGCAAGCAGGATTGGATTCTCTACCACGCCAACAACCAGCCCGGTCAGGGCTGCGGTGGGTTTCGCTCGCCCCGCGCCCAGCGTTTCACCTGGAACGCCGACGGCACGCCCAACTTTGGTGTGCCGGTAGCGACGGGTACGCCCCTGGCGCGGCCGAGTGGAGAGAAGTAAGTGTGAGGAGTGGCTGTGTTGAACGATGTAGAGACGCATATTTGCGTCTCGTCGTTGAACGATTCAGGCGGTGGACGTTCAACGACGAGACGCAAATATGCGTCTCTACATCGTGCAATAGTAACGCAAACAGTTTCTGACTTACAGCTTTGCCTTGTAATGCACTTCCGGCAGCTCGCGTAGGCGCTGGGCGGCGTACTCAGCGGTGATGTCGCGCTGGGCTTCGGCCAGCAATTCGTAGCCTACCATGAACTTGCGCACGGTGGCCGAGCGTAGTAGCGGCGGGTAGAAGTGCATGTGCAGGTGCCAGCTTTCGTGCTCCTGGCCGTCGGTGGGGCGCTGGTGCAGGCCGGCGGAGTACGGGAACGAGGTCTGGAACAGGTTGTCGTAGCGGATGGTGAGGCGGCGGATGATGTCGGCGAAGGCTGTGCGCTCCTCGTCCGATAACTGCGTGATATCCTGCACCACGCGGCGCGGGAGCACCAGCGTTTCGTAGGGCCAGGCTGCCCAGAAAGGCACCAGCACCACAAAGTGGTCATTTTCAACTACTACCCGCTCTTTGGTGCGCAGCTCTAGGGCCAGGTAATCGGCCAGCAGGGTTTTGCCGTGCTCCCTGTAGTAGGCTTCCTGCTGCACGGTTTCTTTGGCCGGGTCGCCGGGCACGTGGCGTTGCGCCCAGATCTGGCCGTGCGGGTGCGGGTTCGAGCAGCCCATCATAAAGCCCTTATTCTCGAAAATCTGCACGTAGTTGATGTCCGGCTGGGCGCCCAGCTCTTGGAACTGCTCCACCCACACATCCACTACCCCACGGATGGCCTCCACGCTCATCTCGGGTAGGGTGAGGTCGTGGCGGGGCGAGAAGCAAATCACGCGCCCTACTCCCGATTCAGCCTTGGCTTGCAGCAGTCCTTCCACGTTCAGGTCGCCAGCAGGTACATCTGCTTGCAGGGCGGCGAAGTCGTTGTCGAACACGAAGGTGCCGGTGTACTGCGGGTTATGCTCGCCGTTGGCGCGCACGTTGCCGGGGCAGAGGTAGCAGGTAGGGTCGTAAGCAGGACGCTCGGCCCGGTCGGGTTCTTCTTGCTGGCCCTGCCACGGCCGCTTCGAGCGTTGGGGCGAAACCAGCATCCACTCCCCCAGCAAGGGGTTGAAGCGGCGGTGGGGGTGGTCGTTGAAGTTGAATTCAGCCATAGCGGTCTGGAATCTGAAAGGTGAAAAACAGGCCCTACGCGGGCGCCGGTGGGGGTAGGAAGCATACGCAGGTAGCGCCGCCTCCGCCGAAAATGGCAACAGGCTAGTGTCGGCTATCTGGCTTCCGCTCCGATTCTATGGTAGTTGGCAACGCTTCTACCCCGGCCACAATGGAGGTTTTATACGTCTCCAGGTGCAAGCCCAGGCGGCTTTGGTATTCAGCCGCTGCCCGCTCGCAGAAGCTGTCCACCAGCTCCGTAGGCACCAGGTTGATGGTGCAGCCGCCAAACCCGCCGCCCATCATACGGGAGCCCAGAATGCCGGGCGTTTCGCGGGCAATTTCCACCAGCACGTCCAGCTCGCGGCAGCTCACTTCGTAGTCGTCGCGCAATCCGGCGTGCGAGGCGTACATCTCCTGGCCAAATGCGGCTAGGTCACCCTGCACCAAATGCTGGCAGGCGGTTTCTACGCGTTGGTTTTCCCGCACCACGTAGGTGCAGCGGCGGTATACTACGTCGCCCAGCTCCTCGCGGTGCTCATCCAGTTGGGCCAGGGTAGCGTCGCGGAGGCTTTCGATTTCGGGGTAGTACTGCTGTAGAATCTGTACGCCCTTCTCGCACTCTTGGCGGCGGGTGTTGTACTCCGAGCTGGCCAGGGAATGCTTCACGCCGGAGTTGCACAATACAATATGGCAGGTAGCGGTGTCGAACGGGAAATACTCGTAGTCCAGCGAGCGGCAGTCGAGGCGCACTACGTGGTCAGCTTTGCCGAACAGGCTGGCAAACTGGTCCATGAGGCCGGAGCGCACGCCCGCAAACTGGTGCTCGGCCTGCTGCCCAATCAGGGCCAGCTCCATCCGACTGAAACCGGCAGCAAGCAGCTCATTCAGCGCAAACGCTAGTCCGCATTCCACCGCCGCCGACGACGACAAGCCAGCCCCGATGGGCACGTTGCCTCCGAAAGCACAATCGAAGCCCGGCACCGTAACGCCCCGCTGTTGAAATCCTGCCACCACACCTTTGAGGTAGTTGGCCCACTGGGTTTTGCCCGGCCGCACATCCTTCAGGTTCACTACGTAGTGCTCATCCTGATCTACGGAATACAAGCGCGCTTCCAACTGGTCATTCAGCGCCACGGCAAAGCAGATTTCCTTATCGATGGCTGCCGGCAATACAAAGCCGTTGTTGTAATCGGTGTGTTCCCCGATCAGATTGACCCGGCCCGGTGCTCGAACCAATAGGGGAGTAGCAGAAAAGTGTTGCCGAAAAGCGGCCTCAACGGTGGCTGAAAGCATATTACAGAGGGTAAATGGAACAGAAGGATGAATGCAAAAGAACAAAATTTACGCAAACGTTTGTCCGATTGTCAGTAAATAGTTCTCAAGAGTTGATAAGTCTTTTGTCAGTAGTGGTTTATGAGTCCGATACTTCCCTGTTAAAGACTTATAGAATGCTTTAAATTATAATTATTTAACGTAAAATGTTGACTTTAGCGCACTGAACACCTAAAATTGCATTTATTCTTTCGCGCAAGGTGGTATCCTTTGGACTCGCTTGGTTACCCGGTATCTTGGTAAATTCCCGTTATCAGTACGTTGATTTGCGCTCTAAAGCCTTTTTTTTCTGCTTATGTGCAAACGTTTGCGAATATTTTATTGACGATTTATAAGCAAACGTTTGCAAGAAGTTCCCCATTCCCACTTCCCTTTTAATTATCCCTCATGAAAAAGAATGTACGTTACCTACAGCAGATAGCGCTACCCTCGCTACTCTGCTGTTTGCCGATGACGTTGGCGGCCGCAGCGCCGCCAGTAGCACGCACTGCAACCCACGATGCGGTTGAAGTGGCTGATGTAGCCCTATCGGGCCGAGTAGTAGATGAAACAGGTACGGGCCTACCCGGTGTAAACGTAGTTGTAAAAGGTACCAGCAATGGCACCCAAACCGATGCTGATGGTAGGTATACTCTTACGGTACCAGACAATGCTACCGTGGTTTTCTCTTTTGTGGGTTACACCAGCCAGGAGGTAGCCGTGAATGGCCGTACTTCTGTTAACATTTCGTTGGCACCCGATGCCCAGACGCTGAACGATGTGGTGGTAGTGGGCTACCTCACGCAGAAGCGCGAGGATGTAACGGGCTCTGTGGCCACTACTACGGGCACAGAAGTGCGCCGCGCACCGGTAGCCACCGTAACAGAAGCCATTCAGGGGCGCTTGCCGGGTGTGCAAGTAACGAATTCGGGCGTACCCGGCCAGAGCCCCACGGTGAATATTCGGGGTATTGGCTCCATCAACAACGGCAGCAGCCCATTGTATGTGGTAGATGGCTTGTGGACGTTCGACATTCGCGACTTCAACCCACAGGATGTAGAAACCGTACAGGTGCTGAAGGATGCGGCCTCGCTGGCGGCCTATGGGGCCAGCGGCGCAAATGGCGTTATCATCATCACTACCCGGCGCGGGCGCTCGGGCGAGACGAAGGTGAACTTGAGTGCCTCGGGTGGTCCGCAGGTGATTGGCCGAACCTACGACCTGGTAGGAGCCGACCGGTGGCGCGAAATCAACAATCAGTCTTACGACAACGCCGGCCTGGCGCGGCAGCCTTTCGCTGCTACCGACAACGGCGTGAATACGGATTGGCAAAAGGAGTTGCTGCAACACGGCTCCGTGCAGAACTACGACCTGGGTTTTTCGGGTGGTGGTCCTAACTCCAACTTCCTGATTTCGGCTGGGTATTTCAACCAGAAAGGCATCATTGAAGGGCCAAAATTCGAGCGGTACAGCCTGCGCGTTAATTCGGGCTTTACCAAAGGTAAGCTGAAGGTAGGGGAGAGCCTGCTACTCACGCGGGCCAACCAAACCCGCCTGAACGGCGTGCCGTTCAACGACGTGCTGCGGATGCTGCCCGTGATTCCCGTGTATAATGAGGACAACCCCGGAGGCTATGGCTTCGGCAATACCAATGCCAGCACCTTTGGCACCAACCCTATTGCGCTGCAAAACCTGCTGAACGATACCAATACCCAAAATCACTTGCAGGGTAGTGTTTTCGGGGAGTTTTCGTTTACCAATTTCCTGCGCTACCGCCTCAACCTGGCTACTGACTACTACGCGTTTCATGACCAGGCCAAGCGGCAGTATGGGCAGTGGCGGCAAAACGACCCGCTGAACCCATCTAGCTTTGCCGAAAACCAGGGTAGCCGCTTCTTCGGCTTGGCAGAAAATACGCTGACGTTTGACAAGAGCTTTGGCCTGCACAACGTAACGGCCGTGGCCGGCTATTCCGAGCAGCGCACCGACTACAGCCTGACGCGTGGGATCAACTATGGCTACGGTACAGGGCCTACCTATTACTGGGCATTGGAAGCGGGTACGCAGAATCCGGCAGTGGAGGGCAATCAATACACCTTCACCAAGCGCTCTTACTTTGGGCAGGTTACCTACGATTACGACCAGCGCTACCTGCTGACGGGTGCCTACCGCCGCGACGGTTCTTCCCGCTTCGACCCGGCCAACAGATACGGTAACTTCTACGCCGCTTCGGCGGGCTGGCGTATTTCCAAGGAGCATTTCTTCGAAAACATCGGCAGTAGCATCAGCAATCTGAAGCTGCGCGCCAGCTACGGCTCCCTCGGCAACGACCAGTTGAATGGTCCTTACGGTGCTTCCTACCTCACTACGGCGGCTATCAATACCAACGTAAACTACCCATTCGGGCCTACCCAAACCATCGTAAACGGAAAGATTCAGACTCAGCTACCCAGCTTGCGCATTGGCTGGGAAGAGCGCCGCACCACCAACGTAGGTTTAGATATGAGACTTGTTCCCAAATAGTATTTTTGGGAATGCTTGATGTGAATACGATAACCGATGACCGGCAAATGCGGGCCTTA
>NZ_JAHWGL010000152.1 GCF_019334315.1 Hymenobacter profundi
TAGTAAACGCGCAGGGGTAGGGTTTGTTTTTGTTGGGATAGAGTTAGTTTTTCTGTCATCCTGAGCGCAGCGAAGGACCTTCTTACGGCAGAACGAGTCGTTGTTCCGTCTGCTATTCATGCGTGAGAAGATCCTTCGCTGCGCTCAGGATGACAGGGCCGAGGTAGACGCCGGTTGTATGGGTGCCGGCGCCAACGCCGCGTCCCAGTCTTTCCACATCGGCTCATAGCCCTGCCGCCGAATCATAGCCGCAATTTCCGCCGGGCTACGCTCGTCGCTGATTTCAAATTGCTCCAACGACTCTGGCTCCACCACGTAGCCACCGGGGTTGGTCTTGGAGCCGGCGCTGATGCTGGTGATGCCCAGGCGAATGATGTTATCGCGGAAGGTAGGGGTTTCGCGAGTCGAGATAGACAGCTCCACTTCCTCGTTCAGCAGACGGTAGGCACAGATGAGCTGCACCAGCTCCCGGTCACTCATCTCCACTTTCGGCTGCAAGAGGCCCTCGGCGGGGCGCAGGCGCGGGAAGGAGAGGCTGTACTTGGTCTGCCAGTAGGTACGTTCAAGGTAGTCGAGGTGCAAGGCCGTGTAGAAGCTGTCGGTGCGCCAGTCTTCCAGGCCGAACAGCACGCCTAGTCCCATCTTGTGCACGCCGGCCCTACCCAGGCGGTCAGGCGTATCAAGGCGATACTGAAAATTCGACTTCTTGCCCTTGGGGTGGTGCTTTTTGTAATCCTGCTGATGGTAGGTTTCCTGGTACACCAGCACTGTGTTCAACCCTGCCGGAATCAGCCGTTCGTAGTCCTCCTGATCCAGCGGCTGCACTTCCATTGAAAGGTGCGCGAAGTGCGGCCGCAGCGTGTGCAGGGCTTTTTCGAGGTAATCGACGCCCACGGTCTGGTTGGCCTCGCCGGTTACCAGCAGCACGTGCTCGTAGCCCCACGCCTTCAGCACCTGCGCTTCCTGCAACATCTCCACGCTGCTGAGCGTGCGGCGGCGAATTTTATTATCAAGACTGAAGCCACAGTAGGTGCAGATGTTCTGGCACTCGTTGCTCAGATACAGCGGCACATAGAGCTGCACCGTATTGCCAAACCGCTTGCGCGTGAGCTGCTGACTGAGCCTCGCCATCTGCTCAAGATAGGGCACCGCAGCGGGCGAAATCAGGGCTTTAAAGTCGTCCAGCGTACGGCGCGGTGCGGCCAGGGCGCGTTCCACGTCGGCGGCGGTTTTGGCGTAGATGCTGGCTTTAACACCGTCCCAGTGGTGGGCCTCGAAAATCGGGCGGAAGCTCATAGCTGTAGGTTTATGCAGACCGTCATGCTGAGCTGGTCGAAGCATCTCTACTGATAGTATTCCCAACGAAGCGGTAGAGATACTTCGATCAGCTCAGCATGACGGTCTTTTTCCGATGGTTCTAATCCAAAAACGCCGTCAGTGGCGAGCTGGCCTCAGCGTGCGCCACGGGCCTGGCTAGCCGCGCCTCGTAGGCCAAGCGGCCAGCTTCCACGGCCAGCCGGAACGCGTGGGCCATCTGTACCGGCTGACCGGCCACGGCAATGGCCGTATTCACCAGCACTGCATCAGCCCCCATTTCCAGCGCCGCCGCCGCATGCGAGGGCGCGCCAATACCGGCATCCACTACCACCGGCACCTTGCTCTGGCCAATGATGATTTCCAGGAACTCCCGCGTCAGCAGGCCCTTGTTCGAGCCGATGGGCGCGCCAAGCGGCATCACGGCGGCCACGCCTACCTCCTCCAAACGCTTGCACAGCACAGGGTCGGCGTGGATGTAGGGTAGCACCACGAAACCCAGCTTCACCAGCTCCTCGGCCGCTTTCAGGGTTTCCACGGGGTCGGGCAGCAGGTACTTGGGGTCGGGGTGGATTTCAAGTTTGAGCCAATTGGTTTCCAGCGCCTCGCGGGCGAGCTGAGCGGCAAATACGGCCTCCTTGGCCGTGCGCACGCCCGAGGTGTTAGGCAGCAGATTGAACTGCGGGTGCGCCAAATGGCTCAGAATGTCGTCCTTCCTATCGGCCACGTCCACGCGCTTTAGGGCCACCGTTACCAGCTCCGATCCAGAGGCCAGTAGGGCTTCTTCCATCAATTCAGCCGAGCTAAACTTGCCCGTACCGGTGAACAGGCGCGAGGTAAACGTGCGGCCGGCAAGTACGAGGGGTTGCGTTTTCATAGGGTAAAAACTAAGGTAGCGGCACCTTGCAGGCGCCCGTCGTTGTACACGCGCGTTCTCACAAAGCTGCCGTCAAAACAGGCAGACAGTCAACAAATTGGCCTGCTGCTATCGCAGGATCAGGAGCCGCCGTAATAGCCCCCGATATCGCTACACCATGCAGGCCAGCTGCCAGCAGTGGCGCCACATCGGCCAGCGTAATGCCACCAATGCCGATGATGGCGGTAGTAAAGCCAGTAGCACGGTGTTGCGCCAGCAGCGTTTCGTAACCCGCCAATCCTAAAATCGGGCTTAGCTTCTCCTTGGTCGTCGTGAACCGAAACGGCCCCAACCCAATATAGTCGACTCCAGCCGCCACCAGGCCTTCGATATCGACAAACGTGTTGGCCGTGCCGCCGATGATGAACTTCAGCCCAAGCAGGGCGCGGGCTTCGGCGGGCGGCGTGTCCTCTTTGCCCAGGTGCACACCATCGGCGCCAATTTCCAGCGCCAGTTGCGGGTTGTCGTTGAGAATGAACGTGGCACCGTGGCGGCGGCAAACGGCCTGCGTATCCAGCGCCAGTTGCTTCCATTCGAGGTAGGGCGTGTTCTTCACGCGCAGCTGCACCCAGCGCACGCCACCAAGGCAGGCTCGCTCGGCTTGCTCGGGGGAGGTAGTGATATAGTGAAGATTACTAATTTGCATCGTTTCGATTCTGAAAATGATACCCCAGCAACGTCTCGTTGCTGGCCAGCACCCGCGCCGTGTACGCCTTGCCCGATCGGCAGGCCTCCACCAACGACTCGCCCCGCGCCAGCCCCGCCACAATAGCCGCTGACAACACACAGCCGCTACCATGCTTCTCGCCGTGGGGTAGGCGCGGCGTAGTAGATCGTGCTACCTCCCGGCCGTTCTGGTACAGTACATCGGTTGCTTCGGCGCTATCGGCGTGGCCGCCTTTCAGCAACACCGGGCAATAGGCACTCACGACGGCGGCTGCTTCTTCGGCGGTGGCGGCGGTTGGCCACAGGCGCCGCATTTCGGGCTGGTTTGGGGTAAGTAGGGCTAGGCCGGTGCATAGCTGCCGAACCAGTTCCGGCGCCGGACCGGTGTGAAAGTCGTAGCCGGCGCTGGCCTTCAGCACCGGGTCCCATACCACACCAATAGCCGGGCTTTGCGCCCGCAACCACCAGAGCAGCTGCGGCAGCTCAGCCAGACTTTCTACCAGTCCAATCTTCGCCCACCCTACCCTGAAGCGCTCTAGTAGCGGCCGGGCTTGCGCCTGAATGTCGGCAAGCGGCATCCATTGCACGCGCTCAAACTGCACGTCGCTCTGTACCGTGAGGGCCGTGCACACGCCAAAGCCGTACACGCCGCGCTGCTCGAAGGTCTTGCAGTCAGCCAGCAAGCCGGCCCCGCCGCTGGGGTCGAAACCGGCAAGGCTGAGAACGTAGGGGCGAGGTGGTTGAGGCATTGTTTTTTCTGTCATCCTGAGCTTGCGAAGGACCTTATCACGTGTGAACGACGAAATAGAACGTCATGTCGAGCGGAGTGAGACATCTAGCGTGCTAATGCTGGATAATGACATGATTATCTGACGTGAGAAGGTCCTTCGCAAGCTCAGGATGACAGAAAAAACAATGCCTCAACCACCTCGCCCCTACGTTCTCAGCCTTGCCGGTTTCGACCCCAGCGGCGGGGCCGGCTTGCTGGCTGACTGCAAGACCTTCGAGCAGCGCGGCGTGTACGGCTTTGGCGTGTGCACGGCCCTCACGGTACAGAGCGACGTGCAGTTTGAGCGCGTGCAATGGATGCCGCTTGCCGACATTCAGGCGCAAGCCCGGCCGCTACTAGAGCGCTTCAGGGTAGGGTGGGCGAAGATTGGACTGGTAGAAAGTCTGGCTGAGCTGCCGCAGCTGCTCTGGTGGTTGCGGGCGCAAAGCCCGGCTATTGGTGTGGTATGGGACCCGGTGCTGAAGGCCAGCGCCGGCTACGACTTTCACACCGGTCCGGCGCCGGAACTGGTTCGGCAGCTATGCACCGGCCTAGCCCTACTTACCCCAAACCAGCCCGAAATGCGGCGCCTGTGGCCAACCGCCGCCACCGCCGAAGAAGCAGCCGCCGTCGTGAGTGCCTATTGCCCGGTGTTGCTGAAAGGCGGCCACGCCGATAGCGCCGAAGCAACCGATGTACTGTACCAGAACGGCCGGGAGGTAGCACGATCTACTACGCCGCGCCTACCCCACGGCGAGAAGCATGGTAGCGGCTGTGTGTTGTCAGCGGCTATTGTGGCGGGGCTGGCGCGGGGCGAGTCGTTGGTGGAGGCCTGCCGATCGGGCAAGGCGTACACGGCGCGGGTGCTGGCCAGCAACGAGACGTTGCTGGGGTATCATTTTCAGAATCGAAACGATGCAAATTAGTAATCTTCACTATATCACTACCTCCCCCGAGCAAGCCGAGCGAGCCTGCCTTGGTGGCGTGCGCTGGGTGCAGCTGCGCGTGAAGAACACGCCCTACCTCGAATGGAAGCAACTGGCGCTGGATACGCAGGCCGTTTGCCGCCGCCACGGTGCCACGTTCATTCTCAACGACAACCCGCAACTGGCGCTGGAAATTGGCGCCGATGGTGTGCACCTGGGCAAAGAGGACACGCCGCCCGCCGAAGCCCGCGCCCTGCTTGGGCTGAAGTTCATCATCGGCGGCACGGCCAACACGTTTGTCGATATCGAAGGCCTGGTGGCGGCTGGAGTCGACTATATTGGGTTGGGGCCGTTTCGGTTCACGACGACCAAGGAGAAGCTAAGCCCGATTTTAGGATTGGCGGGTTACGAAACGCTGCTGGCGCAACACCGTGCTACTGGCTTTACTACCGCCATCATCGGCATTGGTGGCATTACGCTGGCCGATGTGGCGCCACTGCTGGCAGCTGGCCTGCATGGTGTAGCGATATCGGGGGCTATTACGGCGGCTCCTGATCCTGCGATAGCAGCAGGCCAATTTGTTGACTGTCTGCCTGTTTTGACGGCAGCTTTGTGAGAACGCGCGTGTACAACGACGGGCGCCTGCAAGGTGCCGCTACCTTAGTTTTTACCCTATGAAAACGCAACCCCTCGTACTTGCCGGCCGCACGTTTACCTCGCGCCTGTTCACCGGTACGGGCAAGTTTAGCTCGGCTGAATTGATGGAAGAAGCCCTACTGGCCTCTGGATCGGAGCTGGTAACGGTGGCCCTAAAGCGCGTGGACGTGGCCGATAGGAAGGACGACATTCTGAGCCATTTGGCGCACCCGCAGTTCAATCTGCTGCCTAACACCTCGGGCGTGCGCACGGCCAAGGAGGCCGTATTTGCCGCTCAGCTCGCCCGCGAGGCGCTGGAAACCAATTGGCTCAAACTTGAAATCCACCCCGACCCCAAGTACCTGCTGCCCGACCCCGTGGAAACCCTGAAAGCGGCCGAGGAGCTGGTGAAGCTGGGTTTCGTGGTGCTACCCTACATCCACGCCGACCCTGTGCTGTGCAAGCGTTTGGAGGAGGTAGGCGTGGCCGCCGTGATGCCGCTTGGCGCGCCCATCGGCTCGAACAAGGGCCTGCTGACGCGGGAGTTCCTGGAAATCATCATTGGCCAGAGCAAGGTGCCGGTGGTAGTGGATGCCGGTATTGGCGCGCCCTCGCATGCGGCGGCGGCGCTGGAAATGGGGGCTGATGCAGTGCTGGTGAATACGGCCATTGCCGTGGCCGGTCAGCCGGTACAGATGGCCCACGCGTTCCGGCTGGCCGTGGAAGCTGGCCGCTTGGCCTACGAGGCGCGGCTAGCCAGGCCCGTGGCGCACGCTGAGGCCAGCTCGCCACTGACGGCGTTTTTGGATTAGAACCATCGGAAAAAGACCGTCATGCTGAGCTGATCGAAGTATCTCTACCGCTTCGTTGGGAATACTATCAGTAGAGATGCTTCGACCAGCTCAGCATGACGGTCTGCATAAACCTACAGCTATGAGCTTCCGCCCGATTTTCGAGGCCCACCACTGGGACGGTGTTAAAGCCAGCATCTACGCCAAAACCGCCGCCGACGTGGAACGCGCCCTGGCCGCACCGCGCCGTACGCTGGACGACTTTAAAGCCCTGATTTCGCCCGCTGCGGTGCCCTATCTTGAGCAGATGGCGAGGCTCAGTCAGCAGCTCACGCGCAAGCGGTTTGGCAATACGGTGCAGCTCTATGTGCCGCTGTATCTGAGCAACGAGTGCCAGAACATCTGCACCTACTGTGGCTTCAGTCTTGATAATAAAATTCGCCGCCGCACGCTCAGCAGCGTGGAGATGTTGCAGGAAGCGCAGGTGCTGAAGGCGTGGGGCTACGAGCACGTGCTGCTGGTAACCGGCGAGGCCAACCAGACCGTGGGCGTCGATTACCTCGAAAAAGCCCTGCACACGCTGCGGCCGCACTTCGCGCACCTTTCAATGGAAGTGCAGCCGCTGGATCAGGAGGACTACGAACGGCTGATTCCGGCAGGGTTGAACACAGTGCTGGTGTACCAGGAAACCTACCATCAGCAGGATTACAAAAAGCACCACCCCAAGGGCAAGAAGTCGAATTTTCAGTATCGCCTTGATACGCCTGACCGCCTGGGTAGGGCCGGCGTGCACAAGATGGGACTAGGCGTGCTGTTCGGCCTGGAAGACTGGCGCACCGACAGCTTCTACACGGCCTTGCACCTCGACTACCTTGAACGTACCTACTGGCAGACCAAGTACAGCCTCTCCTTCCCGCGCCTGCGCCCCGCCGAGGGCCTCTTGCAGCCGAAAGTGGAGATGAGTGACCGGGAGCTGGTGCAGCTCATCTGTGCCTACCGTCTGCTGAACGAGGAAGTGGAGCTGTCTATCTCGACTCGCGAAACCCCTACCTTCCGCGATAACATCATTCGCCTGGGCATCACCAGCATCAGCGCCGGCTCCAAGACCAACCCCGGTGGCTACGTGGTGGAGCCAGAGTCGTTGGAGCAATTTGAAATCAGCGACGAGCGTAGCCCGGCGGAAATTGCGGCTATGATTCGGCGGCAGGGCTATGAGCCGATGTGGAAAGACTGGGACGCGGCGTTGGCGCCGGCACCCATACAACCGGCGTCTACCTCGGCCCTGTCATCCTGAGCGCAGCGAAGGATCTTCTCACGCATGAATAGCAGACGGAACAACGACTCGTTCTGCCGTAAGAAGGTCCTTCGCTGCGCTCAGGATGACAGAAAAACTAACTCTATCCCAACAAAAACAAACCCTACCCCTGCGCGTTTACTA
>NZ_JAHWGL010000153.1 GCF_019334315.1 Hymenobacter profundi
AGAAGGTCCTTCGCAAGCTCAGGATGACAGACGCTTTGCATTCACAACTTCACAAACTCACAATTTCACCACTCACCATCTCACCGCTTCCCCGGCCGGCCGCGGAGCACGTGCCAGATGGAGCGCAGAAACGGCCACGGCTGCACCGAATTCATAATCTGGAAGTTTTCCCACCAAGAGGTGCGCTCGTCTAGGAATCTTAGTACGCGCTCCAACGGGTTGTTGGTAAACAGATCGGAGAAAATGCGGCTGGTGATTTCGCCGCGGCGCTGCATGATGTCGAGTAGCAGGGTGTCGAACAGGTGAAACTGCCACCGGTCGCCGGTGAGGTGGCGGGGCGGGGCGCCCGTTTCGGCCAGGGCCGCCACCAGCCGGGCTGTGTGCGCCTGAATGCGCTGGAAGGCGTAGCCGGTGCTGGGCTTGGCCCGTCCCGCGCGCGTGCCCAGGTTGATGATGCGGGCACCCGCCCGCGCCGGCAGTGGGTGGTCGGTCATGGGAATGGCACCTACCTCTTCGGCCTCAATCTGAAAGTTCTCTACCCCCAGCGTATCGCGCAGATAGCCGCGCATGGCTTCTTCGTACTCGGCTTTGGGCAGGACTTCGGCCGAAAACAGCGTGTACTCCACCAGCGCTTTGGTGGGGCTAAAGGGCAGTACATAAATAAATCGAGCCTCCTGGTGCTGCGCACCCCGAAAGTCCATAAACTCTACCGTGGCCGGATCGAACACGGCGCGGTCGGTGGTTACTTCCCAGCCCACAAAGTGCTGAAGCAGGTACCGGTGCTTATCGGGCCGACGCGTGAGGGTAGGCGGGCGACTATCGAAGGCGTAGCGAGCCGTGAACTCGCCGGCCGTGGTGGTAGCGCGCACGCCGTTGGGCAGCTCCGTAAGCGTTTCTACCCGGCCGCGCACTTGCGTTACTTGGGGAGCCGTACCCAAAGCCTTCCGCGTAAACTGGTAGAAATCCAGCCCCCGAATCATTTTATACGTGTACTCCTCCAGCGGAAACACCTGGTTTAGCCAAGGGCTGCGGAACGCCAGCCGCCGCCATTCGTGGGCCACGATACTGTCGAAGGGGGTAGGCGCGGCCGTCCAAAACGACCACGTGCGGTCGTTCTGGTCTTTGGCTTCGGGCTCAATCAGCAGTACCCGCTTGCCGCTAAGGCGCGGCTCTTGGGTAATGGCATAGGCCAGGCTGAGCCCAGCGGCACCGCCACCCACCAGCATGTAGTCGAAATCAGAGCTTTCCAAACGCAAACGGCGGCCGGAGTAGACCGGCCGCCGCTGCAAGTTAGACTTCCTGACGTAACTACTACGCCATCATGGGGTACAGTTTGAGGCCGCCGGCCAAGTCGCGCACGGCGTCGCGTACGTCCAGGTCCAGCTCGGCGCTGAAGTGCTGTCGCCCTGACAGGATGCTTACCTGCGACTGGAGGCGCTCCACCCACAGCTGCTCGTTTTCTTTGTAACCGGAGGTATACGGGTCGTCATCGGAGAGCAGCACCATCAGCTTGTCCTGCGGAATCAGGGTGCGGGCCGCCTCGTAGTCCACGGGGGCGTGCATCCAGTTCAGAATATCCTGCCAGGGACTATCTACCGAAAACCAGCCGGCTACACACAGCACACCGCCTATTTTCCGGGGTTTTTCTTCTTCTTTCGCCACGCTGGCCAGATAGTGCAGAATAGCTAGGCAACCCACGCTATGGCCTACCAGAATCACGTTTTCGTTGAGTTGAGATGGGGGCAGCACCTCGCGCAGATACTCCACGGCCCGCTCAATTACGGGTAAATCCCAAGCGGGCATATTTAGCGCCCGCACTTGGTAGTTAATGTCATCTTCTTCGGCAGCCGCCGCCAGTTGACTGCCCAGCCAGGGGTACCAATCGTTGTTGGCAGCACCCGCCCAGCGCGGAACGATATAAACGGTTTTAGTTACAGGAGTAGTGGTAGGCATGGTGGGTACAGTTTGTTTTAGAGGACGTATATACTACAAAACCATTACGGCCGGATTCCCGCTTTGCAAAAAAGATTCCATTTTTGAAGTAGAAAACTTAATAAAGCTATCCTATTAAAATCCTGTTTCCCACTTTTATAATCTGAGAAAAACAGACTTCTCATACTTAAAACAACAACTTATCAGCATTAAGCCAGTTGAATATATTTTTATAATTATATAAAAGCAACAAAGCCTACTATTCTTCATGACAGAAGAATAGTAGGCTTTTTCCTATAAAGAGAAATAGACTTCTGCTTAGAAGTTGGGCGAAAGCAGGTACTTGGAGTAGAAGTCGTCGATAATCTTCACAGCCGATTCGGCGTCGTCCACGATCTGCACCAGTTGCAAGTCCTCAGGCGAGATGTTGAACTCCTCATGCAGCATCACGTCTTCAATCCACTTAAACAAGCCATTCCAATAAGCCGAGCCTACCAGCACGATAGGGAAACGGCCGATTTTCTTGGTTTGAATCAGCGTCATGGCCTCAAACAGTTCGTCGAGTGTGCCGAAGCCGCCGGGCATGCCAATGAAGCCCTGCGAGTACTTCACAAACATCACTTTGCGCACGAAGAAATAGTCGAAGTTGATGATCTTGTCGGAGTCGATGTAGACGTTGTGGAACTGCTCGAACGGCAGTTCGATGTTGAGGCCCACCGACTTGCCACCCTCGGAGCGGGCGCCTTTGTTGCCGGCCTCCATAATGCCGGGGCCGCCACCCGTAATCACGCCGTAGCCGTGGCGCACCAGCTTAGCCGCAATTTCCTCGGCCATCTTGTAGTAAGGATTCTCGGGCTTGGTACGCGCCGAGCCGAAGATGCTCACGCACGGCCCGATTTTGCTCAGCTTCTCGAAGCCCTCTACAAACTCGGCCATCACCTTGAAGATCTGCCAGGAGTCGGCAATCTTAATTTCGTTCCAGTCCTTGTCTACAAACGCTTGGCGGATGCGCTGCTCGTCATCAACCTGCACCGTGCGCTGGCCATGGGTTTGTTCGCGGATATCGCTGATGGTCTTGGCCTTATTGTCGTTTACATCGGGCCTTACAATGGTTTTGCCGCTACCCGCATTCAGGGTTTCATCGGCAATCTTGGTTTTGCTGTTCTTAGTAATCTTTGACATAGCCTGTACTGAAAAACCGTCGGACCGGGCTTAATCGGCCAGATGGCAAAAGGGGTAAAATAAAAACCGCCCGCGCTGGGGCGGGCGGCCAAATGTAGGCCTAGGCAAGTTAACAATTTGTTAACAATAGGTGGTCGATTTGTTACGGGTAGACTGATAAGGGCAAGATGGTAGAATGTCATACTGAGCGCAACGGAGCGAAGTCGAAGCATCTCGCGTGCAACGGTACTCCCAACTATCAGGAATTACTTACGGTAGAGATGCTTCGACTCCGCTCAGCATGACGGCTACTACCTTACCCCACTTACTGCTTGCTACTCTCTATTCACTCTCTACCCTATTTCGCTCGGATAGCAATAACCGGATCGAGGTTAGCGGCCAGCACAGCGGGAATGATACCGGCCAGCATGCCAATGACTACTGACACGGTGAGACCCAGCGTGATATTGCCGGCCGACAGGAACAGCGGCATAGCATCCTGCGGAATGGCCGTTATCAGAAACACCAAGAAGATGCCGGCCCCGCCGCCCAGCAGGCACAAGAAAACGGCCTCGAACAAGAATTGAAACAGGATGAAGTAGTTCTTGGCGCCCAACGACTTCTGAATGCCGATGATGTTGGTACGCTCCTTTACCGACACAAACATGATGTTGGCAATACCGAAGCCGCCTACCAGCATGGCAAAGCTGCCGATAACGGCCCCGGCCACGCCAATCACCGAGAACAACGAGGTAATGGCGTTGGCCAGCATCTCAGGCCGGTTCAGGGAGAAGCTGTCTTCCTCACGCGGCTTAAGCCCCCGGATATTCCGCATCAGCCCTTGCATCTCCGACTCTAGGTTGAGTAGACCGGGGTCGGAGTCGACGCCTTTCACGCCGATGGTAGGCGTGACGCCGCCCCCGCCCCCGCTGGCAATGGCAAATATCTTGGTGAACATACCAAACGGAATTAGGCAGTTGGCGTCGTTGCTGGGCGTGTCGAGCAGCTTCTTGCCTTCCTTCTGCAATACCCCGATAACGGTGAACGTGAGGCCCTTGGCCTTGAACGTCTGCCCCACGGCCGAGGTATTAGGATACAAGTTAGCGGCAATATCGGCCCCGATGATAGCCACACTCCTGGCCGACTCTACCTCCTGGGGCGTGAAGTAGCGGCCCTCGGCCAGCGGCACGTCCGACACAATGTAGAAATCGTAGCTGACGCCCTCCAGGCTACAGCTTGTCATGCTATTGCTGCCTGCTTTAAAGGTGTTGCCGCTGGTGTTGGCGAAGATGGCTACCCCGCGGTTGCTGCCGGGGCTGAGGTTGCGCTGCAACGCCCGGAACTCGCGCACGGTAGGCACGGGGCGATTGAAGTATTTCCACCACGGGACGCCCGGCCCGAAGGACCACGGCCACTTATTTACGTAAATCACCTTATCACCCACAAAGCTCATGCTCTGGCGCACGTTGGCCTCCAGCGAATCGACCACCGCAAACACCGAGATGATGGAGAAAATACCCACCGTGACGCCTAGCAGCGACAGAATGGTGCGCAGCAAGTTGCCCTTCAACGCGTCCCACGCAAACCGAAAACTCTCGAAGGTCAAACGCAAGGCTTTCATAGGATATAGGTAGAAAAGGACCGATGGAAAAATAAAGATGGCTGCAAGGAATGAATTTATAGCACAAAGCTGCCTGCAATCGTGTTGAATACAGTAGAGCTTGGCAGGCAAGCGCTGTGAAAGCCGTTGCCTACCTGCCTGACTCCATGCTTATCCGGCGAATTTATGTACTTTTGCCGGCTCAAATTTTCGTTACTTCCCCTACTATTGCCCATATCTGCCCATGAAACTTTCTGAGTTCAAATTTGATCTGCCCGAAAACCTAGTGGCGCAGCATCCGGCCAAAAACCGCGACGAGTCGCGCCTCATGGTGCTGCACCGCGACAGTGGCAAGATCGAGCACCGCGTTTTCAAAGATATTATCGAGTATTTCGACGAAGGCGACGTATTTGTACTCAACGACACCAAGGTATTTCCGGCCCGCCTGTACGGCAACAAGGAAAAGACTGGTGCTAAAATCGAGGTATTTCTGCTGCGCGAGCTGAACCGGGAAATTCACCTGTGGGACGTGCTGGTAGACCCCGCCCGCAAAATCCGGGTAGGCAACAAGCTGTACTTCGGCGAGTCGGATATGGTGGCCGAGGTGATTGACAACACCACATCGCGCGGCCGTACCATCAAGTTTTTGTTTGATGGCTCCGACGAAGAATTCTACAAAGCCCTGCACGACCTGGGCGAAACGCCCCTACCCCGCGAAATCATCACCCGTGATGCTGACGCCCAAGACAAGGAGCGTTACCAGACTATTTATGCTGCGCACACGGGTGCCGTGGCCGCGCCGTCGGCAGGCCTGCACTTCACCCGCGAGGTGATGAAGCGTCTGGAAATCAAAGGGGTAGACACTGCTGCCGTAACGCTGCACGTGGGCTTGGGCACTTTCCGTCCGGTAGATGTGGAAGATCTAACCAAGCACAAGATGGATTCGGAGAACTTTATTGTACCTCAGGAGGCCGCTACCATCGTGAATAAGGCGCTGGACGCCAAGAAACAGGTGTGCTCGGTGGGTACTACCACCATGCGGGCGCTGGAGTCGTCGGTATCGGCGCACGCCCGCCTGAAGGCCAACCAGGGCTGGACCGACCGCTTCATCTTCCCTCCCTACGAGTTCAAGATTGCTACCTCGCTGCTCACCAACTTCCACACCCCGGAAAGCACGCTGATGATGATGGCCTCGGCCTTCGCCGGCCACGAGTTCCTGATTGAGGCCTACCAAACGGCCATTAAGGAGAAGTATAAGTTCTTCAGCTACGGCGACGCGATGCTGATTCTGTAAGTGAAGTCTTGGGGGTTTAAGATATTTTCCTGAGCTGCTTTGCACACGTATACCGGCTGTTATCCTGCACGTAGGATGGCAGCCGGTTTTATTTTACTGCACTGACTGAAGCAACAGTGTGCTGCGTAGCGGCATTGGAGTATTTAACAAGAGCGCCGCGTAGCAGTGCAAGGTTTGTAGTTTAGCAGGACGTAAGACGAAAGCGCCACGTAGCGGTGCAAGAAACGTCAGGGTTTTCTTGCACCGCTACGTGGCGCTGCCCTATTTTCAACTCCGCTTGCTACAAACCTATTGCCGCTATGCGGCACACCTAAGCCCTACCCTACCCGCTTTCATGCCTGACAACAACCAAGCCCCCCAGACCCCAGCCCCTCAAGACTCTAACAAAGCGCCCCGATTCGCTATCCTCGTGGCGGGTGGTAGCGGCACGCGCATGGGGGCTGCCAAGCCCAAGCAGTTTCTAGATTTGTTAGGCGAACCGGTGCTGCTGCACACGCTGCGCCGCTTCGCCGAAACGCCGTTGCGGGTGCAGCAGTGCGTGGTGGTGCTACCAGCCGAGCAGTTCTCCACCTGGCACCAGCTCTGCGCCGAGCACAATATTCATATACCGCACACGGTGGTGGCGGGCGGCGCTACCCGTTGGGCCTCGGTGCGCAACGGCCTCGCCTACCTCGCCGACCAAAAAAGCGGCACAGTAGCGGTGCACGATGGCGTGCGCCCTCTGGTGCCAGCCTCGGTAATTGAAGAGTGTTTTGCCACCGCCGAGGCACACGGTACCGCCGTAGCCGCTGTGGTGCCCAAAGACTCGGTGCGCAACCTGTCGCAGCAAGGCTCCTACGCGCTGGACCGCGCCCGCCTGCGCCTCGTGCAAACGCCCCAATGCTTTGAGTTGGAATTGCTACGCCGCGCCTACCAACTCCCCGAGCTATCTACCTTCACCGACGACGCCAGTGTGGTAGAAGACCTGCACCCCATCCAACTGGTGCCCGGCGACTACCGCAACCTGAAGATTACGACGCCCGAGGATTTGCTGCTGGCCGAAGCTATTCTGCGCAGCACTACGTAAGTAGTAAAAATCCCACCCCCCGACCCCCTCCCCTCC
>NZ_JAHWGL010000154.1 GCF_019334315.1 Hymenobacter profundi
AGCTGCCCCTACCCTATCGCCTCGCATATGCTGAAAGCCGAACTTCGCCGCACCGCCTCAGCCGCGCGTCGTGCCTTGCCTGCGGCCGAGGTAGCACGCCGTAGCGCAGCGCTGCTTCAACAGCTACAGCAGCACTTCGAGGTAGCCCAGTGGCGCTGGCTACACGTCTTTCTGCCCGCTGCCCGGCAGCACGAGCCGGATACGTGGCCTATCATTCGTTGGCTGTGGGCCGAGCATCCGGCTGTGCAAGTGGCGGTGCCGGTAGTGCAGGCCGATGGCGTTACGCTACGCCACTACCACCTCAACCCCGACACGCGTCTAGTAGAAAGCCGCTGGGGCATTCCTGAGCCCGTCGGTGCGGCCGAGGTAGCGCCTGCCGCCATTGATGCGGTGCTGCTGCCCTTGCTTGCCTTCGATGAGCGGGGCCAGCGGGTAGGCTACGGCAAAGGCTTCTACGACCGGTTCTTGGCCGAGTGCCGGCCCGAAACCCTGCGTATCGGTATTAGCCTGGAACCGCCGGTACCGCAGATTACCGATGTGTGGCCTGGCGACGTGCCCCTGCACGCCTGCCTCACGCCGGAGCGAGTCTGGTTGTTTTGAAAGGTAGCACGCATAAGCGCTGGCAGACAATAGCATAGGTGCAGTGCAATACTGCTATATTCATTGGCGTTGGCGGAGTATCCATTCACCTCAACCACTACAACGCTCGCTATGGCCGACATCCAACCAGCCGCCCCTGCTCAAAATGGTAAGCCCCGTGCTAAAAAAATGGCCTTTCGTCTCGACATGACGCCGATGGTGGACCTGGCCTTTCTGCTACTCACCTTTTTTATGCTAACCAGCACGTTCAGCAAACCCAACGTTATGGAACTGGCTATGCCCGCGAAAGGTCTGGGTACTGATGTACCGGGTAGCAAAGCGCTTACGCTGATTTTGGGTAAGCACAACCAAGTGCATTATTTCTATGGCGTGAACGAGACCGGCACCGCCGCCGCGCCTACCCTCCATACCACAGACTACAGTGCCCATGGCCTCCGGCAGGTATTGCTGACCCTACAACGCCAGCAGACTGGTGCTGTTGTCCTCATCAAATCCGAACAGGAATCGACCTACGGCAACCTAGTAGACGCCTTAGATGAAATGAACATCACCAGCCAGAAGAAATACGCCCTCGTCGACCTTGACCGTAACGACCGGGCTCTTTTGCAGCAGAATGGCTTGTAAACAGCCCCCTCACAACACCTCCGCTTTTGTGATGCGTGCCTGCCCCCAAGGAGCAATACTGACGTGCACCAGCAACGCGTGTGGTCCTTTCTTATTCAGCACTTTCACCTGGTTTTCCGGCGCGTAGTAGCGTTCCAGACCATAGCGTAGGCGCAGGGTACGACGACTGCTGCCCACTACCCAACCGCGCAGGATCACCTGATCGGGGGGTAGGGCGCTTGGTTCCTGGTTGTAGACGCGCACAGCGACGTAGGCATCGCCCTGGGCACGCAGCGCCACGTACACCGGCTGGCGGCGGCGCGGCTCATTGGCCTCCTGCCACAGCGTGAGGGGTAGGTAGGTGATGCCGTAGGTTAGGCGCAGGTGGTCGCGCTCCAGCAGGTCGTGGGGGTTGACGGGGGCCGTGCGCAGTTGCACCGTGCGGCCGTAGGCAGTGGTGGCGTAGCCAGCAGCAGCCACCGCCACAATGAACAACAGCTGCGCGCCCACCAGCAACAGCAGCCACAACCGACGATTGGCAGGGGTAGGAAGAACAAGCATACGCTACAGCTTTTCGGGTGGTGCGGCCGGCGCAGTGGTTTGCACGGCCCGCCGGCGCAGGTACCAGCTCAGACTCAGCAACAAAATGCCCCCGAGCAGGAAAAACAACGATTTGTCCATGAAGCCCCACGTGAGCTTGAAGTAGGCCACAGCGGTAGTGAGGATAAACAGTACTGTGCCCAGCGTCACGCGGTCGGGGTTTTGCTCCTGGTGGGCGCGCCAAAGCAACGTGCCGGTGTAGGCATAGAGTACTACCAGCGCTGCCACGGCCAGCGGCAGGCCAGCATCGAGGTAAAAACCGGGCAGCAGCAGCAGCCAGTCGGTGGCGCTGCCCAAACGGCCCCGCGCCTTTTTGCCCAGCAACGACAAGACCAGCACTACCCCCAGCGCCGCCAGGTAGGCCAGCAGGGGCGGCCGCAGGCGGTCGGTGTAGCTGCCAGCTTCCCCAAAAATGGCCAGCCCCAGCACAAACAGAAACGCCGCCACCAAGGGCGGCCCCTGCAACGCCCTACCCGCCGGGCGGTCGGCCTGCCAGTCGCCGAACGTGTAGATGAGCATGGCCGCCACAAAGAACCAGGTGATTTTGATGTGCAGCACGCCAATGAGCAAACCGGCTTGCCAGAGCAGGCCGGTCGCTAGCACCGCACCCAGCAAGGCATCGGGGTAGCGCCACCAGTAGTAGCCCAGCGTGAGAGCCGTGAAAACGGCGGTAGCGTAGCTGAACGCGCCCAGCGCCTCGGTGTTATAGCCCTGCACAATGCCGCCGATGGCCACCGTCATCACAAACAGTAGGCGCGAGCGGTAGAGGTAGGTGAGCCCTACCCCCGCCACGCCCCAGGCCACCAAGCCCGTCACGTCGTAGCCAATGAGCTGAAACATTTGGCTGGTAAGGATAATGCTGGTGCCAAATAAAATCAGCCCCAGCCCAACCAAGCCCATGCCCAACTGCGTGTTGCCACGCCGCCGGAAATATTCGCCCGCCACGTAGCTCCCTGCTACCGAGCCCAGTAGGATTCCGAAGCGCACCAGTAGCGGCAGCTCCTGCCAGTTGGCGGCAATCAGGCTTAGGGCGCTCAGCAGCACCAGCAGGCTCCCTAGCAACGGCAGTAGCCCAATAGCTTTATCATCAATGGGATACAATGCCAGCAGCCGCTGCTCCTGCTCGGTGGTAATAATACCCTGCGCTACCCATTTCGGGCCTTCGACTTCAATAACCTTACGACTCATAGCTTCTGCAATATGGGCAGAATGAAGGATAGAGGGTTCATACTAGGAAAGCTATTTAGCAAGCAATATTTTCAATAGTTGTCATCCTGAGCAGTGCGAAGGATGACAACTATTTGATAAGCTCAACCCCTTGTTAAACTGCTTCTACATTTTATTCATATATGCTGGCGCCTTTCAGGATATCAGCAAACAGTTTCCATGACGCTTGTTCAGCATCTACTTCTTGACCTGTATTTAGGTAAAATCCATCTATATCTTCAGCATATCGACTCACTGCTTCTAAATAATCTGACAAATTTTTGTTCTCCCATTCATCAGCGTTGCTTATCAACTCTTGCTGGAGTACGAACAGAAATTCAATAAACGATTTCCTGTCTGTGACATTAATTTCATTAAAATCTATGCTCATAGCGACTTTTTGACAAACCAATTAACGCCATTCTATTCCTTACTTCTTCCGCGCCCGCGTCATCTCGCGCTTGCCTATTGGCCCCGGTAGCTTCTCTACCAGCCAGCCAGCGGCTTTCAGGCTTCGACGGAAGCTGCCTTTGGCGCAGTAGCTGGTGAGCAGGCAGCCCGGCGCTGCGGCGGCGTAGAGCTGGGCAAATACCGCGTCGGTCCACATGTCGGGTTGCTTTTCAGGGGCGAAAGCGTCGAAGTAGATGACCTGGTAGTGGTTGGCGGGTAGGGCGGTGTGCTGCAGCTCGCCGGTGATTTTGCGCAGCAGAAAGCGCGGGAGCAACGGCACGGCCTCGTCCCAGGCCGCCGCGTGTAGTTGGCTGAACTGGTCCAACAATTCCGGGTTCAGGAGGTAGCGCTCGGGGTGCAGATCGGCTACCACGGCGGGGGGTAGGGGGTGCTTTTCTATGGTGTCGTAGGCCACGGCTACAGGAGCAGTGAGGCTACGTTGCAGGGTCAAGATGGCGTTGAGGCCGGTGCCGAAGCCGATTTCCAGCACCCGCACAGTATCGGTGGCGGCGACTAGGGCGGGTTCCAGGGCCGCTTCTAGGTACACATGCTGGGCTTCCTGCACGGCGCCGTGGGTGGAGTGGTAGTGCTCGTCCAGCGCTGGCACGTAGAGCGTGCTGGAACCGTCGGCGGTGGGGCGAACTTCTACTTGCATCTGAGGTGTGGTTATTTGTGTCGAAAGAACGTTCAGACAGGTTCAACGGAACAAATAACCAAAAACCATCCGTAAGTAATCGAAAACCAACGCGCATGCCTCGTATCAAAGTTGCCCTACCCGACACCTACCTGCTCACGGTTGCCCTCCCCATCCGCATCACTGACCTGAACTACGGCGCCCACCTCGGCAACGACGCCCTGCTGAGCCTACTGCACGAAGCGCGGGTGCAGTTCTTGCAGTTTCTGGGACAACCGGAATATGACCCCGCCACACGCCAGGGCTTTATCATGGCCGACGTGGCCGTGGAGTACAAAGGCGAAGGATTTCACGGCGACACGCTGCACATCCAACTCGCCGCCACCGACCACCACAAATATGGCTTCGACGTGGTGTATTGGGTGAAAAACCAGCACGGCAACGAAATAGCCCGCGCCAAAACCGGTATGCTCTGCTTTGACTACACCACCCGCAAGCTGCGGCCTCTACCCGAAGCCGTCGTCACGCGTTTTACTAGTCCAGCTGAATGAACGGGGTAGTAAACAACCACCCGTTCCGGCTCCTGCTTGTCTCGCCTCCCGCTACCATCGCCACGGAGCTACCCACACTACAGCGCTTGTTTGAAGCTGGTTTACAGGCATTTCATCTGCGCAAACCCGGCGCTTCCGTCTCGGAAGTAGAAGCCTACCTACGTGCCGTACCACGACAGTACCACAGGCTCATGGTACTACACGGACAATACGAGTTGGCGCAACACTATCAGGTAGGCGGGCTGCACCTACCAACCGCGGCACGGGCTACCTGGGTCGCGCGGGCGCACCTGCAGCAGCCGGGCCACAGCCTTTCCACCTCGTTGCACAGCCTCACCGAGTTGCGCCAGCACCGTCGTCGCTACGATTACGTGTTTCTGAGCCCGATTTTCGACAGCATCAGCAAGCAGGGTTACGGGCACGCATTTGCGCTGACGGAGGTGCAACAGCAGCTACAGCGGCTGCAACAGCGCCAGCAGTACGTGCCACAGGTGGTAGCGTTGGGCGGCATCACGCCCGATAACATAGCGCAGGTGCGGGCGGCGGGCTTTGCCGGAGCGGCGGTGCTGGGCAGCGTGTGGCAAGCGGCTGATCCGGTGGCGGCGTTTCAGCAGTTGTTATGACCTGGCGCTGGCGCGGAACTGTGTCCCGTCCAGATCCGTGGCAGGCCGCTGGCCTACCCCATCAAATACTTCCTGACGGCGCAGACATCCGCAGGCCAGAGGCCTGCACATTATCGGCACGGGGCACAGCCCCGCGCCAGTGCCTAACAGTGACAACCATGCCTGCCCGGCCGTTTACCAGTCCTGCAACCCGTTGCGCAGCGAGGCTACCTGCTGAAAACCATTAGCCAGCAGCAATTCGGCGGCTTGGCGGCTGCGTTTGCCGCTGGCGCAGTGTACCACCACGGGCACTGCGGGGTCAAGGGTGGGTAAGGCAGCAGCAAGTTGGCCCAACGGAATCAGGCGGCCTCCTATGTGGCGGGCAGCGTGTTCGTGCGGCTCGCGCACATCGAGGAGCTGCAACGGCTCCTGAGCCTGGAGCTTCTGGCGTAGCTCGTCGGCGCTGATTTCGGGGGCGGCGTCGGTTGGGGCATCACCGCAGAAAGCGTCATAATCAATTAACGCGGTGAGCTGCTGGTTGCCCGGCACAGCCTGGAAGCGCAGGGTACGAAACTGCATATACAGCGCATCAAACACCAGCAGTCGTCCGCTCAGCACCTCCCCTATCCCCAAAATAACCTTCAGTGTTTCAGATGCTTGCAACGTACCAATGATACCCGGCAGCACGCCCAGCACCCCGATTTCGTTGCAACTTGGTGCCTCGCCGGGGCCGGGCGGCTGCGCAAACAGGCAGCGGTAGGTAGGCCCGCCCTGGTAGTTGAACACCGACACCTGCCCTTCAAACTTGAAAATGGCCCCAAATACCAGCGGCTTGCCCAGCAGCACGCACGCATCACTTACCAGATAGCGCGTGGCGAAGTTGTCGGTGCAGTCCACCACCACATCGTAGTCGGCCATGATTTCCAGCGCATTCGTGGCCGACAGGCGCACCCGCAAGGGCTGCACCGCCACGAGCGGATTCTGCGCCCGCAGCTTCTCGGCGGCGGCTTCGGCTTTGGGGCGGCCCACGTCAGAAGTAGCGTAGAGCACTTGGCGTTGCAGGTTGCTTTCGTCTACGGTGTCGTGGTCGAGCAGGCCGAGGGTGCCTACCCCGGCCGCCGCCAGGTATTGCAGCACCGGGCAGCCCAGGCCGCCACAGCCTACCACCAGCACACGGGCAGCTTTCAGCTTCTGCTGGCCCTCAGAACCAATCTCGGGTAGGCGCAGGTGACGGTCATAGCGGCGGGTTTCGGCGGGGGTAAGCATGGGTAGTAAACGCGCAGGGGTAGGGTTTGTTTTTGTTGGGATAGAGTTAGTTTTTCTGTCATCCTGAGCGCAGCGAAGGA
>NZ_JAHWGL010000155.1 GCF_019334315.1 Hymenobacter profundi
CGAAGGACCTTCTCACGTGAGAACGAGTCGTTGATACGTCTATCGTTCTCACGTGAGAAGGTCCTTCGCGCTGCTCAGGATGACAGTTACGAAAACCGAATACCACTGAAAACCGAATGCTTTCCTTTTTACTTAGTCGGCTGGGCCAGGGTGTGTTGGTGTTGATTGGGGTGGCCGTGACGGTGTTTTTCCTGTTCAATGTGCTGCCCGGCGACCCGGTGGCCCTACTGGCCGGCCAGCGCTCCGACCCGGCTACCCGCGCCGCCATCAGCGCCGACCTGGGCCTCGACAAGCCCCTACCCGCCCAGCTGCTGGGCTACCTCAACGATGCCTCGCCCCTAGGCATCCACGCCCGCGACTCGGTGGCAGTGGCGCGCTATGGGGGGGTTACGCTGCTGCCGCTGGGTGGCAAGGCGCTGGTGCTGAAAGCGCCTTACCTGCGTCGCTCTTTTCAGAGCAATAAAGACGTGCTCAGTATTTTGCTCGACCACTTTACGGGCACCTTGTGGCTGGCGCTGGCCGCTATGCTGCTGGCGGCGGTGCTGGGCATCCTGTTCGGCATTCTGGCGGCGCTCCGGCCTCACTCCTGGCTCGACCGCACCCTGATTACCACCTCGGTGCTAGGTATCTCGGTGCCGTCGTTTGTGGCGGGCATCCTCATTGCCATGACGTTCGGATTCTACTGGAGCCACTGGACCGGCCTCAACCTCACCGGCCAGCTCTACGAAACCGACCCGTTTACGGGCAACCATCTGGTACTGCGCAACTTGCTCCTGCCCGCTTTTGCGCTGGGCATCCGGCCGCTGGCCATTATCACCCAGCTCACGCGCTCGTCTATGCTGGACGTGCTGGGGCAGGACTACATCCGCACGGCGCGAGCCAAAGGCCTGTCGTCTTACCATACGGTGGTAGGACACGCTCTCAAAAATGCTCTGAATCCGGTGGTAACGGCTGTATCGGGCTGGCTGGCATCGCTGATGGCGGGGGCATTCTTTATTGAGTATATCTTCAATTGGAAAGGACTGGGTACCATTACATTACGCGCCGTCGAAAACCTGGATTTCCCCGTTGTGATGGGAGCTACCTTGTTTATCGCCTTTCTGTTTGTGGCCATTAATATTGTGGTCGACATGCTGTATGCCGTGTTGGACCCGCGGGTGAAGTTGTGAGTTTGTGCATAAGAAGAAACGTGTCATCCTGAGCGCAGCGAAGGACCTTCTCAGTTGTGAACGACAGGCGTAACAACGACTCGTTCACAACTGAGAAGGTCCTTCGCTGCGCTCAGGATGACAGCTATATTGACCACTCACAATTTCACCACTCACCATCTCATCACTTCATGCGACTTTATTTAATTGGAATGCCGGGGGCGGGCAAAACGACCCTGGGGCGGGCGCTGGCCGTGGCTTATGAAGTGCCTTTTGTTGATCTGGACGAGGAAATTGTACGCCACGAGGGGCGCACCGTCGTTGATATTTTTCAGAATGAGGGCGAGGCGTATTTCCGTGAGCGGGAGGCGGCTGTGCTGCGCCTGGTGCTGAAACGCTACCCGCGCCTAGTGCTGGCTACTGGCGGCGGCACGCCCTGCTTCCACAACAGCCTCGATCTGCTGCTCGAAACCGGCCTGACGCTCTACCTGGCCGTGTCTACCACCGAGCTGCTGCGCCGGGTAATGCGTGCGGCGGCTACCCGCCCCCTACTGGCCCCCGCCCGCGACGAAGCCGCCCTACTACTGCGCCTGGACGAAACCTTACGCGCCCGCCAAGAGTTTTACGAGCGCGCACCCCTGCGCTGCTCACCTCCGGCCTGCACATTACCCGCTGTGCGTGAACTCATTGACCGTTTCCGTACCACGGCATAGGTAGCAGCGTTGGGACTGGGCAGGCATGGCGTTTGCGTCAGGCTGCGTACTTTTGACCTTGAATTCAGACGATTATTCTGTTATGAACGCTACATCCTCCCCCCAACCCGAGGTACAAGCTGCCCCCGCGAAGAAGCCTGTTGCAGCTGTGAAGCCGAAAGCCAAAGGCTCGGCGCAGTTGTTTCAGAACCCCGTGTTGGAGCGCCTCACGCACACGCACATAGCAGGGCCTCTCAGCATTTTTTTCGCGGTAGCGGCAGTTAGCCTGTATTACAGCCTAAGCCGGGGGTTGCTCACAGGGCTGTCGGCGTTTGGGTTGTTTTTGGGCGGGTGGTTGCTGTTTACGCTGGCCGAGTACCTGGTGCATCGCTACGTGTACCACATCGAGCCCTCTACCCCCGGCCGGGCCAAGTTTCAGTATACCATGCACGGCGTGCACCACGAATACCCCAAAGACAAGACCCGCCTGGCCATGCCGCCTATCTTGACGGTATTTGTGGCCTCGCTGCTATTCTTTATTTTCCGCTTCACGTTTGGCAACGCGGGCTTCGGTATTCTGGCGGGCTTTGTGTTTGGCTACGCGCTCTATTTGTTTGTGCATTATGCCATTCACATGTATGCGCCGCCCAAGAACTTCTTGAAGTTCTGGTGGCACCACCATGCCATGCACCATTACCGGCAAGAGGATGAGGCGTTTGGGGTGAGTACTACCCTATGGGACCACATCATCGGCACTATGCCCTCGCGTCAGCCGAAGAAGTAGCTATTCTTCTTTCTTAAATAGAATGCAAGCCCAACTCATACGAGTTGGGCTTTTCGTTTATTCCAGATATGGAAAGCAGTCTAAAATAAGATCTGCTTTATTAAAAAAGGCACCTACTAGGTGCCTTTTGTCTGTATAGAAACCTATGGTATGCTAACCGCGCATCCGGCGTACAATCCACCATAGGAGTAGTACTACCAGGAAAATACCCACAACGGCCGTCCAGGCACCTGCTTTGAAGATACCGGCAATGGCATCGCAGCTGCTGACCGAAAACATGAGCACAAACAGAAAAAACGGAAGGAAAAAACGGTAGTTTTTCATGACAATATAGGGGGAGAGAGTGAGAGAGCACCTAGCCGACCTACAAGGTCAGGGCTGTTTGTTGATACTGACTTGACCGCGAAAAGGTTGGCGTTCGGCCCAGGCGTGAGCACCACGCCCCAGCCTCACTACCCTGCCCGGGTTCTTCATATTGAGGTAATGAAAGCATAATGTAGTCGTATAGTGCCGACTGGTAGCTTTGCCTACCGGTATGACCTACGCAACCAGTTCTTCCGATCAGCAGCTACTAGCCGCGCTGGCCCTCGGCAACGAGGCCGCTTTCGACGCGCTGTTTGCTCGCCACTACGCCGGCTTGCTGCGCTACGCTATCAGCCTGCTTCCCTACCCCACCGATGCCGCCGAAGACGTGACGGCCGACGTGTTTTGCACCCTCTGGACCAATCGTGCCCAGCTTGCGGTGCAGGGCTCGGTGGCTGCCTACCTCTACACTGCTGTGCGGCACCGCAGCTTCGACCGGCTGCGCCAACAGCGCCGCACTGCCCAGGAAATCACTGTCATTGACGAGCTGCCGCCGCACCAGCCCGAGGCCGCCTACCTGCGCCCCGACGAGCAGCTGGCCTACCAAGAGCTGCATCAGCGCCTACACCAGCTCATCGGGCAGCTGCCAGCCCGTACCCACCAGGTGTTTCAGCTCCACCGCGATGCAGGCCTGACATACGAGGAAATTGCCGACCTGCTGGATATTTCCCTGAACTCGGTGAAAACCCACATGTTCCGCGCCTTGCGTTTTCTGAAAGAAGCGCTTCACGTATCGGGGGTGCGGTGAACCCGGCTCCCAGGGTTGAACCCCTGGGCTATGCAGCGCTTTCTGTACCAACCCCCAACTTCGTAGCCCAGAGGTTCAACCCTAGGAACCAGAAGGGCTACAGCGCCTTTTCCATGCATACGCTGTTCTCTACCCCAATATACTGCCCATAGTTGGGGATACGTTGGTAGCCGCTTTTCTCGTACAGCCGGATAGCCTCGGGTTGCTTGAGGCCAGTCTCAAGCACACAGCCGTGGTAACCCAGCTCATCGGCCCACGCTTCTAGCGCGGCCAGCACGGCCGGGGCCACGCCCTGCCCGCGATGGGCAGGCTGCACATACATCCGCTTGATTTCCACCTGCTTTTCTGCATACGGCTTGAACGCACCGCAACCTACAGGCTCATCGTCGAGGTAGGCCACCACGGCGTGGCGGATGGTGTCAATCTTATTGAACTGGGCGTAGAAGGCGTGGTCGGCGCCGTCGCGCACGGCGAGGTCATGGTCGAGGAGCTGCACGAGGGCGCAGAAATCGGGATGGTCGGAGGTGGTGCGAATGAGACGGAGCATGGAGCAGATAGTTTAGAAGTTGTTTGAGTTAGTTAAAAGGCTCGCCAGAACGGTGTAGAGACGCATACTTGCGTCTCGTCGCTTGTGCCGTCAGACCGCATTTCGTTCAACGATAAGACGCAAGTATGCGTCTCTACACCGTTCTGGCGAGCCTTTTAACTAACTCAAACAGGAGCTTTTTAGTGATGTGCCGGGGAGACGAGGTACCCAGACACCACGTTACGGCAATATTACGGTTGTTACGATTCAGTTAAGCCTGCTTTTGCTTGTCACGAGCCGGACGGGGGCGGACGTCTATACAGACGAGCAGCAGCGCAACCAGCCGCTCGGCACCCGTTGAAACCAGAAGAATCCTACCTGCTCATTACCCGCTACCTGGCTCGCCAAACCTCAGCCGAGGAAAACGAGCGGCTGGCAACCTGGGTGGCCGCCTCAGTTGAAAACGAGCAGACCTTCGAGCAGCTTAAAACCGTGTGGCAGCACAGCGCCACGCCTACCGCCGCCCCCGAAACGGCCGCCGCGCTGCGCCGCCTGAAAGCCCGGCCGGAGCTGAGTGGTCATGCGCCCGCGTCGCCAGTGCCCCTACCCCAGCTGCGCCCCAAAGCTACCCGGCGCTACCGGGTGGCGCTGTGTCTGCTGCTGGTAGTGGCGTTGGCAGTCAGCGGCCTACTTTTCCACGCGCCTACCCCCGCCACCTATCGCCTGGCCCGCACCGCGGCCGGCCAGCAGCGCACCCTGCGCCTACCCGATGGCTCCCGCGTAACGCTGGCTCCGCAAAGCCAACTGCGCTACCCTACCCGGTTTGCGGCCACCAGCCGCGAGGTGTACCTGGAAGGCGAGGCCTTTTTTGAAGTCAGCAAGAACCCGCACCGGCCGTTTCGGGTGCACAGCGGCAGCTGGGTGACGCGGGTGCTGGGCACCACCTTCAATGTGAGTGCGGTGCCGGGTGCCGGGCACATGGCCGTGTCGTTGGTGGAGGGTAGGGTGGACGTGCTGGATCAGCAGACCACCTACCGCTTGCGGCCCGGCCAGCAATTGCTCGCCGACCACCGCACGGGGCGCGTGTACCGGCAGCCGTTCAGTGCGGCCCGCGTGACGGGCTGGCGACAGCGCCAACTGATTTTTCAGAATGAAAAGCTGGCCGATGTGGCCGATCAGATTGAGCGGCTCTATGGCGTGAAGCTGGTGTTTGCCGACACGGCGACGGCCAACGTGCGCCTCTGGGCCACCTTCCGCAACGAGCCCCTACCCCAAGTGCTGGCTGCCTTGCAGCAGGCTGGCCCCATCGCCTACCGTCGCGAGGGCCAGACCATCTACCTCAGTACCAACACCGAACTGCCTGATAAATAACACATTCCTCTTGGAGAAGGCAGCGGGCGGCAACCCGCTGTCTTCCGCAGAAAGGCCTGCCACCGGCAAATGGCCGACCGCTTAGAGAGCTTTCAAATCCTGTGTCATTCAAAACGCTCACGTACAAGTTTATGAAAAAAACGAGGTACTCGAAACGAACCGGCAACTGGTGCCCTACCCTGCTGGGCCTGGGCCTTACGGTGCTGAGCGCCACGGCTGCCCCCGCCGCCACGCCAGACCAAGCCACGCGCCCCAGCGCCGTGCCGTGTGCGGTGCAGGTGCAGCAGCAACCGTTGAGCGAGGTGCTGACCAGCATTGAACGGCAAACCGGCTACCGCTTTCTGTTTGCGGGCCAGGGGCAGTTACTGAGTCGCAGAATCAGCGTGCAGGCACCGCACAGCAACCTGGAGGCGGTGCTGAACCAAGTATCGGCGCAGGCGGGCGTGCAGTTTGAGGTGCAGGACAAGCGCATCGTGCTGAAAGCCAACCGCACGGCCGCGCCCAAACCCGTGAGCGGCCGCGTGCTGGATGCGCAGGGCCAGGGCCTGCCGGGCGTGTCTATTCGCATCAAAGACACCAACACCGGCACCGTGACCGACGCCGAGGGCCGCTACCAACTGAGCGCCGAGCCGGGCAGTGTGTTGATTTTCAGCTTTATCGGCTACACTACCCAGGAGACGAAGGTGGAAGCTAAGGCCACCTACGATGTGGTCCTGCGCGAGGACGCGACCAGTTTAGATGAGGTAGTGGTGACGGCCTTGGGCATTCAGCGCGAGGAGAAAGCGCTGGGCTACGCCGTCACGAAGCTCGACAACGAGGCGCTGACGGAGGCCAAATCCAATAACTGGACCGATGCGCTGTCGGGCAAGGTGGCGGGGCTGAACCTAGTGCGCTCGG
>NZ_JAHWGL010000156.1 GCF_019334315.1 Hymenobacter profundi
TCATGTCTCAGTTGTCAGGTAGTGAAAATACGCTTTTCTCTGCTCACAACTGGCTCCCTAAATGGGGAAGCCTACAAATTGGCAGGAACTATTATTCGGTATAGCTGTATCAGTTTGAGAAAAAGAGTTTTTCGACCATGGTCGATGCAGCAAGAAGCGATTAATGACTTGCTGATCTTTGACAACACCCTTATTTGTATACATCATAATAGGATTAGCCGCTAGAATAGTATTTTCCGAATAGTATTCGCCGCTTAAGACTAAAAGTGGTTCGTCTTTCTCTTTTTCACAACCAGACAATATAACTGTACTAAATGCTAGAATGCGTAAAGCTTGTTTCATGAGTTTGTTAATAGTATTATTAGAAGAATAGCAAATATACACTACCCCGCCGTATCGGCCACCTCATCCCCATCATCCACCAGCACCCGCGCCAGCTTCTCAATATTGAGGCTCCGCGCTGAGGCATCGAAGATTTCGCGGTAGGTCCCTTTTAGATCGTATAGCTCGTCGTGGGTGCCGCTTTCTACCATGCGGCCCTGCTTCATCACGTAGATGCAGTCCGAATCTACGATTTGGGCGAGGCTGTGGGAGATGATAACCACCGTACGGCCCTGCTTGATGGCATCGAGGGAGTTCTTGATTTGCTCGGTGGCAATGGCGTCGAGGGAGGCCGTGGGCTCGTCGAGGAAGATGATGGGCGGGTTTTTCAGGAACAGGCGCGCAATGGCAATACGCTGCTGCTGCCCGCCCGAGAGCTGCTGGGCGTCGCTCTGGTACTGCTGGGGTAGGCCTATGATCTGGTCGTGGAGGTAGGCGCTGCGGGCGGCAGCCTGCACCTGCTCGAAGCTCGCCGCGAAGTTGCCGTAACGGATATTCTCCTCAATGGTACCCTTGAAAATGTGGTTTTTCTGAAGCACCAGCCCCAGGCTCTGGCGCAGGGCGTGGGTATCGTAGTCGCGTAGGGGCTGGCCGTCGAGGGTGAGCGTGCCGCTGTCGGGCGTGTAGAACTTGCAGAGCAAGTTGATGATGGTGCTCTTGCCCGCGCCCGAGAGGCCCACCAGCGCCGTGGTCTTGCCGGCTTCAATGTGCATATTCACCCCGTGTAGGGCGGCCGTGCCGCTAGGGTAGGTAAACGATACATCGTGCAGCTCGAAGGTGCCGTGCAGGTGGTTGGGCAACAACCGGCCGGTGGGCTCGGTCTGGTCCTCGGCGTCGAGGATGCTGAAGAAACCCTCGGAGTAGGTGAGGGCGTCGTTCATCTCGTCGTAGATGCGGTGCAACTGCCGGATGGGCGCCGACACGTTGTTGAACAGCAAAATATGAAACATGATGGCCCCGATGCTGATCTGGCGGTCGAGCACCAGGTAGGCCGTCAGGATGATGATGAGCACCACGCCTACCTGCTCCACAAAGGTCTTGAGGCCGTCGTAGAGGAAGTTGGTTTTGCGCGTTTGGAGCTGGGCCGTTACCAGTTGCTGTTGCAGGCCATTCTGCTTTTCCTCCTCATAATCTTCGCGCACAAAGCTCTTGATGACCACCGCCGAATCAATGAGGTTGACGAGGCCCTGGTTTTTCTCCTCGCGCAGGCGGCGCAGCGTGCGCCGCACCCCGTTGAGCTTATCGGCCTGGGCATAGCTGAGCCAAAAGTAGATGGGTAGGATGAGCAGGGCCGTGAGCCCCACGTACACGTTGGCGAAAAACATAACCACCAGCGCCACCACGGCATTGGCAAACAGCGGCAGAATGTCGATGAAGAAGTTTTGCACCAGCTTCATCAGGCTCTCCACGCCCCGGTCGATACGCGTTTGCAGCTTGCCGGTTTGGTTGCCGCCGCTGGCGTAAAAGCCTAGCTGGTAGCTAAGTATCTTATGAATAGCGGCCTGCGAGAGGGTAGTAGAAATACTAATGCGAATCCGCTCCCCGTAGAACTTCTGCCCAAACTGGATAAATGCATTCACCACCTCCTTCACCAGTAGCACCGCGCTGATACCGGCCAGCAGCGTCGCGCCCTGGGCCAGTCCCTGGTTGCGGTTGAGCATCGTCTGCACCGTATCTACGGTGTATCGCAGCACAAACGGATTAACCTGCGCCGCCAGCGACCCGACAAGTGTAAGTAGTAAGGTGCCCAGCACCAGCCGCCAGTAGGGCCGGACGTAGGGTAGGAGGCGTTGGATAATTTGCCAGAGGCTCATGCGAATCGGCTTGGAGGGGAGGTAGCCGATTAGACGCGGGAGCAGGGCTCGGGGTTATTTAGAATATCATGTACGCCAGCGAAAACCAGTGAAGTATAGCGCGACACCTTCATAAGCCATAGCGCTGCCCAACGCTTTAATTTCCTATTTGTGTCATCAACAGGTTCAGCCTTACCGCATCCTACAAAAAGCATAGTTGATACTAGCAGTTTTCCCATGCAGTAGCAGTCATTAAAGGAAATGCTGATGCTATAGAAAAATCAGGGGTAGGAAATGCTGTTCAGGTAATCAACTACGCTACATTTACAGTACCACCCTACCTGTCTTTCTACCTTTAGCTACGCCTTTTCCTGGCATATCAGTCTCTCCCTGGGCATGAAGCATCGTCTACTTCTCTTGTGTTGGTGGGCGACACTGCTGACCGGAATAACGCGGGCGCAAAGTCCGCAGACGAAGGCGCTGCACCGGGCGCTGGCCCACGCTACCACCGATACCAGCCGGGTGCTGTTACTGGCCGACCTCAGCGCTTCCTACCGCTACTCCCATCTCGACTCGGTGCAGCACTACGCCCGGCAGGGGCTGCGCCTGGCCCGGCAGGTGCACTACCCTAAAGGCGAGGGACGGTGTTTATCACGCATGGGCATGTTGCTGGGCGAATGGGGCAATCTGCCTCAGGCCCTGCGCGTGAACTTGCAGGCCCTGCGCCTCAACGAGGCCAGCCACGATCAGGAGGGCACCGCCCGCACCCTCAACCAAACCGGTCTGCTCTACTACGCCCTCGACGACGGCCGGCCCGCACTGGACTACTTCTTCCGGGCACAACGCATTTACAAGCAGGGTATTGGTGATGATTCTCAGTTGATTAGCGTGCTAACCAACATCGGTACTAGTTACATGCTACTGAACCGGCTGGACTCGGCGGAGTTGTTTCTACGGCGCGCCTACACTCTCACCACACGCTCGCGCACTGTGGAGCAGAGCTGCTGGGGCAATCCGCTGCCCTATGTGCTGCGCGAAATGGGGCTGCTAGCCAGCATGCGGGGGCAGTCAGAGAAGGCGATTCGCTATTACCACTTGAGCGCCCAAGCAGCCCTACCCGAAAACGACCAGCGTAGCCGGAGTCGCGCCTACCAGTACCTAGCCGAGCTATACCAACTCCGGCAGCAGCCCGACTCCAGCATCTACTACGCCCGTAAAGCCCTGGCGGTAGGGCAATCGTTGCCGTTTATGGTGGGCGTGATGCGCAACAGCAACCTGTTGGCGTCGACGTTTACCGGCCGTGGGCAAAACGACAGCACCCTGAAGTACATGCGCCTTATGGTAGCGGCGGCCGATAGTTTGCATAACCCGCAACGCATCAAGCAGCTCGATGCCATCGGTTTTGCCGAGCAGCAGCGGCTGCGACTTCTGGAGGAAAAACAGGCGCAGCTGCAACAGCAGATTCGCGTGGCTGTGCTGATAGCCGTAATGGGTATGCTGGCCCTGGCCACGCTGCTGCTCTGGCGCAACAACCGGGCACAAAAGCTGGCTAACAGCCGCTTGCAACGGCTGAACGAGCAGATACTGTCGCAAACCACCGAGCTTACCCAGCAGCGCGACGAGTTGGGCCGAGCCCTGCAAGACCTAAAGGTAGCGCAGAGCCAGCTGGTGCTGCGCGAGCGAATGGCCTCCCTGGGCGACCTCATGAACGGTGTGGCGCAGGAGGTGCGCCGCCCGGTGCAGCGCGTGCGCGAGCTAGCCGGCATCAGCGAGCTGTTGTGCCAGGAGTTGCGGGGCGAGTTTACCCGGTGCGCGTCCCATTTGGAAGACGGAGAGTACCTGGACGAGATGCTGCAAAACCTGGCGCACTATCAAACGGGTATTGTGCAGGCCGGACAGCGGGCCGATGTGATTGTGCGCGGTATGCTGGAGTATGCCAGCGCCCAGCCTGGTCCGCGGCAGCTTACGGCTCTCAACGGGTTTGCCGAGGACTACCTTCGCATCACTTACCACGACTTACGCGCCAAACACCGATACCTCATGGTGGCCCTACTCTTCGAGTTAGACCCGGCTGTGGGTAGCGTGCCCGTGGTACGTCACGATTTTGGGCGAGCGCTCATTGGCTTGTTTAGCAATGCGTTTTATGCGGTGCAGCAACGACAGCAGCAAATGCTTGGCGAAGAGTATGTGCCGCAGATAAAGCTCATTACCAGGCGTACGACGGGGCGGGTGGAAATCCGGGTGCGCGACAACGGGCCGGGTATTCCGGCGACTGATCTGTCCAACATTTTCCAACGCTTTTTCACCACCAAACCAGTCGGTGAAGGTACCGGATTAGGGTTGTCGCTGAGCTACGACATCGTCACGCGGGGGCACGGGGGCACGCTCACGGTGGAGAGCGAGGTAGGGCGGTTCACGGAGTTCTGCATCACACTGATAGCAGCCGAAAGCAGTCCGGCGCAACCGTAGTACGAGAGCTGTGTCCCTCATCAGCGGCCACCGTGCGCCGCGTTCTGTTCCAAAACCATTCTTTGCATATGAAAAACATAGTACTACCCCTATTGGGCGTGCTGGCGTGCAGTGCTCCGGCGCTGGCCCAACAAGCGGAAAAGGTAGATCAGGCGATGGTCGCCAAGATCAAAGACGAAGGCTTGAACCGCTCCAAAGTGATGGAAACGGCCTTTTACCTGACCGATGTGAGCGGTCCGCGCCTAGCCAACTCGCCCGGCCTGATGCGAGCCAGCGAATGGGCCAAAAAGCAGCTCACCGACTGGGGCCTTGCCAAAGCCAACATCGAGTCGTGGGGTGATTTCGGCCGTGGCTGGGAAATCGAGAAGTCCTACGTGGCCATGACGAAACCGTACTACAAGGCCATGAGTGGTACGCCCAAAGCCTGGACGCCCTCCACCAACGGCCTCATCAAAAAGCAGGTGGTGCTGGTAAAAGTATCTTCGGAAGCTGATCTGGAGAAGTATAAAGGCCAGCTGCGCGATAAGGTGATTGTGACCGAGGTGACCTCTATGCCCAAGCTAGGGCTGGAGCCCGATGCCCGTCGCTACACCGACGAAGAGTTGCAAAAAATGGCCGCGCCCGTAGTTGCCGACGCTTCCCCCCGCCGCCCCGCCATGACCGACGAGCAGCGCGACGCCATGCGCGCCCGCGCCGCGTTGCGCAGCAAGTTGGCGCCGTTCTTCATCAGCGAAGGCGCGGCCGCTGTTCTTAGCAACCCTCGTGGTGGCTCGGTGGGCACCTACTTCACCAGCAACGGCGCCCCCTACGCTGCCGATGCCCAACCGGTGCTACCCGAGCTGGAAATGGCTACGGAGGACCAGTTGCGCCTGATTCGGTTGGTGGAAGCAGGTATTCCGGTGGAAGTGGAGCTGGAAACCAAAACCAAGTTTCAGACACAGGACCTGAAGGGCTACAACGTGGTAGCCGAAATCCCCGGCACCGACCGGAAGCTGAAAAACGAAATCGTGATGCTGGGCGGCCACCTCGACTCCTGGCACGCTGGCACCGGCGCCACCGACAACGCCGCCGGCTGCGCCGTGATGATGGAAGCTGTGCGCATTCTGGAAGCCCTGAACGTGAAGCCCCGCCGCACCATTCGCATTGCCCTGTGGAGCGCCGAGGAAGAAGGCCTGCACGGCTCGAAGAACTACGTGAAAAACCACTTCGCCGACCCCGCCACCATGCAGCTCAAGCCCGAGCACGAGAAGCTGGCCGCCTACTTCAACCTCGACAACGGCGCCGGTAAAATCCGTGGCATCTATGCCCAAGGCAACGAGGCTGTGATGCCCATCTTCGCCTCCTGGCTACAGCCCCTCAACGAGTTGGGCGCTACCACCGTCACGGCCCGCACCACCGGCGGCACCGACCACCTGTCGTTCGACGCAGTAGGCCTGCCCGGCTTCCAGTTCATCCAGGACCCTCTGGACTACGGCACGCGCACCCACCACACCAACATGGACACCTACGAGCGCCTACCCCCCGAAGACCTCAAGCAGGCCTCGGTAGTAGTAGCCACCTTCGTCTATAACGCCGCCATGCGCGACCAGAAGCTGCCGCGTAAAGCCCTACCCACTGCCAAAGCAGTAGGCCAGCGGTAAGCGAGTACCTTTAGGTGAACAATCAAAAAAGGCGGTCAACTCGACCGCCTTTTTTAATAGCCGTTTGTCATCCTGAGCGGAGCGAAGGACCTTTTCACGTCAGCACGCCTGTTGTAGCAATGACTTGTGCTGACGTGAAAAGGTCCTTCGCTCCACTCAGGATGACAGATAAGTAGGAAGACTTTATAGCACCACCAGCTTCTTCGTGACCTTCTC
>NZ_JAHWGL010000157.1 GCF_019334315.1 Hymenobacter profundi
GTCTACAAAATCCGACTAATCCGTCTAATCCGAAAGAATCCGTGATTAGCAGTACTCCTCGAAAGCGCCTTGCAGGTTGTTAGCGATGCGCATCATGTCGTTGCCTTCGATGTGATAGCGCTCAATCATGTGCACCAGCTCGCCATCTTTGAACAGGGCGATGCAGGGCGACGAGGGAGGGTAGGGTAACAGGTGCTCGCGCACTTTATTCACCGCGTCGGCTTCCATACCGGCAAATACAGTTACCAAGCGGTTGGGCTTTTTATCGGCGCTGGCTACGGCTAGCTTCAGAGCAGGGCGGGCTTTGCCAGCGGCGCAACCACATACCGAGTTCACGGCCACCAGCACAGTGCCTTGGTCGGGATTGAGGGCGGCGTCTACTTCTTCGGGGGTCATCAGTTGCTCGAAGCCAGCCTCTACGAGGTCTTGGCGGATAGGAGCGACCATGTATTCAGGATACGTTGCCATTGCGTGAAATGGGCTAAATGAAATAAAATCAACGATTGACTCTCAGCAGAGTATCGCAAAAATACGGAAACTCCGCTATGCAAGAGACATTTGCTGTGACAACCACAAAGAAGACGCCACGGTTTACCAAACCTTGTTTTTCTGCGTAGACAAGAAAAAACTACAGCTCTCCTCCCGTATGAATCGCACGCAATTCACTGCTACCCTTACCCAATCGGAGCCGCCCGCTGGCCTTACCCCTTTGCTTGAAGCCCTGTGGTATGCCGGGCGAGATGAGTGGCACCGCGCCCACGCCATTGCGCAAGACCACGAGGATGACCCAACATACAACTGGCTCCACGCCTGCCTCCACCGCCAAGAAGGTGACCAGACAAACGCTGCCTATTGGTACCGTCGGGCTGGGCGACCAGTGCACACAGGCTCGTTGCGGGCCGAGTGGGAAGAGCTGGTGCGCACACAGCTACCACAGTAACTGATCTGGTCTAGCCTCCCAAATTTGGTCTGACAATTTTGTTCTGCCTCGAATAAATTATACTAATAAACGAATCTTCAGGCAGTTAGCGCAACGCTACGCAATAGAAGTTATATTTATTCCGCGTTGGTACGGTCCGGCGGAAAAGTATGCGAAAGATAGTTGCGTTCACCTTTACCCTGTTGTATGCCGGCGCGGCTCATGCACAGGTAGACACTGTACGAGCCACTACCCTCCCGCCCGACCAACTGGCGGAGAAGCTCTACAATAGCGGTGTAGCCAAGTACAACCAGAAAAGCTACCGCGCCGCCCTACTCGATTTTGACAAGGCACTGGCCGCAAAGCCGGAGTTTGCCAAAGCGTATTATAACCGCGCTACCACGCGCTACGAGCTGCAAGAGTACCAGCCCGCCGTGCAGGACTACGACCACGCTATTCAGCTGGAGCCAACCGGCACCTCCTACTTCGGGCGGGCGCAGGCTCGTGAGGCGCTAAAGCTGCGTGACGAAGCCGAGCAGGATTATACGAAAGCAACGGAACTGCAAGCTGGCTATGCACCCGCTTGGTACTACCGGGGCGCCTTGCGCTTCGAAAAAGCTGATTACCAAGCTGCCCGTGCTGATTTTGATCAAGCTATCAAGGCCGATCCTACCTACGCCTATGCGTACCATGATCGGGGTAGCACCCAGCGCCAACTCGGCAATTATCCGGCTGCCATTCAGGATTACACCAAAGCCCTGTCGCTTCAGCCTGATTTGCTGCCGGCCTTGCTCAACCGCGCGGCTACCCGTCGCCGCGCTGGCGACTTGAAAAGCGCATTGGTTGATTATAATGAGTATCTGAATAAAAAAACAGATAACGCCGTGGCCTACTCCAACCGCGGCGCAACCCGCTACGAGGCCGGCGACTACCAGGGCGCTGCCGATGACTTCAGCAAGGCCGTGGCGTTGCAGGCCGACTATGCATTTGCCTGGAACAACCGTGCCGCCGCCTACCTCAAGCTGGAAGAGTATAAAAAGGCTGCGGCTGACGCCAACAAGGCCATTTCGCTGAATCCGCAATATGCCGAAGCCTACCTCAACCGTGGCCACGCCCGCGAAATGCTACGCGATGCCGGCGGCGCCTGCCAGGATTGGCGCAAGGCCGCTGAATTAGGCTTGGAAATTGGCAAGACATACGCGGCCAACTCGGGCTGCAACGGTGATTAATAAGTGAACGGCTGATTTTAGTGACGATGCAACAACATTTACGCTTTCATGCGTCTACTTCCGCAAACCGCTGGGGGAAACTGGCGCTGGCTTTTTGTGGCTTTCTATTCACGCTGACTACACAAGCGCAAAGCGTGGAATTCAGTAAAGACCGTTTCGGAAATGATAAGGAAGGATTGAAGGCCGCCCAACGCGAGTTGAAGGAAGGCGACGAATGGTACGATATGGACCCTTCGCGCTACGAGCTAGCCCTGCCACACTACCTTGCTGCCCAGAAGTTCAACCCTGATAATGCCCAGCTCAACCTAAAAATCGGGGACTGCTACCTGCACTCAGGCTTCAAGCCGAAGGCACTGGCCTATTTGCAGAAGGCGTATAAGCTCAACCCTGATGTGGACCCGACCATCCACTACCTACTTGGGCGGGGCCTACACCTGAATGCGCGTTGGCCGGAGGCCATTAAAGAATATAAAGCAGCTCAGCCCAATGCCAGTAGCAAGGACAAGGCAGCTTGGGCAGCAGATATTCAGAAGAAAATAAAAGAGTGCGAAAACGGGCAGCAATTCTTACGCAAGCCCGCACGCGTGTTTATTGATAATGCCGGCGCCGGCGTCAACTCCCCTTACCCCGACTATGGTCCGGTGATTTCGGCCGATGAATCGGTTATTCTGTTCACGTCGCGCCGCGCTACCTCTACAGGTGGCCAGAAGGACCCCGAAACAGGTGGTTTCTTCGAAGATATTTACCAAAGCACACGCCTACCCGATGGTCAATGGAGTCAGGCCATGAACCTGAGTGCACCTATTAATACCGATGGTCATGATGCGACCGTGGGACTTGCTCCCGATGGACAGCGCCTGCTGGTATATGTAGAGGACAATGGTGGTGACCTACACGAAAGCGAGTTGCACGGTACCGAGTGGCGCAAGCCGCAAACGCTGGGCACGCGCATTAACAGCCGTGGGCACGAATCGTCGGCGGCCTACTCGCCCGATGGTCGTACGCTCTATTTCGTAACAGACAAGGAAGGCGGACTAGGTGGGCGCGATATTTACCGCATTCAGCCCGAAGGCCGTGGCCCCGCGCAAAATCTCGGCCCTAATATTAATACGCCCTACGGCGAAGAGGGCGTCTACCTACACCCCGATGGCAAGACCATGTACTTTTCCTCTGAGGGTCATAACTCGATGGGCGGCTACGACATCTTCAAATCGGTATACGAAAAAGGGCAGTGGAGCAAGCCCGAAAACCTGGGCTGGCCGATTAATACGCCCGACGATGACGTGTTTTTCGTAATTTCCGCTTCCGGGCGCCACGGTTACTACTCTTCTTTCCGGGAAGATGGACTAGGCTCCAAAGACATCTATCAAATTACATTTCTCGGCCCCGAAAAGGCACCTGTGCTTAATCAGGAGGACCAGTTGCTGGCTTCGCGGGCTCAGCCGGTGAAGGAAACGCTACTGGCCGCGGCCGTACCCATTGCCACAGCACAGGTTACCATTCTAAAAGGTACCGTAACGGATGATATGACTCACCAGCCTATTGAGGCTACGATTGAGGTAGTAGATAACGTACTCAATCAGACCATTGCCGCCTTCCGGGCCAATGCGCAGTCGGGCCGCTACCTAGTGTCGTTGCCTTCGGGCGTGAACTACGGTATTGTGGTTCGCCAGGATGGCTACCTGTTCCATTCCGAAAACTTTGATGTGCCAGCTGGTGCTGCTTACGCCGAGGTTATAAAAGACATTGCTCTCAAAAAGGCAGACCTTGGCGTGAAGGTGGTGCTGAATAATATTTTCTTCGATTTCAACAAAGCCACACTCCGTCCCGAAAGCACTGCGGAGCTGGAGCGTCTGCAAAAACTGCTGGCCGAAGCCCCTACCCTTCGCTTGGAAATATCCGGCCATACTGACAACGTAGGCAAAGCCGATTATAACCAGGACCTGAGCCAGCGTCGCGCCAAAGCCGTGGTCGACTACCTTACTCAACATGGTGTAGCTGCCACCCGCCTCACCGCCGCCGGCTACGGCGATACCCAGCCCGTAGCTCCTAATACAACGGATGCCGGCCGGCAGCTCAACCGTCGCACCGAATTTAAAATAACAGGAAAATAAAAAAGGTGGGTCTGCTTAAGCAGGCCCACCTTTTTTATTTTTTCAGTTTTCGTTGCGGATCTACATCATACCATTGGCGCAGAATGTCCAGCGTCAGCAGCCACAGGTCTTCGTAGGGAATAACCTCAATCTCTGAGAAGGCCTCGCCGGGCTGCGCTACTTCGCGCAAGCGCTCTAATAAGGATTGCCCTTTTTTAGTACTATTCTTCAAGCTGAAGTCTTCTTTTACCACTAACAACAGCATCCGCAGGAAAAGCTGGCTGCGTAGGGTAGCCGCATCACGCAGGTGACGCTGCTGGTACTTTCGTAGCCCCTCCAGTCGAGCAAGCAGCGCATCAGTTTCATGATTGCGCAGATAGTACAGAAACTGCAGAATTAGGATAGCAATGTTGTATCCCTGCTTATCTCGACTGAAATCAGGTACCGATTGTACAAACCGGGCGAAGTGCATAGCCCGTAAAGGCGAGCTTTCCGGAAAAACAAAGTGCAGATAGGCTTCAAACAAGTCCCAGCGCTGCTGAGCTGCTACTCGCTGTTTGCGGTAGTAAGGGTTTTTGTGTGCAGCAGCCAGCAACTCCCGCGCCTGGGAGTACTTTCCTGCGTGCATGGCTAGCAGGAAGTAGTGCTCCATGAAATAAAACCAGTTGCCCGAAGAATAGTGAATATCAAGCAAAAACTTCTCCGCCAGCTTCAACCCTTTATGCACCTGTCGGCTTCGCAGATGTGCATATACACTCATGAAATTATTAAACCGCTTATCAAAGCGCTTCTGATTGATCTTTCCCCGCTCCCATTGCCGGTTTACTTCGGCTGTATACTTGATGATGTTGTTGTAGTCACCGGTTAATTCGTACTCACTTATTTTACTGAAATACAATGAATTAAATGTATTAAAGCTTTTGGCTTTCTTATATAAACCTTCAAGCTCAGCTATATATCTGGACATTTTCTCTAATAGGACCCGGCGTGTTTGCACATTATGCGCCGATGACATCCTAATATCCCAGTAGATATGTTCTGCGAGTTCTTCTAAATCAGAAATTTCCTGAAGCCTCTTCAACTTCACCGAAATCGAAGCAAAACGCGTAGGCTGACGCCTATCTACATATAGCGTACGTAATGCCCGCGCACTGAGTATACTATATGTTGTAAACTCAGCCTCCACAGCAATACGCAAGCATTTGCGCATCATCTTCTCAGATAGCGTATACTCTCCCTCCAGCTTAAGAATATTTGCTTGGTGAAAAAGCTGAATACATTGCGTTTCGTAATTCCTAGAAACTGGAAAACGCGGATCGTTATGGTCAAGAAAGTATAGATTATTCAGTAATTTTTGCTGAACACGCGATTTGAGTTTACGATAGGAGGCGTAAGTGCTTTCTGTCGCATTACCATATAACTCCTTTATAATTCTTGAAGAGGTTGCTTCTGGTTCTTTTTCTAGCAAATAAACAAGAGCACTCTCCTTACTTCCCTTCCTATCTGCTAAGTTCAATAGAGGTGACATAGATATTTTTCTATCTGTCACAATTTTAACAAGATTATTCAAGTCATCCATTACAAAAACGCATCTTACGATGTATTATATAAGAAAAATAATACAATCAAGCAATATAAAACTAGTCACAATTAAATCAATTATAACCTTTCAAGCTAACTTAACCGTATCTTTTTTTACGAGGTTGTAATCTATATTCTATATATATCAATAATGTCACATTTCTGCGATTGCAAATCACGTCTTATTTAAGAAAAAAATATAAAAATCAATATTTCATATAAATAATGCAAAAAATACTAATAAAATAGCTAGTCCTAATAAGACTATACCCTTCCTTTATCAGGGGTGGAAATCGCTACAACTTTGTGTCGTTCAATTACTTGAGTCACACACAAAACAAACAATAGCCATGTTCCAGCTCCTCGCTATCGCTCTTTTTCAGGTTGCTTCTTTCACTAGCATGACGTTTCATACTAGTGATAATTCATTGGTTAAATCAGAGAGCAGAATTACTGGCAGCGGTGGCTGGGGCAACAGCGATGTAGCACGCACTGGCAGCGGTGGCTGGGGCAACAGCGATGTAGCACGCACTGGCAGCGGTGGCTGGGGCAATAGCGATGTAGCACGCACTGGCAGCGGCGGTTGGGGCAATAGCGATGTAGCCTTTTCAGGTCGTGGTGGCTGGGGCAATAGCGATGTAGCACGCACTGGCAGCGGTGGCTGGGGCAATAGCGA
>NZ_JAHWGL010000158.1 GCF_019334315.1 Hymenobacter profundi
GCGGTGCTGCGCGGGGAAGGGTGAGAGAGTGGTGAAATGGTGAAATGGCGAGTTAAAACTCGGCTGTCATCCTGAGCTTGCGAAGGACCTTCTCACGCGTGAACGACAAGCGTACCAACGACTCGTTCTACCGTGAGAAGGTCCTTCGCTGCGCTCAGGATGACAGCCGAGTTTTAACGCACCATTTCACCACTCACCATCTATCCCTTCCCACCTTGCCGATCATCATTGCTGATGGTTTTGCGGGCTTTTTTGGGTGCGTCATCCATCTTGCCGAACTGCCAGTTGAAGCTCAGGCGCACGGCGCGGTTGTAGGCGTAGGTCACTTCTTGGGAGGAAAACAGGTCTGCCTGCGTGATGGTGGTGCGGAAGCGAATGGTGCGGGCAAATGGGTTGTCGAGGCCCAGCGTGAGGCTGCCTTTCTTGTCAAACAGCTCTTTCTTCACCGACAGGTTGTGCCACACGTTGCTGTTGGTACGGCCTTGCAGAAACACCCGCGGCGAGTTGATATATACGGCAGCCTGCGCGCTCAACCCATGCTCGAAGGTCCAAGCAGACGTGAGGTTACCGTTGTAGACCCAGCCTTGATTGGAAGCGCCCAGCTCCTTGCTTTTCACCGACACGTAATAGGCGTTGATACTGCTGTTCAGCGTCCATTTATCCGTCAGCTTGGTCGAGCCGTACACGTTGGCGCCGTAGGTAGCGCGCTGGCCCACGTTTTCTGGGTTGGTAAAGAAGACCGTGGTATTGCTGGTATCGGTAGGGAAAACCTGGCTGGTGGGCACCGTGCGCGCCACCCGCTGAAACGCGTTGCTAGCACTACGCGCATAGACCGATACAGTTAGGGTAGTTTTCTGGATGGTCGTGCTGTAGCCCAGTTCGTAGGCGTTGGTTAGTTCGGCCGTCAGGTTGGGGTTGCCGGTGCTCACCACGCGCCGATTGCTCACGTCGATGTAGGGATTCAGCAGATAGATAGATGGACGCTGGAGCCGGCGCGAGTAGCCCACATTCAGCTTGTGCTCCTTTTCCTTACCAAACTCGTGGGAGATGTTCAGGGTAGGAATAAAGTTGGTGTAGCGCTGCCGTACACTGGTGCTGCTGGTCAAGAAGTCGCCATCCACGCGGGTGTGCTCTACCCTTGCCCCGGCTTTCACATTATATTTTTTGGCTAACTGAAGGCCGTAGGAAGCATAGCCGGCCACTACGTTCTGCTGGTAGTTGAACTCGTTGGAGCGCGAGGGCACCAACGCAAATCCTGCCCCATCGAGGCTGTCGGCGCTGATACGGTAGTCGCTTCGCTCGTTGCGCAGGATGGTTTTGGCGCCAAGCTCCAGCACGCTGGTGCTATCGAGAGGCTGAGTGTAATCAAGTTGCAGGGTGGTTTCGCGGCTGCGGCTGCGGTTGTTGCCGGTTTCGCGGTAGTCGAGGCCCTGCTCGGGGCGGGTCTGGTCGAGGCGGTAGGCGGAGGTGTTCGACACGTAGTTTTGCAGGGCCAGGAGGCTCAGCTCGTGCTTCGGCTTGAAAGTGTGCGTGTAGCTGCCGTTCAGGCTCAGCTCCGGCCACCAGTTGGCGCCCCACGGCCGGCGAATGTCGCGGGCAAACTGGTCGAAGCTCAGCGGCGCCACGTAGGTAGAAGCCAGGTGTTGCGTGGCAGTAGAGCGGTAGAGGTCGGTGTAGGCCCCCACAGTCACGGCATCCTTTTCCGTCAGGTCGTAGTCGAAGCCCAGGCGGGCGTAGATGCCGCCACCACCGTTGCGCCGACTGTTTTGCTGGCTAAGTTGGGCCGTTTGGTTGTCTCCTAGAAAATCGGTGCGGTTGATGCTGCCCCGGCTGCGGTTGTAGTGGGCATAAGAACCCGCTTCGGACGTGATACCCAGCTTCCCCCGCCGAATAGTCAGGTTTGTATTGACATTGCTATAGCGCGTGCCCGCCGTGGCGTCTATCGAGCCTGTCATCCCCGTTAAGTCATTCTTTTTCAGAATAATATTAATCACCCCACCCGAGCCTTCGGCGTCGTATTTCGCGCCCGGCGACGTAATTACCTCCACCGCTTTGACTTTGTCGGCGGGTAGGCGGCGCAGGGCATCGGCCACGCTGCTAGCTAGGATGGAACTGGGCTTGCCGTTGATGAGCACCCGCACGCTGGTAGAGCCGCGTAGCTCCACGTTGCCGTCGTTATCAACGGTGAGCAAGGGTACCTTCCGCAACATTTCTGCCGCCGTGGCGCCCGCGTTGCTGATGTCCTTTTCCGCGTTATAAACAATGCGGTCGGCGTGGGTTTCTACTAGCTCCTTTTGCCCTACCACCTGCACCTCACCCAGTTGCTGCGTGGTAGGTGTCAGCAATACTTGGCCTAGATTTACAGTTGCCGTGCCCGGTGTCACGTTCTCCACCACCTTCGTCTCAAAGCCTACAAAGCTGATGGAAACACTGTACTCGCCCGGTGCTACCTTCTCAAAGACGAAAGCGCCTTTGTCGTTGCAAACGGTCCCGTCCAGTGGCTTGCTGGTGGCCTTGCTCAGCAGCGCTACCGTGGCAAATTCCACGGGTTGTTTGGTGGTGGCGTTGAGCACCGTGCCTGTAATGCGACTGGTGCTAGTGGTTTGGGCTACAACCGGGCACAGCACGCCCAGCAGCACCCATAATAGGGCGATATATTTCAGCATATCAGTGAGTTATAAGGAGCCAAATGGCTCTGATGAAGACACGCAGTGGACCGTACTACCACTTAGGCGGGCAGTAGCAGCCAGAAGGCAGAGGGGTAGTAGAAAGCAACGCTACAGCAGTTGCGCGGTGCCTGGCAGTGGAGCCGATGGAATAGGAATAGGGCGGATAACAGGCATCTCAACAGGCACGCCAGCGAGAAAGTATACGAGCTACTTTATCAGTACGAATAGTTTCGTAATACAAACATATAGTACTGTTCCTATAAATGCAACAACTTCTACGAAATATTTCGTTGATTAAAATATTATTCTGCTGGAAGCCGCCCGGCACCTACAACCCTGACAGGGCTTCAAGCCCCTGTCAGGGTTACATAAGTCCAATTATCTACTTTCGCTTGCGAAAGAACACGTCGCCGCTGATGGATTCGAGGCGGACGGCGGGGCCACCGTTGCCACCCAGCGTACCGCGTAGCTGGTAGCCCACAATAGGGTTCTCTTTGCGGTTGACGAAGGCAATGTCCTGATCGGTATACACCTCTCCAGTAATGGTTTTAAACGCTACCTCGGCCCCCTGTCGGGCCGGCCAGCTCACATCCACGAAGCCGCTGATACTTTTGGCTTCCAGCGGAGCCGTTAGGTCGGTTACCTCAATATTGCCGCTGATGGTGTTCACGCGCACCGCCACGCCAGCCGGCACCAGTACGTCTACTTCAATCTTGAAGCACAAGGCCGGACCTTCTGCTTTGCCATTGCGCCAGCTGCCGCCCCACCGGGTGTAGCCCTGCCCGTCTGGACACTCTGCGCCCTGGCTGTTTTTCACCAGGTTATCGTCGAAGGACGAAGAAATGGTAACTCCTTCGTCGGTCTTGCTGGTCGTCAGCAGCAGTGCGTCGTTCAGCTGCCCGCCGTTGATGGTAGCCGTGGCGCGCAGCACCACTTGCGAACCGCTACCCGCATGAATTTTAATGGTTGATGCCTGTTTCAGCTCCAAATTCAAACGCTGGCCGGCTTTCATTGAAGCGGTTTGTTCCAGTACTTTTTGGGCGTGCGCCCCCAGGCTGCTCAGCCCTACCAGGACCGACAGCAATAGCAAAAAACGAAACATGGGAAGAAGAATAGCTGGTGAGAAGAAAGACTACACTTTGATGCTGAGAGCTATTTGGTTTTGCGCACGTACACGTCGCCGCTCACGTTTTTCAGCGAAATGGCCGTGCCGCCGCCGTTCACGGCCCCGTTGAGGGTTTGGCCGCCAATCTGCACGAGGCTGTTGGCATTGGCCGGCTTGGGTAGGGCCATGTCGAAGTCGGTGTATACCTCGCCCGAAATAGTCCGCATGGTCAGGGAGGCTTTGGTGCTGGCCGGCATGGCTACATCAATAGCGCCGCTGATGTTGCTGATGGAGCTGGGGCCGGCCTTCAATGTGGAGTACACCACCGTAATGTCGCCGCTGGTGCTGTTGGCTACCACGGGACCAGTCACGTTCAGGAGCTTGGCATCGCCGCTTTTCATCATTACTTCCAGCTTCCCTTGCAGGTTTTGCAGCAGCACGCGGTTGCCGCCCCACTGGGCCTCGCGGTACACCACATCGGCCGTGCGCGGCACCCGAATCACGTAGCCACCCTCTCGGCGCGAGGCTTTCACAATGCGAACGGTGTTGCCTTCTTTGGTCACACCTAGCCCCAGGCGGGTGTTGTCTACCGTGGAGTTGTACACGGGCCGCAGTCCTTCGGCGCGCTTGGGCGCCTCTTCGGCGGCCCTACCCCCTTCACCCTTGATTAGTACTTCGTCGCCATCGTAGCCTTCCACGGTTACGTGGTCGCTATTCTGCATTTCGATAACCACTTTGCGGTCATTACCAGTGAGTTTTATTTTGAATTCCTGGGCCTGAACGGTTGAGCAGGCAGCCAGCACGCTGGCGAACAAGAGAAACAGATGCTTTTTCATAGAGAGTTGACGTTGAGGAAGAGCAGGAAGCAACCACCCGAAGCCGCGGACTTCGGTAGATAGCACTGCGTGAGCATGAGAGAAAGTTTTGCTAAAGGATGTCGCTATTGCTGGCGCTACAGGGTAGGCGAGCCAGCGGGACAGTGTATAGGAGACCGTTCTGGTTAAATCAGGAGGCTGACGCCTTGCTTGGCTTGGTCGCGCACGGCGGGTAGGGCGTCGGGGCGTTGGGAGAGGCGCCGGAGCTGGGGAACAGCTTGCTTGTCGCGCAGCTTCACCAATAGCTCAATCAGCGTGATTTGCACGTTGGGGTCGGTCTGCACGGGTAGGGCCTGAATGAGGGCTGAGCCTACTAGCGAATCGGCCCGAAGGCGGTAGAGGGCTTCGGCGGCGGCCAGGCGCACATTGGGGTTCGGGTCGGCATTCAAGGTGTTGATGAGCACCAGCACGGTAGGGTCGCCGGGGCGGGAGCTACCAGGGGCGTCGCTTACCAGCTGAATGCGGTGGCTGGCGGTGGCCGGCTGCTGGGTGGCTGCTGTGAGTTGCGCCGCTAAGGTCTGCGCTTCTTTGGCGGGCGCAACCGCTACCACTGGCACGGCTGAGCGGTTTAGGAGCAGCCCCAACACGGTACCTACTGCCAACAGCGCTATGCTGGCGGCAATGCGCAGCCACAATGCAGTATTGCTCGCCGCCGACAAATACAACGGCACTGGCTGCTTTTCAGGCGTTGCTACCGGCGCAATGGTAGGTAGCAATTCCTTCTCCGCGTTCAGCATAGCCAGAAAGTTGTCGCGCAGAGCGAGTGGCGGCATGGCAAGCGGCTGGTCTTCGAATGCGTCCAGCAAAGTGGCATACTGAGCTACCCGTGCCTGGCAATTGGGGCATTGGGGCAAGTGTGCTGCTACCCGTGCCCTATCGGCCGGCGGCAGGGCCTGAGCTGCATAGTCGGCCAGCAAGGGCTCCAAGGCAGCGCATTCGGGTGAGGTGAGGAAGTGGTTGTTATCGTCGAGCATCACAGAGCAGTCAGAGTATTAGCTGAAGTAAATTTTGCGGAGCGCCTCTAGGGCGCGGTGGGCTTTCACGCGGGCTGTTCCTTCCGAGCAGCCCAGCATCTCCCCTATTTCGGCGTAGTCGAAGCCCTGGAAGCGGTGCAGCACCAGGATTTCGCGCTGGGCAGCGGGTAGCAGCGCCAGCGCCTCGTACAGGTGCTCACCGTCGGAGCTGGCGGCCACCCCGGCCAGGGCAGCCCGGCGCAGGGTAGGCGTACGCTCGGCCGTTTCCAGGTCGCCGGCCGGCACGGGCTGGCGCTGCCAGTGGTCGGCGTGCACGTGGCGGGCCAGCTGGTACACCCACGCCCGGAACGGCTGAGCCGGCTGGTAGCTGGCGCGGTATTTCAACACCCGCAGAAACACGTTTTGCACGAGGTCCTGCGCCGTGTCGCGGTCGTTCGTCAGCCGCAGCAGAAACCCAAACAGCGGTCCTTGGTAACGCTCGAACAGCGGCGTGAGCTGATCGAGGTCGTTGTCGCGGACCTGCGCCATCAAGGTTTCGTCGCTGGGGCTGTGCACGGCGGAAAGGGTAGGCGTTTAGGGGAGAGTTGAAGGGAGTACCGTCGATTTCGGCATTCGTTACAAGCCCCGCAAAAAATAATTTTTGGTTTGTTTTTGGCTGTTTGTTTACGGTTTTTGGTAAACAAGAAAAGGTGTCATCCTGAGCGCAGCGAAGGACCTTCTCACGCGAGTACGATTAGCGGAACAATGACTTGTTCTACCGTTCTTCGTTCACACGTGAGAAGGTCCTTCGCTGCGCTCAGGATGACACCTTTTCTTGTTTACCAAAAACTAACCTACCGACGCCGTTCCA
>NZ_JAHWGL010000159.1 GCF_019334315.1 Hymenobacter profundi
ATAAGGTCCTTCGCAAGCTCAGGATGACAACTAGAGAATGACAGGCAATTTTTACGACAAGCGGCCTTCTGACTTCAGCAGCCCATTCAAAATCACGCTGATTTCCTCGGCGTGCGTAAGCACCATGAAGTGGCCGCCGCCGGGAATGAGGTAATCAACGGAGGAGGGACCGGGCGGGAATACCCGGTCGCGGGTGCCCAGGATTTGCAAGCCCTGGCCGATATCGGTGCTGTCCCAGTGCAATAGCCGGTCGATAGCCCAACGAGTATACACAGGTTCCATATCGCGCAGAATCTCGCGGAACAGCTGGTAAGCTTCGCCGTTGCTGATATCGAAATACCACTGCCCCACGCGGGGTAGCAGCTTCAACAATTGCGGCGGCACCAACTTATACACGCCCGTATTGCGGATAATGCGTAGGAGCGGCGGCAGGCAGTCGGCATCCGGAATGCTGCTGATGAGTACGGGACGGGCCAGGGGCCGCAGCCGGCACATTTCTAGGGCCACTACGCCGCCGAACGATACCCCCACCAGCAGGCATGGCTCATCTGCCGCCACCCGCTCGGCCATGCGGGCTACGTAGTGGGGTAGGGTTTCGTGCGGCTCGGGCGTAAGCCACTGTAACACCTGGGTTTCGGCGTGCAAGCGCGGCTGCAAGTGGCGGAAAATGCGCTCATCGGCGCCCAGCCCCGGTAGCAGGTATACCTTCATCGCAGATGATGTCTGAACCACAGATTCGCTCGGATTCATCGGATTACACAGATTTTGTGGGAGAATTAGGTAGTGGTTGTTTGGCGGAATTGGCCACAAAATCCGTGTAATCTGTCACAAGCTGCGCTAATCCGTAGTTAGGGCTCCAGGCGCAGGAAGATGCCTTCGAGGTAGAAGATGTTGTGGGGGCGCTCGTCGTCAAAATCCTCTTCTTCTTCCTCAAACTCTTCCGACTCATCAACATCCGAGGGTAGCTGCACAAATGAAATTTCTTCTTCCTCGTCGTCCGGACCATCGGCGGGGTAGGTGCAGGCCAGTTTGAGCGCTACGCCAGGTAGGGGCACGGGGGGCGCTTCGGAGGTATTGTATTCGAGCAGGCAGGGCCACTCCGTTACGGTGGCCAGGGCTTCGGCTACCTGTTCCTGTAGAGCCTCGGTCCGGTCGCCGGCCAAGCGCAGCAGCAGATCCAGCGACTGAAACTGCAAGCCCAAATGAAAGAAATACAGAGTGTTGTCGAAAAACGTGGTAGCCCATACCGTTACGTCATTCGTGTTGTCGAACACGATGGCCGTAATCTGTACCTGCTCCACAAAGAAATCGGCGTTGTCCGCCAAAGCATCTATCAAGCGTTCCATTACTACAGATTTACGCCGAATTTCTCGAATTCACCGAAAATAGATGAGCGCCGCAACGCTACTGAAACAGCGCCAGCGTGATATGATCGGCCAGCAGCTTACCTTGGTCAGTAAGGACTAGCACATCGTGGTGCAGCGTGGCCCAACCGTCGGCTTGCAACTGCCGGAGGTAGGCGCCTTGCTGCGCGGGTAGGTCCACGCCGAGCGCGTCGCGCAGGTGCGCCAGGTCGCAGCCGCGGGCGGTGCGCAGGCTAGTCATCAGGTACTCGTTGGCGCGGTCCTGGGCGGAGAGGTTTTCCACGGTAGCCGGTACCTCGTCGTGCTCCAGCACCGCCGTTACGTAGCGGGCGTTGTTGGCCACGGTGTACTGCCGGGTGTGGCCGTCGAAGGAGTGCGCGCTGGGTCCTAGCCCCAGGTAGGGCACGCCGCGCCAGTAGGCCGAGTTGTGGCGCGACTCGCGGCCGGGCTGGCAGAAGTTGCTGATTTCGTACTGCTGATAACCGTGCCGGGCCATTTCAGTGAGGAGCAGTTCAAATTGCTGCGCCACAAACTCATCGGGCGGTGCCTGCATGGTGCCTTTTTTCAGGCGATGCCCAAACACGGTACCCGGCTCGATGGTAAGGGCGTAGCACGACAGGTGCGGCACTCCCAGCGCAAAGGCCGCGGCCATGTCCTGCTCCCACAAGGCGTGGGTAGGGGCAGGCACTCCGTAAATCAGATCCACCGAAATATTCTCGAAACCCGCGTCCTGTGCCGCCCGCACCGCCTGGCCAGACTCCTGGGCCGAATGGGCACGGTTCATTAGGCGCAAGTGCGGCTCGTGGAAGCTCTGCAACCCAATGCTCAGGCGGTTGACGGGTGAGGCTGCCAACTCTCGCAGTTTGGTAGGCGTGAGGTCGTCGGGGTTGGCTTCCAGCGTGATTTCGGCGTCGGGCGCTACCGCAAACTGCTGGTAAATGGCCGCGAAAATCGTGTCCAACTCAGTGGCCGTCAGCAACGACGGCGTGCCCCCGCCCAGGTAGATGGTCTGGAGGGTAGGGGTGGGGCCAAGGTAGGCGGCGCGCAACTGGATTTCCCGCGTCAAGGCCTCCACAAACCGGCTTTTCAGCGCCATAGAGGTGCTGAAATGGAAGTCGCAATAGTGGCAGGCCTGTTTGCAGAAAGGAATATGAAGGTAAAGGCCGGACATGTGTTAGTAATTGGAGCAGAAGAACGTCATTTCGACCATTCTGCGCATCAAGCAGAGAAGAGAAACCTCGCGTGCTTCCAGTAATTTCCTAATGGTTGAGTTAGCGTGGCAGGCGAGATTTCTCCCGCTGTCCGAAATGACGTTGTTCACTTACAACACAACCAACAATGGAAAGGTAACTTTAGGCTGACTTTTTGAAAAGAAGCGCGTTGCGCCGACGTTATCAGCCTGCAAATGTACGTTCGTGTCCTTGTGTTCTGCCTAGTGGGCTGGCTGCTGAGCAGCCAGGCAACCTCGGTATGGGCGCAGGTGACGCCTACCCTACCCAACCAGCCAGGCTTACAAACGCCCCCGCTGCCGCCCAAGGCAACTGCGCCCGACTCCACTGCTAAGCGCCGCATGCCGCGCAAAATTCCTCGGTTTGTGCGCCTGCGCACGGCCGATGCCGCCGACCAGGCCGTGTTGCGCCGCTACCGCTACCGTTCCACCGCGCCCGATTCGCTCACGGCCCTGCGCACCGTGCGCGAGGTGGTGCTGGCCCTGCAAGCTAATGCCTACCTCATGGCCTCCGCCGACCAGCTGCACTGGTCGCGCGACACGCTGGTGGCCGATTTATACGTAGGCGAACAGTTCCGGTGGGCACGCCTGCGCAACGGCAACCTCGGAGACGCCCTGCTGACGCGCGCTGGCTACCGGGAGCGGTTTTTCACGGGCCGCCCCTTCGTGCCCGGGGAGTGGACCCGCTTGCAGGAGCGTATTCTGGCCGAGGCCGAAAACCAGGGCTACCCCTTCGCCACCGTACGCCTCGATTCGGTGGAGCTGCGGGGCAACGAAGTGGACGGCCGGGTGGTGCTGGACCGTGGCCCAGTTATCGTCTTTGATTCGCTGGAAGTGATTGGCGCGACCAAAACGCGGCGCAACTTCCTAATCAAGTACCTGCAAATCTTTCCCAATCAGCCTTTCAGTCAGCAACGGGTGGAGGCGGCCGCCCAGCTGTTGCGCCAGCTGCCCTACTTGCAAGTGAAGGCCGAGCCCGAGGTACGCTTTGCCAGGGGTAGGGCGCGGGTGTATCTGCTGCTGGCCGACCGCTCGGCCAACCAGTTCGATGCCATTGTGGGCGTGCTGCCCAATCCCAACCCCACGGCCACCCAAAACCGCGTGCAGCTCACCGGCGACGTCACCATCAACCTGCGCAACATCAAAGGCGGCGGTAAGCAACTGGGGTTGCAATGGCGCAAGGTAGACGCGGCTTCCCAGCAGCTGGATGCGCAGTACGTACACCCCAATTTCTTCGGTACGCCGCTGGAAGTGGCCGGTACGTTCAACCTATACCGGCAAAACGACGCCTTCCTGACCATCCGGCCGCGCCTCCAGGTTACCTACCCCACGCCGCGGGCCGGGCGCCTCACCGTTTTTACGGAGCTGCGCAGCTCCCGCCTGCTCGATACGCTGCTGGACACGCGCACTACCCTCCCCGACAACATCGACTCCGAATACACCAATTACGGCCTCAGCTACACCTGGAACTCGCTTGATGATCTGCTGTTTCCGCGCCGGGGCGTGCTGGTGGCTGTGCAAGGCAACGTGGGCAACAAGCGCATCAGCCGCAACCCCGAACTGAACGAGGAGCTGTACGCGGGGCTGGCTCTGCGCTCCACGCAGTTAGGGATGAGCGGCCGCGCCGAGCGCTACTACCGCGTGGGCTCACAAGGCGTGCTGCTCACGCGGGTGCACGGCGAGGCGCTGTTCAACCAGCGCCTATTCCTAAACGACCTATACCGGGTAGGCGGTTTGGCTACCCTGCGGGGCTTCAACGAGTTCAACTTCTACGCTAGTCAATATGCCGTGGGTACCGCCGAGTTCCGGCAGTTCACGGGCAACGAGGCCTACGTATTCCTGTTCGTGGACCAGGCCTACATCCGCCGCGACCTCACCAACGATTTCCGACAAGATGCCCCCACGGGGCTGGGTGCCGGCCTGAGCTTCCGCACCGGCGCCGGCCTGTTTCAGTTCGTGTATTCCGTGGGGCGCACCCGCGAGCAGTCCTTTTCCCTGAATGCCTCCAAGATTCACTTCGGCATCACGAGCCGATTTTGATAATGGGTTAGTTTAAAAAATAACGATTTGATAATCAGGTATTAAGTAATTAATTACAGGTTTTTGTAACTGTAAAGTGTGCTTTATCGATAAAATTCCTACATTTGCATCACCAAACAGTGCGGGGTGGAGCAGTTGGTAGCTCGTTGGGCTCATAACCCAAAGGTCACTGGTTCGAGTCCAGTCCCCGCTACCTCGAGAAAAGGCCAAATGATTCACAAGAATCGTTTGGCCTTTTTCTTTATTTCCGTTACTTGCCCGCAGGCCTGCCCAACACGGCAGGAAACTATTCGGAAGGAATAGGGTTTTTACAGGCATCTTATCCCCATGCTTATGTCACACGAAGTAGCTAACCTGGATATGGCCGCGGCCACCCGGCACCTGCCGGTCGTGCACTATGCGTATTGCACCGATGCCTCCGACCGTCCCCTCAACCACCGCGGCGACTGGCCCGAGGAGGGCACGCTGTACCCTATCCGCGTGGTGCCCAGCCGCCTGGAAGGCATGGAGCTGGTGCACGTGCTGAATTTCGAAGGCGAAGCGCCCTACTATAATGCCTTCGGGCCGCAACGTTTTGCTGTGGTAGCAGAGGTGTGGCTGAACTAAAGACGGCCTACTCTATCACCAAATCATATTTGCCAACCAGACCTACAAGTCCGGCTACTGTGAAACGGGCACTGCGCAACGGATTATTCTCCGGGTCGATGGTGAAATCGGTGGCAGTGGTGAAATCGGCGCCGCTGAGCTGCGTGTAGTGAAAAATTGCTCGGCCGAGGGTAGCGTGCGCAAATGAAGCGTTGCTGAGGTCAGCCTGGGTGAAGTCGGCTTCGGTGCAGGAGCAGTGCCGAAAGGAGGTGCCCCGCAGCTTCTTGCCCGCGAAGCTGGCGTAGTGCAGCTGGCATTTGTCGAAATCGACGCTAAACAGCATATCCTGGCAGGCTGCGAATTGTACGCCCGTGAGCTTGCACTCCGCAAACTGCACGCCTTGCAGGCCCGCACTGGTGAGGGTGGCCAGCGAAAGGTTGCACCGCTCGAAGCGGCAGTCGATGAAGCGCTTATGGCGCAAATCTGCTTCCGTGAAGTTGCAATCAACAAATAAGCACTGCTCCCATTCGGTCTCTACCTTGAGCTGATCGGCTGTCCAGCGTTCAAAAGTGTTTTCGGGTAGGTAGATGGTAGGGCGCTTTGGAGGCGAGGGCTTCTTCATACCTGCGAAGAAACAAAATTAGCAGAGCATGGGCTACAGCATCCGTTTGCCGCTATATTTCGTTTGTGTTAAAGAACCACGGTTCAGCTCCTTCCCCTCTTCTCTCCCGCCCATGACCTATTTCCCTCTGCTTACGTTGGCGCTGCTGGTAGCCGTGCCCGAAGCCCCAACAACAGCCGGACCTACTGCCGTTGAGCATTATCAGCAAAACCCAGCCGAAACGAAATTCAATCGACTGGGAGCTGATATGATGGCCGTAGTCCAACGGGCTTTATCGGCGACCAACGATGCCGAGGCCATTGCCATTTTGCAGAAGGAAGGCGCTCCACTGCGTCAGCAGGCGCAGCAGTTGCGCCCTACCTATGCGCAGTGGATGGCTGGGCTTAGCTCGCGCGAAAAGGCTGGCGTGCGGGCACGGCTGCAAAACTCCAGCTTTGCTACCTACTTCGGCACCCTCGAAACCGACCCTCAGCTAAACAACCGCCTACGCAGCAACCCAAAGTTGAACCAAGCAGTGAAAGACCTGCTCAGCACGCTGGATATGCGCGCGAAGTAGAGGTTGTTTTTTTATTTGTCATCCTGAGCTTGCGAAGGACCTTCTCACGCATGAA
>NZ_JAHWGL010000015.1 GCF_019334315.1 Hymenobacter profundi
GTATAACCGTCGTTCAAACGTGAGAAGGTCCTTCGCTGTGCTCGGGATGACAGACGCTTTTTGTTGTCTTACGGTTTACTATTTCACCTTATATAGCTTCTCGTAATACTCAGTAGCCATGCGGTTTGACCCGAACGCAGGCTCTACCTCGTGCATGGCGGTTTTCACGATTTGTAGGAATTTCTTTGGTTCCTGGTAATAGGTAGGTATAGCTTCTTGCTCTAGCACGTCGAGCAAAGCGGTAGCCTCCTGATCATCTTTCACCTTCTCCTCATTCTGCATATCAGCGTGAGGAATCACGAAGCCGTTTTCGCCGTGGCGGATAAACTCGGGAATCCAGCCGTCGGCGATGCTCAGGTTCACGGAGCCGTTCATGGCGGCCGTCATGCCGCTGGTGCCGCTGGCCTCGCGGGGGTAGCGCGGGGTGTTCAGCCACAGGTCCGAACCCTTTTTCAGCGCTGCTGATAGACCCAGCTCGTAGCCCGTGAGCACTGCGCAGTTTTTGAACTGGCGGGTGGTTTTGATGATGTTGTTGAAGATGCCAATGGCCCCGAAATCCTTGGGGTAGGGCTTGCCAGCCCAAATCACCTGAATGGGCTGATCCGTATTTTCAATAATGCTGCGGAACCGCTCGAAATCGCGCAGGATGAGATCAGCGCGCTTGTAGGCGGCAAAGCGGCGCGCCCATACCAGCGTCAGCACCTCAGGGTCGAAGAGGTTACCGGTCTGGTCGGCCACGATCTTGAACAGCTCCTGCTTCAGCTCTTTCTTACGCGCCAGTAAGGCCTCGTCGTTATCAGCTTCTAAGGCCGCGTGCAGGGCCTTGTCGCGCCAGTAGGTGCCGTTTTGGGCGTTGGTGATGGACGTGATGGGGCAGATGCCTTCATAGTGTCCCCACATCTCGTTAGCCACGTCGCCGTGCACTTTCGATACGCCGTTGGCGATGCGTGAGAAGCGGAGGGCCGTGAGCGTATAGTTGAGCTGCCCGTTTTCGGCGCCTGCCACGCGCACTACCTCCTCGGTAGGCACGGGGCCGAAGAAGCTCATTTTGGCGAGCAGCGCCACGGGGTGCTCCTCGTTACCGGCCAGTTCGGGCGTGTGCGTCGTGAACACGAGGTGCTTCTGCACTTCTTCTAGGTTACGACCAAACTTTTCGTAGAGGTAGAACGCCAGCGGCAGGCCGTGGCCTTCGTTGAGGTGATACACATCCACCTTACGCTCAATGATATCCAGCAGCTTGCCACCGCCTACCCCCAGCAGAATGCTCTGGGCCACGCGGGCAGCCGTGTCCGGGTCGTAGAGGTGGTGGGAGATGGTGCGCGAGAGGTAGTCGTTTTCCTCGATATCGGTGGTGAGGAAGAACATGGGCGCCGTGCCAAACGTGTCGGGCGCCAGGTAGAGGGCCTTCACATACACATCGGCATCGTGAATGGTGATGGGAAACACGATGCCCGTATCCTGCAAGAAGGAGTAGTACTTGTGGCGGAACTCAGCCTGCATCAGCTGGTTCTGGTCGCGGGTCTGGTCGTAGTAGCCATCCGTCCAGAGGATGGCAATGCCTACCAGGTTCTGCTTCAGCTCATACACTGAGCGCATGTGCGAGCCGGCCAGAAAGCCCAGGCCGCCAGAGTAGGTTTTCAGCGCCTGATCGAGCGCGAATTCCATGGAAAAATACGCCGCCGAAGTCTCAAACTCGGGGTTGATAGGGTACATGTTCAGGTCAAATGCCATGAAGAGAAAGTCAAGTGAAAGGAAACAGCCGCTTACCAAGCAGGATAGTTGGCGCGGCTAATATCTACAGATTCTGCCCAATAAAAAGCGGAAGCCAATCTATAGAATTGACTTCCGCTCACAACGGGAGAATAGCCTTCAAGGTTTATGGATGACTTTGGCCACCCATGCTTTTGAGCTTATCATAGGTTTGTTGCGACGTTTGATACTGACGCTCTACGGCTTGCTGTACTGGCTGGGGCAGGTCGCCGCTCTCGAAGGCTTCTTTGTAAGCTTTCAGAGCCCATTCTTCGCCGTACACGTTGGAATCGAGGATAGCCTTTTCGTCTTTACCCGTTACGGCTGACTTCACATCCATCCAGCCACGGTAGAGCTTGCCTTTGGTGGTGGTGCTGTCCTCGCCCGCGCCGCCGTAGTTGCGGGCGAAGCCATTCAGCTCGTCGGCAAACCGCTGGCTCTGGTCGGCCAGCTGCTGGTAATAAGACTTATGTTGCGCGTCTTTGGTGTCTTCGGCGGCGGTTTTATATCCTTCGATGCGGTCGTTGACAAATTCGGTCAGCTCGTTGAGCGTACTAGAAACGTTGGAATTAGAAGCCATACTAATCAGAAGGTTAGTAGTGAAAAAATCGAATTACACACTACTTCGCAAACGGCTGATACTACGGGTGGGTTGAGACAGCCCGCAATTTTGCACCTAATACAACCGCAGCCGATTTATGCTCTGTAGAGACGCTGAGGCAATGGTTGCTGTCGGTACGCTGCTTACCCTGGCATAAGGGGTAAGGCGGTACCATCAATCCGTTATTTTACATTGTAAAGCGCTTGCAGATAATGCCTTTCATAACAAAAGCATAACGTCCAACGGGTGAGGCCGGGAAAAATAGGCTGTAGTTTCGCGGCGCCGAATAGGCTTTTGCGCTCTTCTACCCTTCACTTCCTTTTCATGCACTTCTCTTTTCGCTGGCTGGCTGCTCCTGCGCTGGCTCTCTCGTTGCTGGGCTGCGCCCAGCAAGACACCGACCCTACCCCTACCCTGCTTGCCAGCGTAACGTCGGCCAACGTGGCGGCCACTGGCTTCCCCGAAACCTTCGAAACGGGCACTAAAACCGCCTACTCTACCGGCAGCGTCACGCTGGCCTCGGGTAGCTGGACGCTGAACGACGCCCTACTTGGCAACACCACCGCCGACCGCAAAACCGGCAGCCAGTCGGCGCGCGTGCGCAATACCGGCTCGCTCACCATGAACTTCAACACCACTGCCGGGGTAGGCGCCGTTACGGTGCAGCACGCCGTGTATGGCACCGATGGCAGCAGCCAGTGGGAGCTGTGGGCCAGCACTAGTAGCGGCAGCTCCTACACCAAGGTAGGCAGCACCGTCACCAGTAGCAGCACCGCCCTCAGCACCGCCTCGTTTGCCGTGAACCTGAGTGGCAGCGTGCGTTTGCAGCTGCGCAAGATTTCCGGCGGCACCAACCGTGTTAACATCGACAACATCACGGTGGAGCAGTATGGCGGCACCACTACGCCCCCGCCTACCACGGGCGGCAAGAAATTTCTGATTGATGCCTCGCACGGCGAGCTGGCCGGCAACGCCGACTGGGTGCTGGACGTGGACAACGGCGCCACACCGCGCTACCCTACCCCCGCAGCCTCGGGCATCACCAGCACCGCCGCCGAAACGTACTGGACCGGCGCTATTTCGGCCTGGGGCGTGGCCCTCGTGAAGCTGGGGCACTCTGTGGAGCAGTTGCCCACGGGTACGGGCATCACCTACGGCAACACCTCCAACCCGCAGGACCTGGCCAACTACAATGTATTTGTGGTAGACGAACCCAATATCATCTTCACGGCGGCTGAAAAAACGGCTATCCTGCGCTTTGTGCAGAACGGCGGAGGCTTGTTTATGATTTCGGACCACGACATCTCAGACCGCAACAACGACGGCTACGACTCGCCCGATATTTGGAACGATCTGATGCAGAACAACTCGGTCCAAGCCAACCCATTCGGCTTCAAGGTGAACCTCGACAACATTGTGGAGGACAGTCCTAATGTGCTCAATAGCACCACCAATCCTATTTTGCGCGGTTCGCAGGGCGCTGTGTCGCAGCTTTCTTTTCACAACGGCGCTACCATGACCCTGAGCCCTACCGCCAACAGCACCGTGCAGGGCCTGATCTGGCGCAAGAGCGTGACCCAAAACACCACCAACGTGATGGCGGCCAGCAGCACCTTCGGCACGGGCCGCGTGGTGATTATCGGCGACTCCTCACCCGCCGACGACGGCACTGGCTCGCCCGGCAACACCGTCTACGACGGTTGGCGCGAGAACGTGAGCCACGCCCGCCTGCACCTCAATGCGTCGCTGTGGTTGGCTAAGGCGCAGTAAGCTATAGCCGCTACTGTATTAAAAAGGAGTCCTGCCGAGTGGTAGGGCTCCTTTTTTTGCATCTACCTAGTAACAGATGCGTTGCTGTTGGCCATTGATAGTTGTTGGGTACCGTGAACCACAGTGGCTTTAGTGGCGCTTCTGCACACCTCTGCAGGAAGCAGTATCTTGCATTTCTTTTCCCACACTGCATGAAAATTTCCCACCTACTCCTCGCCGCCCTACTCTGTGGTAGCGCTGCCCCAGTGGCCACTGCCGCCGCTGTTCCTGTGGAAGCTGTCAAAAAGGCTGCTCCCATTGCCCGCATCGACCCTACCTTTTGGTGGGTAGGGATGAAGAACCCCAAGCTGCAACTGCTGGTGCACGGCCCCGGCATTGCCGATAGCAAAGTAGCCCTGGCCGCCTACCCCGGCGTGACGATGGACGGTTTTCAGCGCCTCGAAAGCCCGAATTACCTGCTCGTCAACCTCACCATCGGCCCCGATGCCAAACCGGGTAAGCTGAAGCTGAGCTTCGATGGCAAAAGCAAAACGAAATACGAATACGAGCTGCGCGCCCGCGAAACCGACAAAGGCCGCGTGCAGGGCGTGAATAGCTCCGATTTCATCTATTTCCTGATGCCGGACCGCTTCGCCAACGGCGATACGAAGAACGACATCATCAAAACGGAGCGCGCCCGCACCATTGCCCGCGACTCGATGTACGCCCGCCACGGCGGCGACCTGAAGGGTATTGAGCAGCATTTCGATTACCTGAAGTCGATGGGCGTGACGGCCATTTGGCCTACCCCGGTGGTGGAGAACGACATGCCCAAGGCCAGCTACCATGGCTACGCCCTCACCGACTACTACCAGGTAGACCCACGCTACGGCACCAACGAGGAGTATCGGCAGTTTGTGCGCAACGCGCACCAGAACGGCCTGAAAGTGATTCACGATGTGGTGCTCAACCACGTGGGCAGCCACAACTACCTGTTCCTCGACCAGCCGGCTAAGGACTGGTTCAACCGCTGGCCTACCTTCACGCGCAGCAACTACAACTCGCAGGCCCTCAACGACCCCTACGGCTCGAAGCGCGACCTGGACCTGTATAACCGCGGCTGGTTTGATACCACCATGCCCGACGTGAACCAGAGTAACCCGCTGGTAGCCACCTATATCATTCAGAACTTCCTGTGGTGGCTGGAGTATACGGGCCTCGATAGCTACCGCATCGATACCTACCCCTACTCCGACCCGCAGTTCCTGATGGCCTGGAACAAGGCGCTGCTGGACGAGTACCCGCAATTGGGCATGTTTGGCGAGGCGTGGGTAGGCAGCACGGCGCAGCAGGCGTTTTTTGCCCAGAACATTTTTCAGCCGGTCGATGGGTTTAAGTCGAACCTACCGGGTGTGCTGGACTTTCAATCGCAGGGCGCCATTTGGGATGCGCTCAAGGAAAAAGGCAACGTAGGCAAGCTCTACGACGCGTTGCAGGGCGACTGGATGTACCAGGATGCCACCCGCAACGTGGTATTCATGGATAACCACGACATGAGCCGCATTTACTCTGTGATTGGCGAAAGCCTACCCCGCTTGAAGATGGGCTTTGCTTGGTTGCTGACTACCCGCGGCATTCCGCAGCTCTACTATGGCACTGAGATTCTGATGAAGAACTTCTCGAACCCCGACGGTCTGGTGCGCGCCGACTTCCCCGGCGGCTGGAAAGAAGACAAGCGCAGCGCCTTCACCCAAGCCGGCCGCACGGCCCAGGAAAACGAAGCCTACGAGTACGTGCGCACGCTGGGCACCTACCGCAAGGCGCACCCGGTGCTGCAAACCGGCAAGCTGATGCAGTTCATCCCGCAGGACAACATCTACACCTACTTCCGCTACGACGACCAAGGCAACACGGTGATGGTGATGCTGAATAGCAATGAAGGCGAGAAGTCTGTGGACCTGACCCGCTTCGCGGAGCGGCTCAATGGCTATTCTGCCGCTTCGGATATTATGACAGGCACTACTGTGTCGGATTTGAAAGCGGTGAAAGTACCGGGCTACACGGCGCTGGTGTGGGAGTTGAAGAAATAAGAACGGATGCCGCAAAAGTAGAACCGCATTCTTTGACGCCACCTAATGCCCCTCACCCGTATGAAAACTATCCTGCCAGCCGTAGCCGTTGCGCTTAGCCTGGCCGCCTGTTCCGCTTCCCAATCGCCCCAAGCTACTGTACCTGCCGTGCCGAATACCACTTCCTTAGCCAACGACCCCAATACCACCGCAGAAACGCCCCAGGACCACAAGCTCATCATCTACCAGATGATGACGCGCCTGTTTGGCAATAAGAATACCACCAACAAATTCTATGGCTCGGTGGAGGAAAACGGGGTAGGCAAGTTCAACGACATCACCAACCCGGCCCTGCAAGCCATTAAGCAGCTAGGCGTAACGCACGTGTGGTACACCGGCGTATTGGAGCACGCCACCATGACCGACTACACCCGCTACGGCATCCCCCTAGACGATGCCGACGTGGTGAAGGGTAGGGCCGGCTCGCCCTACGCTATCCGCGACTACTACGACGTGGCGCCCGACCTGGCTGTGAATGTACCCCGGCGCATGCAGGAGTTTGAAGCCCTGGTGCAGCGCACCCACCAAAACGGTCTGAAGGTGCTCATCGACTTCATCCCGAACCACGTAGCACGCAGCTACAAGTCGGATGTGCGGCCGGCGGGGGTAGTAGACCTGGGCGAGCACGACGACAAAACGCAGGCTTTTAGCCCCAGCAACAACTTCTACTACATTCCGGGTCAGGCGTTTCGGGTACCGGCGGGCTACAATCCGCTGGGCGAGCTGAAAGGCCCCGGCGAGGATAAGAAGTACCAGGAAGTGCCCGCCAAAGCCACTGGTAACGACGTGTTTTCGGCCACACCGACCATCGACGACTGGTTTGAAACCATCAAGCTGAACTACGGCGTCGACTATGCCAACAACCGCCAAACGCACTTCGAGCCCATTCCGGATACGTGGATGAAAATGCGCGATATTCTGCTGTATTGGGCTAAAAAAGACGTGGATGGCTTCCGTTGCGACATGGCCGAGATGGTGCCGGTGGAGTTCTGGGGCTGGGTGATTCCAGAGGTGAAGAAGGTAAAGCCCGACATCATCTTCGCCGCCGAGATTTACAATCCCAAACAGTACCAGCACTACATCGAAGCGGGCAAGTTTGACTACCTCTACGACAAGGTAGGGCTCTACGACGGCTTGCGCCGCCTGATGTCTGGCCAGGGCACCACCGACGACATCACGCACGTGTGGCGGGAGGAAAGCCGCGGCTTTGCCGGCAACATGCTGCGCTTCCTGGAAAACCACGACGAGCAACGCATTGCCGCTAAGGAGTTTGCCGGCAACCCCCGCGCCGCTATTCCGGCCATGACCGTTACAGCTACCCTCGCCAACGGCCCCGTGATGCTCTACATGGGTCAGGAGGTAGGCGAACCGGGCCGCGGCGCCAGCGGCTTCAGCTCCGACGACGGCCGCACCACCATCTTCGACTACTGGGGCGTGCCCGAACACCAGAAGTGGATGAACGGCGGCAAGTTCGACGGTGGTCAGCTCAGTGAAAGCCAGCGCCAGCTACGCGGCTTCTACCAGCGCCTGCTCACGCTCACCAACCAGAGCGACGCCATTCGGCGGGGCCATTTCTACGAGTTGCAGCAGGCCAACCAAAGCAGCCCCGGCTACAACCCGCAGCAGCTCTACGCCTACCTGCGCTACACCGATAAGCAGAAGCTGCTGATTGTCGTCAACTTCAGCTCTAGCCAGAGCGCCCAAACGCAGGTACAGATTCCGGCGGCCGCCATGCAGGCGATGGGCCTGGAGGACAGCAACTCCTACACCTACACCGACCTGCTCAACCAAGCGCCCCCCATCGACAATCTGAAGCTGACCGTAGCTCCGCAGAGCGCCTGCATCCTCGAAATAAAAGCGAAATAATAGCTTGCTGCGCCCGTAAACCGTATGCCGGCTTCCTGTTTCAATGGCAGGAAGCCGGCATTTTTGCGTAAAGTGTGTACCTTCAAAGTTGCGTTTGCAAACGATTTCGCGCGACTTTTCAACCCGTTCAATTTTTATGGCAGGTAGCACCGTGGCGGCCCCTTCCGCTACCCACAACAAACCCCGACTCTCCTTCTGGCAAATCTGGAACATGAGCTTCGGCTTCCTGGGCATTCAGTGCGGCTTTGCGCTGCAAAACGCCAACATGAGCCGAATTTTCGAAACCATGGGCGCCAACCCCGACGACCTGGCCTTTCTGTGGCTGGCGGCCCCCATCACGGGGTTGCTGGTGCAGCCGGTTATCGGTTACGTCTCCGACCGCACCTGGAGCCCGCGCTGGGGTAGGCGCCGGCCCTTCTTTCTGATTGGGGCCGTGCTGGCCTCGCTTTCTTTGCTGGTGATGCCCAACGTATCGGCGCTGTGGATGGCTGCGGGTATGCTGTGGATTATGGATTCCAGCATGAACATTTCCATGGAGCCGTTCCGGGCCTTGGTAGGCGACTTGCTACCTTCGGAGCAGCGCACGGCCGGATTTGCGTTTCAAACGTTTCTGATTGGTATTGGGGCCATTATCGGCTCGTCCCTACCCTGGGTGATGACGCATTGGTTCAACGTATCGAACGCGCCGGTGCCGGGCCACATTGCGCCGTCGTTGAAGTACGCCTTCTACATTGGCGGCGGCATCTTCCTGCTAGCTGTGCTCTGGACGGTGTTCAACACCAAAGAATATCCACCAGAAAACCTGGCCGAATTTGAGGAAGAGAAGCGGCGCACGGCGGGCTTTGCCAACGGCTTCCGCGAATCGTTCATGGGCATTTTCAACATGCCCCGCACCATGCAGCAATTGGCCCTGGTGCAGTTTTTTACGTGGTTCGGGCTCTACGCCATGTGGATTTACACCACACCGGCCGTCACTAGCCACATCTACCACACCACCGATACCAGCTCCAAGCTTTACAACGAAGGCGCCGACTGGGTAGGCATTTGCTTCTCGGTGTATAGCGGCGTTTCGGCCATTTTTGCCCTGTTACTACCTGTGGTGGCGCGGGCTACCAGCCGTCGCTTTACGCACATGATTTGCTTGCTGGCTGGCGGCGCTGGCCTGATTTCCATCTTCTTCATTCAGAACCCTACCCTGCTCATTCTGTCGATGGTAGGCGTGGGCATTGGCTGGGCCAGTATTCTGTCGATGCCCTACGCCATGCTGGCCGGGGCGCTGCCCGCCAACCGCATGGGGTACTACATGGGCGTGTTCAACTTCTTTATTGTGATTCCGCAGAGCATTGCGGGCCTAGTGTTGGGGCCGCTCACCAAGCACTTGTTTCACGGCGAAACGGTGTATACGCTGGCGCTGGGCGGCGCATCGCTGCTCATTGCCGGCTTGCTGTCGTTGCGCGTAGATGATGCTGATGACGTGCGCGCCGTAGGCGCGGAACCCGTAACCCTACCCGCCACCGCCTATGAAGCCCCGGTAGAATTGGACCCACGCACGTAACTCGGTCGCCTCAAACAACTGTTGAGCACGGAAAAGGGCCCGGTCTTTCAATAGCTGAAAGACCGGGCCCTTTTCCGTGCTCTTGCCCTTGCAGCCCTACGGGGTAGGATGTGTCTGTTTAGCTCGTATCTTCCGACACGTTTTTACAGCAATTCATCTTTATTTTTTCCTACATGATTCGGAAACAGCTTTGGCTATTGGGCCTGGGTACTACGCTGGCTATGCAGCCCGCCGTGGCTCAGAAGAAAACGCCCGTCACGACTCCCAAACCGCCTACTGTGAAAGCGCCCGCCAAAGCTACTGCTGGCGGCGCCAAGCTGGTAGAGAAAGTGACCCGCAAAGGCAATGAGCTGGTAATTCCCTACGAGAAGTATGTGCTGCCCAACGGCCTCACGGTGGTAGTAGCCGAAGATCATTCTGACCCGCTGGTGCACGTAGACGTGACCTATCACGTGGGCTCGGCGCGGGAGCAAATTGGCAAGTCGGGCTTTGCGCACTTCTTCGAGCACATGATGTTCCAGGGCTCCGACCACGTGGGCGACGAGCAGCATTTCAAAACCGTAACGGCCGCCGGCGGTACCCTCAACGGCTCTACCAACCGCGACCGGACCAATTACTACGAAACCGTACCCAGCAATCAGCTCGAAACCGCGCTGTGGCTGGAAGCCGACCGCATGGGCTTCCTGCTGGATGCCGTGACGCAAAAGAAGTTTGAAGTACAGCGCGCTACCGTAAAAAATGAGCGTGGCCAGAACTATGACAACCGCCCCTACGGCCTGGCCCAGGAGCAGATTGCCAAAACGCTCTACCCCTATGGTCACCCCTATAGCTGGCTCACCATTGGCTACCTCGAAGACCTGGACCGCTCGGACGTAAACGACCTGAAGAACTTCTTTCTGCGCTGGTATGGCCCCAACAACGCTACCCTCACGGTAGGTGGCGACGTGAAAGCTGCCGAAGTAGTGAAGCTAGCTGAGAAGTATTTCGGCCCCATCAAGCGTGGCCCCGAGGTGAAGGAGCAGAGCTTGCCCGCTCCCGTGCTCAACCAGGACCGCTACGTGAGCTACGAGGACAACGTGCGCTTCCCGATGCTGCAAATGGTGTTCCCCACCGTGCCCCACGGTCACCCCGATGAGGTAGCGCTGGATGCCATGGCCGAGATTATCGGGGGTGGCAAAACGTCGCTGATATACAAGAACTTAGTGAAAGCACAGAAAGCCGTGCAGGCGCAAGCCTACCAGAGCAACTCGGAGCTGGCCGGCGAGTTTGTGATGCTAGCCATCAGCTACCCCGGCAAAGGGCTGGACAGCACGCAGGCAGTGTTCCGCAAAACCCTGACGGAGTTTGAGAAAACCGGTGTGACCGACGAGCAGGTGGCCCGTTTCAAGGCCAGCACCGAAGCCAACGTAGTGAACAGCCTGAGCAGCGTAGCCGGCAAGGTGAGCCAGCTGGCCGCCTACCAGACCTACGAGGGTAACCCCAACCAGCTGCCCGTGGAAATGCGCCGCCTGCGTGCTCTCACCAAAGCCGATGTGCAGCGCGTGTACGACAAGTATATCCGCGGCAAGCACGCTGTGATTCTGAGTGTGTTGCCGAAAGGCCAGATGGCCCTGGCCGCTGGCAAAGACAACTACACCGTGTCGCAGGCGGGCTACAAAGCGCCCAACTACGGGTACGAGGGCCTGAAATACGTGAAGGCCACCGACACCTTCGACCGCAACAAGCAGCCGGCCTCCGGTGCCAACCCCGTGGTGAAGGTGCCCACTATCTGGCAGGATCAGTTTGACAATGGCCTGCGTCTGATCGGCACCAAAAACACGGAAATCCCGACGGTGACCATGCTGATGACCATCCGGGGCGGACACCGCCTGGAGCAGCAGAACCGCAACAAAGCCGGGGTAGCAGCCCTCACGGCCCAAATGTTGAATGAAGGCTCGGAGAAGTATACCAGCGAGGAATTTTCGGCTGCCCTCGACCGCCTGGGTAGCACCGTGAGCGTATATTCTGGCGACGACAATACTACTGTGTACGTGCAGTCGCTCACCAAAAACTTGCCCGCTACTATGGCCCTGCTGGAGCAGCGCCTGCTGCACCCGCGCTTCGACCAGGCTGATTTTGACCGCTTGAAAAAGCAGACGCTGGAGGGCATTGCCAACCAGACCACCCAGCCCGTAGTCATTGCCAACAACGCTTATTCACGCCTACTCTACAGCCCCGGCGATATTATGTCGGTGCCGGTGAGCGGCACCACGGCCACCGTCTCGGAGCTGACGCTGGACGACGTGAAGCAGTTTTATCAGCAGAACTACGCGCCCAACGTAAGCTACGTGACGGCCGTGGGTGATGTGGACGAAGCCACCGTGGAAAAGTCATTGGCCTTCCTAAAAACCTGGCCGCGCAAAGGCGTAACCATTCCGCCCGGCGAAAGAACCCAACAGCCCGACAAAACCCGCATCTATTTCATCAATAAAGATGGCGCGGCGCAATCGGAAATTCGGGTGGGCTACCTCACCCCCCTCACCTACGACGCCACCGGCGACTACTACCGCGCCTACCTGGCCAACTACCTGCTGGGCGGCGCCTTCAACTCGCGCATCAACCTGAATCTGCGCGAGGACAAGGGCTACACCTACGGCGCCCGCTCGGGCTTCCAGGGCACGCGTTACATTGGCCCCTACACGGCCTCGGCCGGCGTGCGCGCCGATGCCACGGCGGCTTCGGTGAAGGAGTTCATGAAGGAAATCACCAATTACCGCAACGGTATTACCGACGAGGAGCTGGCCTTCCTGCAATCCTCGGTAGGCCAGAGCGACGCCCTGCGCTATGAAACCGGCCAGCAGAAAGCCGGCTTCTTGTCGCGCCTGGTAGAGTACGATCTGGCGCCCGACTACGTGACCAAGCAGAGCGAAATCCTGAAGAACCTGACCAAGGAGGATGTGCTGGCCTCGGCCCAGAAATACCTACCCGCCGATAAGATGTACATCGTAGTGGTAGGTGACCGGACGAAGGCTTTCCCTGGTCTGGCTGAGCTGGGCTACGACGTGGTAGAGCTGGACGCCAACGGCCAGCGCGTGACTCCCACTGCTACCCCCGCCCCCACCGCCGAAGCTCCGGCCACTACCGCACCGGCCGTCGATACGGACATCACCGTGAAAGAAGGTCGGCGCAAAGCCAAAGCCAAGGACGAGAAAGGCCGCAAGGTCAAAGTGAAGCACAAAGCCGGCGACGAGAAAACAGACGCCGGGCAATAAATTGCCTGTGGTTGCAAACGAAAGCGCCCGGTTTCCAAGGAAGCCGGGCGCTTTCGTTTGCAACTCGCTTGTCCCTTTCAGCGGCTGGATGACAACATAGCATCAACCAATATCTCGTAGCTTTGACGCTAAAGCGGCGCTTGACTGCTCGTCTGCTATATCTGTTCTGCCTTTCTTTATTTTGCGCGGTGTTATGAAGATTTCTATTGTTATACCTGCCTACAACGAAGAGGAAAACCTGCCGGAGGTAGCGGCTCGCATCAAGGAAAACCTAACGGGCCGATACGAGCGGGAGTTGATTTTTGTGGACGACGGCAGCCGCGACGATACCCAACAAGTTCTACGCGAGTTGCACAGCCAGGACCCTGAGATTCACTACGTAGCTCTTTCTCGCAATTTCGGGCACCAAAGTGCGTTGCGTGCCGGTCTGGACTATGCCACCGGTGACTGTATCATCTCCCTGGACGCTGATATGCAGCACCCCCCCCAGCTATTGCCCGAGCTAATTGGGCATTGGTTGGCCGGATATGATATTGTATATACTCAACGAGAAGATGACGAGAAGCTGTCGTGGTTTAAACGGAGCACGTCGAATGCTTTCTACGGCCTGATGAACTCGTTGTCGAGCGTGAGCTTCGAGCCGGGTACGGCCGACTACCGCCTCATTGACCGGCGCGTAGCCGACGTAGTGCGTAACAGCCCCGATGTGGAGCTTTTTCTGCGTGGCTTTATTCACTGGGTAGGATTTCGGCGGAAGAAGGTAGCGTACACGCCGGCGGCCCGCTTCCGGGGCAAAACAAAGTACACCCTACACAAGATGGTAAAGCTGGCCCTCAACGGGGTGACCTCCTTTAGCGTTCGGCCCTTGCACCTTGCTACTCTGGCCGGGGCAGTAGTATCAGCCTTGGCTTTCAGCTATGCCTTCTATGCCCTGTACATTTTGCTATTCACGGATGACGCTGTGCCGGGTTGGACCTCTACCCTCGTGAGCGTGTTATTTATCGGTGGCATCCAACTTCTGGTGCTAGGCATCATGGGTGAATACTTAGGGCGCTTGTTTGTGCAGTCGAAGCAACGCCCGCCTTATCTCGTGAGCGAGACGGATGGTGGTTTACCTGTACCTCCCCCTCGTGGCTCTGTAACGCCTGACACGACGCCCCGTTCTCCGCACTCTACCCCTATTTAGTTTTGGAGCTCAGAAAGCAACGTATTCATTGAAACAACTATGTGTATATTGCAACTAGTTGAAATTAAAGCATTAACACCTTTTAAAGAGTGAATTTCACGACTTAAATGAGGTAAAAGCTTATTCAATCACAAGTATCTGTATTTGCTTGTATTATGACGCAATAAGACTTGCTTACTTCCTAAGCCCCCATATTTTTACTAGTAGACTCGTTGCTCAACGTACACCTCTACTCTACAGATTTGTCATTCCGCAATGTCACATCGTCCAAGAAAATGGCTTTGTCGCCGCCAGTGCGCCATAAGTAGATCGAAAGCCGATTAGTGTCATCTGCTTCTGCTGGTATCGTAAGTTCTCTCGATACATTTACCCAACGACCATATTCCCCCTTTACTTCCTGTTGCAGATTAATTCCTTCCCAAAGCATATTTCCCGGTTTTGCGCCCTGGTTGGAAATAGAAATCACTAGTGTAGCTTGTGCCTGTGCATCGGGCACAAAGACCCATGCATTGACTTTCATTTTGCTAATGCGTGTATCGTGCAGATCACCTAGTGTGGAGCGGTAGGTAAGGCTATACTCATGTTGTGGATCAACCTTCGTTGAATACAGTCCAGAATGAGATTGTTCCCGACTCAGTAAATCACTTTGTGAGGCAGGAAGCCAGCCGTAAAGTGTTTCAAAGCTGGTAGTCATGAGTGTGCTCTCATCAACAACTGCTTTATCACTGCATCCCACCAAAGCAAATAATACTGCGCAGAAGAAAAAACGTTTCATAAGGTGAAAATAGAAGCAGAGGGAGCTTGTTGATGTAATTGTATTTGATACGTAGAGCTGGCTTACCAGAGTTCCGTCAGAGTAATGTCATCCATGTACACTGGCTGCTTCGCGTAGCCTAACCATAGATATACTACTAACTCACTATCGGCGTGAATATCAGCGGGTAAGTCTATGCTGCGACTTACCTTCTTCCATTTTTGAAAATGAATTGGGCTACTATTCGCTAAGTACACGTTTTTGGTAAAGACAGGGTGTTCTCGGTCGTTTGGAGGAGTGATGGCTACTACAATCATGGCATCATCAGCAGACCTTGGCACCCATACCCAAGCGCTGATTGTGAGGCGTCGTGGTCGGTGTTTGACTAGCGTTCCTAACGGCACTCGATACGTAGGCGAATAGGGCTCTGCAATGTTAACCCGGACAGCATAGTGCCCAGTATGTGCTTTCTCCGTCACTATTGTAGCTGGTCGCTCACCGTGCCAACCTCCTAGCTCCTCGAAGCTATTGTGCATCAACTCACGCTCCTCCAATTTCTGGCGGCCATCTTTAGGCTGACAGCTTATCAGCAGCATTACTGCTGCGAGTAATCCTATTAGCCTGTTAGTAGTGTAGTAATTTATTTGGCCGGTCATTTTTCTAAGCGTCTGCATCTATATACTGCTACCACGAACGGCTCATATCGCGGCGACGCAGTACAACACCCGGCCGCCTAGCTACTATTGTAAATTCCTGCGCCAGACCAGCATGGATAGGCGCCAGCTGCGCGTAGGTTTCCGGGCGCATGATCAGGTATTCCAGACTATCGGCGCTCATCGGATTTAGAAAGTCAGCAGGCGACAGCGCGCTCGGATCACTTGGCTTCCATGCAATGCCGCGGCGGTCGAAGTAAATCTGCGGGGTATTAACGGCTTCTTCTAGAATGAGTACTCGGGCAGTAGGTGATACTCCTGCTTGCTTCAATTCAGCTGCTCCACCCCGCATCCAGATATGTGAGTAGTAGAGAGAAAAGGGTGGGTAGTTATCACTCATGCGCCGATTAAAGCGCTTATAGCCAGACACTACAAAAAAAATCCCCAGTATTCCCAACCCGATTGATGTAGCATAGCGCATTCGTCCTACGTAGCGCCCTATATTCAGTAAGGCGACTACTAGTAGTAATACTGTCGGTGGTCCGAAGGAGCAAATCATATGATAGTCGTGTCCCCCAAGGCCGCCACCCATCACTTGTACAAATAGGTAGGCAATACCAATGGATAGTAGCAACAGCAAAGTGAGAGGTAAGTAGCGCCGTAAAGTTGGTCGTATGAAGACAAACAGTAGTACGATACAAACCGCTAGTGTAAAATAGTGTACGCGAGTGAGATACTCCGTCAACCAGTCCCTACGTATTGACTGTACGATAGCATGCCAGGCATCCGGGTCAGCAACTGGGTTGGGGTTGGCAATAAATTGCCATGACTGATAGGTAGTATTTAAGTGTTGATTATGTAGAAAAAAGAAGCCGATAAGTCCTACGCCACTTACTGCCCATATAACTAGTTCCAAGCGCTGCCGCTGCTGTAGTAGCTGCATATCTACAAAAGCCCATAGCATAGTGATGCCGACTACCGCCCCAAAATGCAGTGCCGTAGTTGTTTTAATTAAGCCCGCCAAAACAAGTAGGCTCAATGCTATGCGCAAGTCTGGAAAGCGTCGTTGCTCAAAAAAGCGCAGCCAGTAATAATAACCGATGAAGCTTAGGCTCAAACTAAACGGATCGGGCACGAAGTTGCCCGCATAAAATGCATATGTGGGCGAAGCGAATAGGAAAGCAGCCGGTAGTAGTCCAGCAACAAAATGCCCGGTCCGATCATAAATTATGCGGAATAGGTAAAAGAAGCCGACCGTTACCATTAGCACATCCAGCGTGCGAAAGCAGGCACTGATGGCATCGCGACCAAATATAACTCCGCCCAATGCCGCTAGATAGGCCGGTAGTGGAAACTCTACCCCTGTTACACCATCAATAGATGTTAGGCTGGAAGTACGTGGCGTTAAAAAATGAAAGCCGTAGTCGTAGAAATTGATGGCCAGCGCTAGCCTGTCTGACTGCGCCCATGTATGAATTCCGGTAGGCAGTTCATGCAGGTAAGGACCGTAGAAAAGGGCACTAGTTGCCAGCAATAAAACAGCGGCGGCTATATGATATGGATGCTTTAGCGCCGCTTTATTGGCAGCGGTAAAGGAAGTAAAGGCCAAAGCGGAAAGGTTATGTTAGAAGGTATCTGCAAAAATAACGATGTAGAACTAGCGTTGAAGCTATATCCTGAAAGCAGGTTTAGAGCCTTATAAACTAAGCATCATCCCAAGCAGACGACAAAGAGCAGAGAAATATTCAGCATCAAGTAGTTTAGCACTACTCTTCTTCGCTGATTATCAGATCATCTAAGTACAATGAATTATCGTTGCCATTCCGCTGCCAGAGGTATAGCTTTAATACATCATCTGATGTGAGTTGCGGACTCATCATCACTTTTTGATCCAAGTGTTGCCAGCTTTTATAACCTTTTACTGTATTAGCCAACTGAATACCCTCCCAAGATACAACGCCTTTGGAGTTAACAGCAGTTATCACTAATGTAATATTATTGGTCTCTTCCGGCACCCATACCCAAGCTTGCACTCGCAACTTTCGTGGCTTGGTGAGGCTAAGTTGGTCAAACGGTGCCGAAAAGGTTAGACTATAGTCAACGCCTGGACCAGCTTTCAGAGAAAACTGTCCGCTATGGGCCCTTTCTTGCGTTAAAGAAGCAGGATACTCTCCACCACTCCACCTCTGCAGGTCGTCAAAGTCTTGGTGTATCCATTCTTTCTGACCAGAGCCTACCGGTGGCACGTTGGCCGCACGCTTACAGCCAGCAAGTAGGCCCAGTAATCCTAGCATCAGAAGGCAATACGACGTAGACATATTAAAGCTGATGTTGTATAAAACCAGGGATAAAAAGAACTGAAATTTCACCACTTCACCGGCCGTTGCAAGGGTTGTAAGATGGCGCTTTGATCTTCTATATTCACCTCCCGGAACGGCGTCAATAAGGCTGGGTTTTGCTGCTTTATCTGGTCTAGCAGATCCCGACGCATAATTAAGTATTCTAAGCGACGGCCAGCCATTAAGCGCAATACTGTATCCGCCGTAATTTTGCCGATATCAGGGTTCCATACAATACCAGGTCGGTTGAAGTGGATAAGCGCTAGATTGGATGGGCCTTCCCCCATCACCAAAATAAAAGACGACTCCGGCACACCCAGCTTTCGTAGCTTTTCTGCCCCACCCAATTCCCATCTATACACGTAGCCCTCACTGTAAGGACTGTACGGCTCGTGCATACGAGCCCGGTGGTGGCGTAGTCCTGCCACCGTGGGAGCTACAGTTGCCACTAGCAGCAAGACTGTGATAAGCAAGCGTCCTCGTTCTCCGCTAATTCTGCATAGGATCCACAATGCGCTGCACAACACCATCATCAGCAGCGGAAATAGAGGCGCAATGATGTAGTAGTCATGTGGCACTAGCTGGATACCCAGCAGTAGATACATGATAGTGATACCGAGCAACGTTACTCCAAATAACGCCAGCAGTGGTAGGTAGGCAGAAGCATGCCGCCATTGCACTATGGCATAAACGACCAGCAGCCCCCAGCTAATTTTCAGCAAGGCATAATCGACGTGAGTGAAATATTCCGATATCCAACCAATCCATATTTTCGTCCATATGGCTCGGTGAGCGGGCCAACTACTGATAGGTAGCGTTGTATTCAGAAATAATCCGCTGCCGTACGCCTTATTCAGGTGCTCGTGGTACAGAAAGTAACCTATCAAGGCCAGCACCACTAACATTATCATTCCCAGGAACTGCACCTTCTGCCGGGCAGTGAACAAGGTAGGCCAGAAGTAGGAAATTAATACGATGACGCCGGTGAACGCGAAGAAATATACGCCGGAGGTGACCTTCACCAGCATAGCTAGTCCCGCTAGGACCGTGGCTACTATCAGATGTCGAAACTGCCGGTCGCGGTAGTAAAAACGCCAATAGTGATAAATAGCTACGAATAAAAGAGAGGCGCTGAATGGGTCGGGCGTGTAATTACCGGAGTAGTAAATAAATATGGGTGACCCTAGCAGAAACGCTGCTGGCACTAGGCTAGCCACGAAATTGCCCGTGCTTTCATACATCAACCGAAATAGGTAATAGAAACCAACTACCATCATCGCCAGATCCAAGCAACGGAAGGCCACTGTGATATGCTGCCGCCCCACCAACAGCCCAAACAAGCTGGCTATATAAGCTTGTAATGGCAATTCGGTCCCAGTTACCCGGTCTACCGTTACCAAGGATAGCGTGCGTGGGTGAAAGAAATCAAATTGGTAATCGTAATATCCTAGCGCCAGCGCTAAACGGTCTGACTGTGCCCATTCGTGTAAGCCACGAGGAAGCCAACTTAGATATGGTGCGTTAAATACCAGTGCAAGCCCGATAAAGAGACATACAGCAATGCTTTGATATAACTTTTCTTTTCGTAAGGAGTCTGTTCTCTCAGATAATAACATGTACATAAATGTTGCGTCGAAACAAATATAGGTCGATTAGCGAACTACAGGCAGTGGCTTTCAAGTAGAACCGAGTAGGAGCTTTTGCATCCTCCTATCTTTGTGATCTATACTTGGTAAGCTTGCTCCCTCATGAACCTATCGATTATCATCCCTATCTATAATGAGGAAGACAACATCCAGATACTTTACGACCGGCTGAATGGCGTACTAGCTTCACTTGGCCGTTCCTACGAACTCATCTTTGTCAACGACGGCTCCCGCGACCAGTCGCTGCGCCTGATTAAGGTTCTTACGGAGCGCGACACGCGCGTACGCTACATTGATTTCAGCCGCAACTTTGGGCACCAGATTGCCGTCACGGCCGGATTGGACTTGTCGCAGGGCGAAGCGGTAGTCATTATCGACGCCGATTTGCAGGACCCGCCGGAGCTGATTCCCCAGCTCTACCACAAAATGCACGAAGGCTACGAGGTAGTATATGCCCGCCGCCGCTCGCGCCAGGGCGAAAGCGCCGCCAAGAAGTTCACGGCCAAACTGTTTTATCGTATTCTGACCAGCATCACCAACATTTCCATTCCTGTGGATACCGGTGATTTTCGCATTGTATCCCGTAAGGTAGTGGATGCGCTCAAGCAGATGCCGGAGCAAAACAAGTTTATCCGTGGGCAGATTTCTTGGATTGGCTACCGCCAGACCTACCTCGAATACGACCGGGCCGAGCGGGCCGGTGGTGCCACTGGCTACACCTATAGCAAGATGATTCGGCTGGCGCTGGACGGCATCACGGGCTTCTCCGATGCGCCGCTTAAGTTTGCGACCATCAGCGGGTTTGTAGTATCGGGCATTGCCTTTGTGGTCGTCCTCTACACGCTATACGAGCGGTTTATAGTGCACGACTACCAACCAGGCTGGGCTTCGCTGATGGTAAGTATCCTGTTTCTGGGTGGCGTGCAGCTAATTGCTGTCGGGCTTATTGGTGAGTATTTGTCGCGGTTGTCGGCCAACGTGCGCCAGCGCCCGCTTTACATTATTTCCGATACCAATATTCCGGTTACCAACGTTGCTCCTGCCGCTAGTCCTGCTACGCATCCGGGTCCTGTTTTTCCAACGTAGCCAGTGGCTTTGGTCCGCTTTATTTTAACTCCTGTACCAGCCGCTCCAACTCGGCCAGTGTGGTTTCGCGGAAGCTAAGCGGCTCGCTGCTATGGCGCCCGGTGGTGATTTCCCGTACCGCCACATAGGGCGTGCCGCTCATATAGCGGATACCTAGTAGCACGGCCTTTTTGTTGGCAGGCACGTCCACAAAGTCGTAACCTGTGTCGGTGGGCTGGCCTAGCACAATGGTAGCCGCATCGTGTAGTACCAGCCGTACGCTGGTGTGCGTGTCGGGCTCTACGGCCGCCGTGAGGGTAGTAACGGCTTCGGCCGCGGGGCGCGGGCGGGCAGCCGCTACCCACCCCAGTTGCCCTACCCGAAATGCCTGTCGATCAGCGGCCGGTGCTTCTTCGTCAGCTACCGATGGTGTTGGCGAATCAGTTGAGTCGGCGCGGACCAGTAGGTCAGACGTTTCGGGTAGGGTGAAGCGGATGGGCACCAGCACTTTCACCTTCACAAAACGGCCTTCGCGCTGGCCGGGCGTCCAGCGGCCCGAGCTTTGCCGCACTACCCGCAGGGCCTCCACATAGAAGCTGCTACCCAAGCTGCGCAGTACCTTAGGCGTTAGCACCCGCCCTGCTTCGTCAATCACCGCCGATACGTAAACAGTGCCTTGCGTGTGGCTATCGGCCGCTGCGGCGGGGTAGCGCACGAGTTTGTTCAGGGCAGCCGGGCCACTCTCATACGCGGGCATGGGTTGCGCCTCTGGGTATATTTGGTTGTCTACTACTGCTTCCGGGCCAGCTGCCACCCACCGGATAGGTTGCCGGCGCCCGCTCCGCCCATAATATAGCGGCATTCCCGATCGGGCAGAAGCCGGAAGCTCCACCTGCACGGCGCGGCCCTCGGCTAGGCGCAGGGACTGGCCGTTGCCCGTGGCCCGCACCAATACTGCGCCACCCGGTATAAGCAGTTGGTCATCATTGGTTTCGGACACAATGTTGGAGAGCAGTACATCAGCCAGCCCGTAGCACTCTTTCAGTTCCACAAACACAGGGCCGGTTACGGGCTCCCCACGCGCGTCGACCAACGTGCCCGCCGGAATGCGTACAACGGTGCCTTCCCTACCCCGCACTTCGGCCAGTTGGGTAGGGTCTATCTTATGGTACTCGCTGGCTTTCAGGGTGAGGTCGTAGAGACGCGCTTCGGCGGGTGGCGGCGCGGTGGTGTCGCGGGGCACTATGGCGCGGCGCGCGGCTCCTGGCCGGATGAGCGGAGCATTGGCTTGGGTAGGGCGCTCTACTCGGTGCCAGGTTAGGGTATCGAGGCGGCGGGGTGTGGGGGCAGGCAGTGTGTCAACAGGTGATTCGGTTTCAGTGTCTGCTACCTCTGTATGAGCGGGCGTGTCGGACTGACAGCTGTAGAATAGGAAAGAAGCTAGGCCGCTGAGCAGCAAAAGGCGAAGGGTACGCATCGGACAAAATAACGGCTTCAGCAGCTATTCTGGTACAAATAGGGCGAAAGCATCAGCAATGGTACTAGGGTGGACGGTATGTACATCGGTTATCGATAAAATCTCCCTTCGCCTAAGCAGTTATTTATACCGCAATTGTCTTTATATCAGTCATTTAAAATATTTACTAAAACATATTTTAAATTTTGAACACCGAATCAACTTATAAATACGTTATTAAACGTATAAATACGTTATACTTACAACATGGAAGAGCTAACTAAAACGGAGGAGCGCATTATGCATGTGCTCTGGAAGCTGAAACGGGCTTTCGTTAAAGACATTATTCAGCATTTAGACGAAGATCCTGCGCCACCTTACACCACCATTTCTTCGGTGGTGCGCATTCTGGAGCGCAAGGGCTATGTGAGTTTTAAGGCTTACGGCAAGACGTATGAGTACTCGCCTGTCATCAGCAAGCTGGAATACCGTGCGGCTTCTCTTAAGCGTATGCTGACACAGTATTTCGACAATTCGCCATCGGCACTAGTGTCTTTTATGGTAGAGGAAGAAAGTCTGAGCCCTGAGGAGGTGCAGCGCCTCCGCCAACTGCTGGACCAGGCTTCCCCCGATACAGCCCCTACCGATGATGCCCACTAGCCTGCTGCTCTATCTGGCCGAGGTTAGCTTCGGCACAGTGGTCTTCGCGCTGCTTTACCAACTGGTATTTGCCCGGCTGCCCACTTTCCGCTGGAACCGTTGGTACTTGCTGGTTAGCCTGGCTGCCAGCTTTGCGCTGCCGTTGCTGGTCGGATTTGCTTCTCGGATGACCCCTACCACTGGTAGTGCCTCAAGCGGCCCGCTGCCTGCCCTACCCCTACAGTGGACGCTGGCAGCCACCTCCACCTCTCCACTTCTTGATACTCCTGATTATCTGCATAGCCTGGGGTGGGTGGTACTGGCAGTATACGCTGCTGGCGTCTGCTACCAGGTATGGCGTACGAGCCGCAGTTTGCGGCAACTGCATACGCTGGTGACTTCGCACGACAGCATTCGTCTGCCGACGGGCCGCCTGGTGCAGTTGCCTACGCAGACGTTACCAGCATTTTCCTTTGGGCCGTTCATTTTTCTTTCGTCGCTGCATAAGTCGCTTAGTGAGACAGAGCGGCAGCTGTTACTCCGGCACGAACAAGTGCATGTGCGCCAGCACCACACGTTGGATCTGCTGGGCTATGAGGTGGCCGGTTGGCTACTCTGGTTCAACCCAGCTGTGCGCTACCTAGGTCGGCAGGTGCGGCAGGTGCACGAATATCTGGCCGATGCCACTGTAGCACATCTACCCGGCATCGGGATTCGCCACTACGGCAACCTACTACTAAAGCTAGTGACTCAGCAGCCTCCCTTCCGCCTGACGCATACTTTTTCTTCTTCCATTTTAACGCAACGTATTCTTATGCTCACCACCTCTGTTCCTACCCGCTGGCAAAAACTTCGTTTTTTGCTTGTTGTCCCTGTGACCGCTATGGCATGGGCTGTTACTTCCTACGCGGGCTCTCCCTTGCCGCCTACCTCACCCTCGACAGAAACCGCTTCGTCTTCGCCTACGACCGCACAAACAGGCCCTACCATCCAGCATATTACATGGCGGGGCAATAAAGTGGTATCGTCAGCGCGCCTTACGCAGGCGCTGGGACTGGCACCCGGCGCCGCGTACGACTCGGTAGCCCTCGGCCAGCGTCTGCAATCCAATGTCACGTCGCTATACATGGACCAGGGTTATTGGTTTTTTTCAGTTGAGCCTAGCGTCGTTCCGCAGCCGAATGGCACCGTGGATTTGGTTTTTACTATTTCGGAGGGAAAGACGGCCCGACTAGGAAAGATTACGCTACAGGATACACGTACCCCTGCGGTATCTACCGCACCACTGCTGGCTCAATTGCCTCTGCGCACCGGGGACTTATTTAGCCGCAAGAAACTTTTTGAAAGTCAGAAACTGCTGGCCGAGGCTAGTCAAAACCCTGCGGCATCTGTACTTGTGAATCCCATACCCGTAATGCAGCCTAATGGACCAGCAACAGTAAATATAGAATTTGTGTTGCAGCCGAAGTAAGCGCTCCTGAAAAGACTACCCGGCCGCTTTGTGCGTTAAGGTCGGCAGGCTGGCTTCTTGCGCTATGGTAGCGTAAGTCTGCGCTCGTCTGCCGATCTTTATACCCACTATGCTTCTACGTTTTTCTTTGTGGCTGTTGTTGGGCACGCTGCTCACTGCCTGCCAGCCCGATCTGGATTCTGGGCCGTTGCTCGATTTTGTGGGGGGCTCACGCTACACTGCTTACACGCGCATTATCAACACGCCAGCCGATACACTGACGTATAAAATATTCGCAGCCACGACCAAAGCACAGAACGGAGACACAGCAGACGCGCCCAATCTGACGAAGATGCGTGTTACGGTGACGTATAATCCACGCTTAAATCCTGTTGACTACATTGGCCTATCAATTTCAGACCATTACAACACAGGCGATACGCTGGTCGTATTTGAGCGGAGTATGAAGCGGAAAACGTTCGCTTTTCAAAACACTTTCAGTACGCGCTCTACAAGCGGCCACGAAACTTGGCGATTTGAGTCTACAGATGAAGATGGTAATAAAAGCACCACCAGCTTTCGGGTTACGCTCCGCAATGCCGACTCTACGCTTGCCTACCATCGCTACACGGTAGGTTTGCAGGCACCACGCACGCCCACTAGCCGTTCCTACTTGGCATTGCTACCGGGCCTGACATTTCCGCGCTACATAGGTTTTAGAGCTGATTCTACTGGGGTTGCCTATTCAGATGTGTACGGACTGATTGATTTGATTTATGTGCCTCGCGCTGATAATGCAGCTGTACTAGCTTCGCCCTCAGCAGAGCTAGTACCGTTAAGTGCTTTATGGCCTAAAGGCAGTTCCACGCGCCGCATCACGCTCTTGCGCTCAACAAGCTTAAACGCCAGCACCTTTGCCGCCGCTGCCTCCACAGCCGACTTGACGGCAGCATATAACAATAGTACCAGCCCCATTAACCCCCAAACCGAAACCTTGAAGAAAGGCGGCGTGTATGCTTTCCGAACGCAGGAAGACAAGTTTGGGCTTATTTATGTGGAAAATTTGACTACCACGCCTATTCCATCGGCTAAGTTGCAAGTACACATTATGAGGTAGTAAACTAGCTAGACTCGATACTAAAAAACGCCGCTACGATGTTCGTAGCGGCGTTTTTATGTTGACAACGCTTACCCTAGTCCTATCCTTAAAAAGTCGTTCCGATGGTAAGGGAAGTCGTAAAGCGGTTGGAATCGATGCTTACTACTGGCTGATCACCTGCATTGAGTACATAAGGTGAGTAGTAGTTATTAGCCGACTTGTACACACCCGCTATATCCAGGAAAAAGTTTTGCTGCCGCAGACCCAAGCCCACCGTATAGTAATTCTGGGTGCGGTCGAAGTCGTTGGCACGATAAGGGTCGCCGTAGCGGGCATAGCCCAGTCGGAACCGGAAAGCCTCGTAGCGTGCCTCACCCCCAAAGCGGAGGTTCACAGTAGAGCGGTACAGGTCGCTGATGTATTGGTTCGTGCTGGAGTAGTCGTACCCAGGAGCCGTCCCATTAGCAGTAGCATTATCACGGAAGCGCGGTTGAGAATAATCCACATATTCTACGTCGCCCGTTAGGAAGCCGTACTTACCTAGCAATATTGCTACCCCTCCATTTGCCCGGAAGGGAGTAGTTAGGCTATAGGAGAATTGTTGGCTGCCCGTTTGCGCATCACCTCCATTAATTGTCTCGACTATTTGCCCTGCGTCGTCTCGTGTATATCTAGGTGGGGTGAAAGTAGAGCTTAGCTGTGTGCTATACGTGTCCGTTAGTCGGAACCAAGTAGGTGTTTGCACCGAAGCACCGATGCGTATTCTATCTGTAGCACGATAGATGGCTCCGATACGAGCATTGAATCCCGTTCCACGTGTTTGCAAGTAGTCACGTAAATACACATTCACATCACTGGTTGTCTCATAGAAATCGCGCGTCATCTCATAGCGCGTGCCCACAACACCAATGGCGCCGCCTATGTACAGCTTGTCGCGGTAGCTAGCCCCGTACGCAAAATCGTACTGCGACTGCGAACCAGTAGTTAGCATACTCTCCCGCTGCGTGATAGGTCCGTTGCGAGGGATGGTAGATACTTCGTTGCCGCCCTCCAGATTATTCAAATAGCCACCATAAGCCAGCGCGTCTAAGTCAACGTAGGCATTGTTGGCGTATTGGTCATCTATTTCCTGGTTGTCAATGCGTGGCTCCCGCAAACGCTGAAATAACGACTGCTGGTCACCAACCGTACCGGAATAAACAGAATTCTGGTTGAAGTCATTGATGCGCGTAACGCCTATACCGAAAGAGCCTGCACGCCAATCCGATGTGTTGTCACTATCGGGACGGCGGTTAGTAAAAATCAATCCTACGTTTCCAATATGTAAGCTATTACGGGAATCGGTAAGGCTACCACTCCCCTGCAAGGCACTACTCGTATTGCCAACACCAAAGCCCGGCGTGAAACTCACCTCCGAACGTTGGAACAAACCCAGGCCAGCCGGGTTGCTGCTCAAGTTACCAACGTCTGCACCTAGCGCCACGTTGGCCCCACCGATTCCGAGCGTACGGGCTCCGCCGCCAAACTGTAGTTGAGAATACCGCAAAGCATCTAGCTCACTTTGGGCAAAAGCGTGGCTGGCCCAGCCCACAAGGGCCAAGCCTAGCCAATATTTCATGTTTTTCATTCAGGAAAGAAAGGAAAATGAGACATCTACGAGCATAAGCCCGGATGCATTAGCGGACGCGTCCACGGCTGCCACCGCCACCACCGCCTACTGAGCTACCGCTGGACGAACCACCGAAGGAGCTGCGTGAGGGCGAAGGCTGGCTGTACGAACGCGAGGGTTGCTGCTGCTCGTACGAACGAGTGGGCTGGCTGTATACTTGGCGCTGCGTTGCTTGACCATCGCCACTGAATAGCCGGTTACGACGGGGCTGTGCTACATTGCCCTGGTTGCTGTATCCTTGGCTGCCAGCATCGACACTGCGCCACCGGCGCCCGCCCGAGCGGGTATCCAAGTTGGGCTGATCGGCGGGCACGTTCACAGCATTCTGGCGCTGGGGATTACCAGCGGCACCACCGCTTACAACCCGACCACGGCTCCAACCACCGTTGCTACCATTCACGACTGCACCACCCGAACCATTAGACAAGACCGCGTTGCCACCTGAGCGGCCACCACGTATACCAGTATTGGGAGCCGACGACAACGCGGCGGCACTCCGCTCGCGACGTGGCTGGTAGTTGACGCGGCTACGCGTATCGCCGGCATAGCCATAATTCCCGCCGTAGTAAGGAGAGCCATATCCTAGACCACCATAGCCTAAACCGTAGCCATATCCTAAGCCCGGTCCATAGCCATAACCTAGTCCGCCGTAACCCAAGCCACCATAACCACCATAAAAGGGGTCATATAAACCACCGTAGCCTAAGCCGCCATAGCCCAAGCCATACGGCCGATAGAGAGAGCCAAAGCCCAATCCTAAACCAATACTCAGGCCCGAGCCGTAGTAAGGCGAGTAGAAAGGGCTGTAAAGCGAGCCAAAGCCGTAGGGGCTATAACCACCATACCAAAAGGGGTCGGTATAGGCAAGGCTGGAGTAGCCCAGACCGCTGTATGTAGAGCTATTGAAACGACGCAGACGAGAGGCATAGCCATAATCGTCGTCGTAGTATTCTGTAGTTCCGGTAGCGTCCTGCATGGTGCCGTCACCGGAGTACTCGGGGTTCACATCGCCCGATACGGCGTAGCCACCGCTGGTTTGCTGTTGCCCGTAGCGGGCATCCAGCGCCTCCTGGGCGGCAGGGGTCAGTGTAGTTTTATCCTTTGAGGTATAGTACACTCCATCGTCTTCGGTAGAGGTAGTAAGGGCCGATGTGCCCGCGCACCCGCCGAGTGCTAGTGCACTCAGGGCAGATAAAATGAAGGTGGAATATTTTTTCATGGCTAAGTAGAGAAAGAGAGATACAGAAGAAGAAGCAGGCGAAGGTGGAGTGCATTTACTACCCGCTTCACCTAATCGGGAGGAATGCTTCGTTTTAATAACGTAATTTGAGGCCGAAACGGTGCCCTATTGGTAGACAAATGTTCTACCACTATTTCGGACTTTTTTTGCACTTCTACTTTCAAAGATACTCCAAAACATGAGCAAAAGTTTGCCGAAGCGCAGCGAAGATTACTCTTTATGGTACAATGAGTTAGTAAAGCGCGCAGGCCTGGCCGAAAATGCCGCCGTACGGGGTTGCATGGTCATCAAGCCATATGGCTATGCTATCTGGGAAAAAATGCAGCAAACGCTGGACGGTATGTTTAAGCGCACCGGCCACCAGAATGCTTATTTTCCGCTGTTTGTCCCTAAAAGCCTGTTCGAGGCGGAAGAGAAAAACGCGGAAGGTTTCGCCAAGGAATGCGCCGTGGTGACGCACTACCGGCTCCAAACAGACCCCGAAAGACCCGGCAAGTTGCGCGTAGACCCCAACGCCAAGCTGGAAGAAGAGTTGGTGGTGCGCCCTACCTCCGAGGCCATCATCTGGAGCACGTATAAAAATTGGATTCAGAGCTACCGCGACCTGCCGCTGCTCATCAACCAGTGGGCCAACGTGGTGCGCTGGGAAATGCGTACGCGTTTGTTTTTGCGCACAGCGGAGTTTTTGTGGCAGGAAGGCCACACCGCACACGCCACCGCCGAAGAAGCCCTGGCCGAAACCCGCCAGATGCTAGACGTATACGCCGAGTTTGCCGAGGAATGGATGGCCCTACCCGTGGTGAAAGGCGTAAAGTCGGAGAACGAGCGATTTGCCGGTGCCCTAGAAACCTACTGCATCGAGGCCTTGATGCAGGATGGTAAGGCCTTACAAGCCGGTACCTCGCACTTCCTGGGGCAGAACTTTGCCAAGGCGTTCGACGTGCAGTTTCAAACCAAGGAAGGCACACTGGAGCACGTATGGGGCACCAGCTGGGGCGTGAGCACTCGCCTGATGGGCGCATTGGTGATGGCGCACTCCGATGACGAAGGCTTGATACTACCTCCCAAGCTGGCGCCTATCCAAGTGGTGATTGTGCCCATCTACAAAACTGGTCAGCTAGATGAGCTGCTGGAGCGCATCCGCCCCATGCAGCAGGGCTTGCTGGAACGTGGTATCTCGGTGAAGGTAGACGACCGCGACACCGAGCGGCCCGGCTTTAAGTTTGCCGAGTGGGAAATGAAGGGCGTGCCTGTACGCTTGGCAGTGGGTATGCGCGATCTGGACGCCGGCACCGTAGAAGTAGCCCGCCGCGACACCAAGGAGAAAATGAACCTACCCCTGGCCGACATCGTGCAGAGCGTAGACCAATTGCTCCAGGATATCCAGACCAATATCTACAACAAGGCTATGCGTTACCGCGAGCAGCACACCACGCGCGTAACCACCTACGAGGAGTTCAAGCGGGTGCTCGATACCACTGCCGGCTTCGTGCTGGCCCCCTGGGACGGCACCCCCGAAACGGAGGAGCGCATCAAGGAGGAAACCAAAGCCACCATCCGCTGCCTAGCCCTCAACGAGCCCGATGAAGACGGGATAGACATGCTGACGGGCAAGCCCTCGGCACGCTACGCCTACTTTGCGCGGGCGTATTGATGCACTGCCGGTTACTGCTAAGTTAGGAGTTGTGTGCCCGTAGATTTTTCTAGTGGGCGCGCAACTCCTTTTTTGTTACTCACCCTTACGCTTTTGGCCTTCAGAACCTCCTATTATGCCTACTACCACTGCTCCGCGCTTTTTTTCTCGGCTGCTTAATCCGTGGCTACTAGCTTCTATAGTTATTCAATTAGTACTGGTTCTATACGGGTTCCGCACGCTCATCTTCCATCCTACCCAGTATCTAATTGTTACCCACTTCGATGGCATCAAAAGTTATTTCTCTATCGCGTCGTTTCTACGCCAGCCTCTGAGCGATGGGATGCTAGTGCGCGGACACAACTACCCGTTTGGGGAGTTCATGTACTACACTGACAGCACGCCCTTAGTAACGGAATTGCTGCATGTGCTGGTACGGGTGTTTCCTACCTTAGAGCCCTACGGATTGTACATCTACGATCTGCTTGTGCTGAGCGGGCTGGTCGTAAGTACCTTACTGCTACACAGCATTCTGCGACGCCTTGGCGTGATACCCTGGCTGACACTGCTCCTGGCGGTGGCCCTACCCTGGTTAGGACCCCAAACCCCACGCCTGTATGTAGGGCATATGAGTCTTTCCTACACGCCAGCCATACTCTTCACATTATGGATATTGCTGCGCTTGTACACTAGTTGGACGCAGGGCCGACCCGTGTGGCGTTGGTTTGTGGGGCTGGCCCTGGCAATTTTTATTATTTCTTACCTGCACTTCTATTATTTGGCTATTCTGGGCTTGTTTGCGAGTCTGTTTTTCCTGTGCTGGCTTATCCGGGAGTATCGCCAAAACCACCCCTGGCTCCAATTACTCCTTTATAGTAGCACTACGCTGCTGGCTACGCTTCTCGTTACCTGGGGCTCACTGGCGCTGCTAGATCCACGTTACAGCCTGCGACCGGAGGGAGCCAATGGTTACGATTGGATTGATTGGAAGCTGCAATTCGGGGCCTTTTTCCGGGCGTATGATTTCGACAAAGTTCGTTTCCTGTTCGAGCGAACAGCGGCAGTGCCCTACGAGTCATCAGCCTACCTGGGCGCTTTTGTTTTGTATGGCTTAGTTATAGTAGGTGTTTTATATTTTCTGAAGCGCCTACCAGCTTATCCCGAAAAAAGGGAAAACCATCAGTTTCTGCTCCTGCTACTCGTGGCAAGCCTACCAATGGTGCTTATTGCCTTAGGCGAAAAATATGAGTTAGACAACGGCGCGTATATCATACACAACTACCTGAATCCTTTTCTCTTACTACACAAAATAACCGAGCGGGTTACGCAGTTCAGAACCTTAGCGCGCTTCGTGTGGCCGTTTTGGTGGGCTCTGGTACTAGGGTGTAGCTGGTATTTTTCGCATTGGTGGCAGCACCCTAAAATGCGCTGGGTGTTAGGTATCCTGTGTTTGTTGTTGATTAAGGATACGCGTGATGCTGTGTCTGGCTATTCTAAAGAAACGCAGCGCCCGAATATACTCGCGCCCGCTCTGGGGGATCCAATGCAACAACTGGCCGGCTGGCTTGACGGCCGAAAGTACCAGGCCATCCTACCCCTCCCCTACTATCATGTAGGCAGTGAAGGAGACTACAGCTTCACGGTCGATCCGGATGACCCACACTCCAATAACGCCTACCAGTTATCAATGCTCACAAATCTACCCCTTATGTCGAATAAATCCGCCCGTACCGTTTCGCACCAAGCAGAGCTACTGTACACCATCTTCCGGCCCGAGGGTATGGCACCCGAGTTGCGCGCCAAGCTCGACCAGCGACCCATACTCGTTTACTTAGACTCAGCGTATTATGATGGACGCAATAACTACTACCCCGAAACGCTCCAGAACCGTCCTACAATGCTGACTGTGTTTGACCAAAGCCGCTCGTTTGTTCAAGACCATCACCTGCGCCTATTACGTCATCACGACGGCAGATCCTTGTATGAGTGGTATCCAAACGCACCAATATATCCAACAACACAACCAGCTCAGTGAGATTTTCACTCGCTTTAAGCTGCTAGATTGTTGTGTTATCGTCTTTTATAATCTATTCATTTGTTTACAGTTAGCTTGATGAGCAATAGATTATCAAAGCGTTGTTTTCTACGTATCTTTCCTTGTCACCCTTCTATACTTTTCTACCATGGACTGGCTCACGATTGCTACCCTTCTACTGTTCGGCTTGCTGTTTGTGGCGGCCGAGGTCATTTTTATTCCGGGTACCACGTTTGTGGGCTTTGTGGGCTTCGTGCTCCTAGCGGCAGGCATCTGGTTCAGCTACCGCGACTTGGGCACGCCCATCAGCCATTTCATTTTGGGCGGTGCGGTGTTTCTCACAGCTGTGCTGGTGTATGTTGGGTTGAAGCCTAAAAACCTGAACAAATTCGCCCTCACGGAGGTGCACGACAATTACGTGCACGATGCCCGCCGACCCGATGTGCAGCCTGGTACTACTGGTCGTACCATCTCGGCACTACGGCCGGCCGGCACGGTGCTGTTTGAGAACGACCGGCGCGAGGCCACTACCCGCGGCGAGTTTATTGCGGCTGGCACACCGGTGCGAGTACTGCGCATCGAGCAAAACCGCATTGTGGTGGAACAAGCCTGAGCGGCCGTGTCAGTTTTTAGTTGTTAGTTACATAGCCCTTCGATTTCACTCCCTTTATCCTACCCCATGGATTTTCCGATTCTACCGATTGCCGTGGCGGCCATTGTGCTGCTGGTGCTATTGTACTTCTTCCCGATTAATCTCTGGATAACAGCCATTTTCTCCGGTGTCCGCATCAGTCTGTTGCAACTCGTATTTATGCGTGTCCGCAAGGTGCCGCCGTCGCTGATTGTTAATTCTCTGATTACATCTTCCAAAGCGGGCCTGCAAATCACGCCCAACGAGTTGGAAACGCACTACTTAGCTGGTGGCAACGTGCCTAAAGTTATTAAAGCCTTGATTTCTGCCGACAAGGCCAACATCCCGCTCGATTTCAAGCAAGCCACTGCCATCGACTTGGCTGGCCGTGATGTATTCGAAGCCGTCACAACCTCCGTCAACCCAAAAGTAATCAGCACCCCCAACGTGGCCGCCGTTGCCCAAGATGGCATTCAGCTTATTGCTAAAGCCCTCGTAACGGTGCGCGCCAACATCACGCAACTGGTAGGCGGCGCCGGTGAGGAAACTATTCTGGCCAGGGTAGGCGAAGGCATCGTCACCAGCATTGGCTCGTCGCTCTCACACAAAGAAGTACTCGAGAACCCCGATAAAATATCGAAGTTGGTGTTGCAAAAGGGTTTAGATGCAGGTACCGCCTTCGAAATCCTGAGCATCGACATTGCAGATATCGACATCGGAGAGAACATTGGAGCCAAGCTGCAAACCGATCAGGCATCTGCCGACCTCAAGGTAGCCGAAGCCCGTGCCGAGGAGCGTCGCGCCATGGCTGTGGCTATGGAGCAAGAATTTCGTGCTAAAACCCAGGAAGCTAAGGCCCGGGTAGTCGATGCCGAAGCCGAAATACCAAAGGCCATGGCCGAGGCTTTCCGCTCTGGCAACCTGGGCATTATGGACTACTATAAAATGCGCAACATCCAGTCCGACACCGATATGCGCGACTCTATCGCCAATCCCGACGGACCAAAGTCTAGCTAATGATAAGCTTATAAAGTAGCTCGCCTCCTGCCTGTCATCCTGAACGCAGTGAAGGACCTTCTCACGCAAGAACGACCGTCATAAAAACGACTCGTTTCAACGTGAGAAGGTCCTTCACTGCGTTCAGGATGACAGGCAGGAGGCGTGTTACTCTACTACCCTCTTACTTCTTCGTAACCCGGAATTCTACACGGCGGTTAAGCTTGCGGGACTCCTCTTCATCGTTGCTGGCAATGGGCTTGGTATCGCCATAGCCTTCGGTGGTGATGCGGCTACCCACAATGCCCTTCGATACCAGGTACTTCTTCACTTCGTTTACGCGGTCCTGGCTCAGCTTCAGGTTCAGTGCTGGGTCGCCCTGGTTGTCGGTATGACCCTCTACTTTGATTTCCACTTCCGGATAATCCTTCAGAATGCGTACTAAACGCAGCAACTCGGGGTAGGAATTTTCGCGCAGGAAGTACTTACTCTGCGCGAAGAAGATATTGTTGAGCTTGATGGTAGAACCTACCGCAAAAGGCACCAGAAATAAATCCTGCGTCACTTCGGAGTAGTTCTGCCGGTCGGTCACGTCCAGGTTGTCGCTTTCTGCCAGATAGTTAGTAGCCTCGGCGCGGTAGCCATACTGTACACCAGAGGGTAGTACAATGGTGTAAGAACCATCCTGTGGATTCACTTCGGCTACCCCTAGCTCCTCACCAGTAAGCAGGTTTTCATAGTGAATAACGGCACCAACAGGCTTTTTGGTCACAGCATCCAGCACTTGTCCACGCACCAGCGTTACGGTTTCGGGCTTGAAGCGGGGCGTAAGGGCAATACGGAAAATATCCTTGGAACCGCCCGTACCATTGCGAGCTGAAACCAGATAGGCATCCTCGCCAGCCGCCGATACTGTATAGTAAGCGTCGAAGTCAGGAGAGTTAACGTTCGGGCCCAGGTTACGTGGCTGGCTCCACTTGGTCCAGCTATCATCCAGACGCTTGCTGTAGAAGATGTCGCTCTTGCCAAAGCCACCATGGCCTTCTGAGGCAAAGTAGAGCGTCTTGCCATCGGCAGCCAGGAAGGGGGCAAACTCGGCTTTCTTCGTGTTCACCGTAGGACCCAGGTTGCGTGGGCGGCTCCACGCTTTTCCATCTTCGTTCAGAAAGCTGACGTAAATATCCTGACTCCCCTGACCATCCTTACGCTGCACGGCCATCAGCATCACCTTGCCCGACGTGCCCAGGCAGTAATCCACATTTTCGGGGTCGTCGTTGTAATAATCCTCAATTACCACCGGCACGGGCTTGCTCCAGCCCGTTACGGTGCGGCGCGTGGTGCTAGGCCCCTTCGGCTCCAACGTACCATCAGGGCGGTATACGCCAATTACCAGCAACTGCTGCCCGTTGGCCGATACGGCCGCTACCCCATTGGGGTCTTTGGGGGTATTTACAGGCCCGCCCAGGTTCTTAGCTGGGTTCCAGGCTTTAGTAGTAGCATTGTTGAGGGTAGCATACCATACGTCCTGCGCATCGCTGGTGCCGCCGGTGTTCTGGGGGCTCTCCTGCCGGGCAAAATAGAGCGTACGACCATCAGGCGAAATAATAGGGTGCGTATCGACGTACTTAGAGTTGACGTTTGGGCCTAAGTTCACCATAGTAGAGTCGAACTTGGCCGCGTTGGGGTCGGCTTTGAACTGCTGCTTCACCATGGTTTCGGCCACGTCGGCAATACCAATGGCGTCAATCTGGTTTACCCCATTCACCTCCTTGGTATTCATCGTAACCACTACCCCGATGGTGCGGTAGGTGCCTGGCGAAAACGTCACCTGCAAGGAGCGAAAAGCTTCGCCCAGCGTGCCGGGCTTGTTGTTTTCGTACACCTGGTGCCGGCCACCGCGCGTATCGACCAACTCAATTTTGGTAACCGACCCCGGATTGAAGTTTTCCACGACCGTCACCTGCTTAGCTACCAAAGACTTCGAGAATTTCACCTCAATGAATTCGTCTTTCCCTTCTTTTTTGGGAATCCAGGCTTCATTACTGATCTGACCGAGCGGTAGCGCATTGGGCTCGCCCAGCACTTTGTCGGGAGAGAAGGCCTCTTTGCCGCTCGATTTCTGCGACGACACAGCTACTACCTTCGAAGCCCACACAGCGTGCTGTGCTTGTGCTACGCTACCAATTCCTATCACTAACCCCAAGGAAAGAAAGAGTTTCCTCATCATTCTTGTACTAAATCTGCGAATAAAGATGTATCGACCTGCCGACGTATCACCCCAACAACTCACCTGACCCAACAGATACCCCCACGGGCTGGGTAGTAGTTCCGGCGCTCCGCGAAAGCCGCGCCAAATTATTACCAAGCACGTAGTTAAATGGTTATTTTTTGAATAAAACCTAGAATAGGCCTCCCACCAACTGCATCTGTTGCTAAGGTTACAGGCAAATGATAAAAGCCCGGCCGCAACAAATGCGGCCGGGCTTTTATCATTTGCCATGGCCCTACGTTAGGGTTGCAGCGTGAATGTGCGCGTAACCGAATTGAACGGGCCTGGTATCAGGTTTCCGCTGTTATCAACCAGTTCCAGCTTCACGGTGTTCTGCCCCATTGGCAGGCCTTCCATGGTGTAAGGCAGCCATTCCGTCAGCAGGAACTCGGAGCCGTTGATGGTGGCCCGCACCTTATTGCCCTCCGGCGACAGAGTCGTATTCACCAGGTAGAAATCCAGCATCACCTTTTTGGTGTCGTTGCCAGAGTACGTGTCTTTCGGGCGGCTATAGAACATGTGCGCCGCCGACAAATCGGCGTTTAGTGGCTGCACAGGCGCCGAACCTACGTTGATAACGCGTAGGTCATAGGCCCCGCGGTGCTTCAGGCTTTCGTGGTAAGAGCGCGAAAGAAACGACAATACAACGTGCTGACCATCTGCTATGTTCTTGGTGAACTCCGTAGTATAGTGCGCCGTGTAGGGCTGGTTATCTACGATGTTGTGAATATGTTGTCCTTTTTCTGAAACGGCCATTTCGTTGCCGGTCATGCCGCTGCTCATCTTCGTGAGCACAAAGTTGGTCAGGTCGTAATCGAATGCTACAGCGCCGGAAGGTGATGTAGAGCCCGAAGGGGGCGTTTTCAGGCGCAATTGTGCTTCGGGGTATTTCGGGGAGTCGTCGAACGGAGTTAGGCGGATGCCGTTTTTCTCCATCGCCGCCATGGTCGGGGAAGTAACCGTTTCGGCCGTGCTCTGCGAAGTACCCTCCGTTTGCTGGCGAGTCGTGTCGCAGGCGCCCAATGCGAGTAACAGGGAACCGCCTAGTAGAAAAGCAGATGCTTTCATAGGTGAAATGGTAAGGATATTGAAAACTACCGAATCGTATATCCGGCTGCGCCCCACCCCGGGACGACGTGCGATTTTTTTGAGTACTTTGCGAAAGTACGTAACCATTGCTCAAAAGTATATCAATTTTCCGCTATGGACCCAACATTGCTGGAAGAAATTCCATCGCTCGACCTGGCTGATTTCCGTTCCGGCGACCCGGAGCGCAAGGCCCGCTTCGTGCAGCAGCTCGGCGAAGCCTACCAAAACATCGGCTTCGTTGCGCTCAAAAACCATGGCCTGACCGACGAACAGACCACCAAGCTGTACAACGACGTACAAGCTTTCTTTTCACTTCCCGACGAGGTGAAGCAACGCTACGAGAAGCCTGAACTGGCCGGACAGCGGGGCTACATCGGCAAAGGCAAAGAGCACGCTAAGGGCCGCAACACCGGCGACCTGAAGGAATTTTTCCACGTGGGCCAAGAGGTGGACGACCCTACCGACCCGGTAGCGCAGGAGTATCCCGACAATATCTGGCCTGCTGAAGTTCCCGGCTTTGCCCAGCACACCACAGCCGCCTATAAAACGCTGGAAGCAGCGGGCAAAGATGTACTGCGTGCCATTGCGCTCTACCTGGAGCTGCCCGAGAACTACTTCGACGACAAAGTAAAGAACGGCAACAGCATCCTGCGCCAGATTCACTACTTCCCCATCGAAAACCCCGACGCGGTACCCGCTGATGCGGTGCGCGCCGCCGAACACGGCGACATCAACCTGATTACTTTGCTGATGGGCGCCTCGGCCGACGGCCTGCAAGTGCTACGCCGCGATGGGAAGTGGATTCCTATCACGGCCCTACCCGACCAGATTGTGGTGAACGTGGGCGACATGCTCCAGCGCCTCACCAACGGCGTGCTCCGTAGCACCATCCACCGCGTGGTGAACCCGCCCCGCGAGAAGATGAACTCCTCACGCTACTCGGTGCCTTTCTTTATGCACCCGCGCTCTGAAATGAGCCTGGCTGCGCTGGAAAGCTGCGTTACGCCAGAAAACCCCAAGCAGCAACCCGACGTGACGGCTGGTGAATTCCTGAACGAACGCCTGATTGAGCTGGGCCTGAAGAAGAAGTAAACCCTTCAGGTTAGCAGAGTAGTATAGTTGCCAGTGAGCAGAGGATTACCCGCCTACTCACTGGCAACTCTTTTTTGGGTCCGGATAACTTTTCCTACCCCTATCCGAATACTGCACCACGTGTAACGCATAACCGGCACTGCATTGGAAGAGGTTCAGCTGGCACCGCCCCCACGCCGTGGCCAACGCACCCGGCGGGTACGGGGCCTTATTTTTCTGAAGGATGTAGCCGCCCTCAGCCTGTCGTCGTTTGGCGGGCCGCAGGCGCACATTGCCATGATGATGCGCCTGCTGGTGGAGAAACGCCGCTACCTTACCACCGCCGAACTGCTGGAAATATCGGCACTGTGCCAGATTTTGCCGGGTCCGGCCTCTACGCAGACTATTACGGCCATCGGATTTCGGCTAGGAGGCCCCAACCTCGCCTACCTCACGGCTTTGCTCTGGGTATTACCTTCGGTAGTCATCATGACCGTGGCCGGCATCAGCATCAGTTATCTGGACAAGAGCTTGGTCGCCAGATTAATGCAGTATATCCAGCCCGTGGCGGTAGGGTTTGTTTTTTACTCGGCCTATAAGATTGGCCGCAAGGTAGTCCAAACCAAAACTTCCACGGCCCTGATTGTAGCATCTGCGCTGATAGCCTATTTCTTTCAGTTGCCGTGGGTACTACCTCTGCTTTTACTTATTGGCGGGCTCATTACCACCTTTCGTTACCGTAACCTACCCCAGCAAGAAAAAAAGCCGCTGCAAATTGAGTGGGCCAACGGGATTCTGTGGCTAGCAGTCCTGCTGGTAGCGGCTGTCGTAGGCTCGTATACCAAGCTACTACCTGTGCGGCTGTTCGAAAATTTCTACCGCAACAGCAGCTTGGTTTTTGGCGGTGGACAGGTGCTGGCACCGCTTTTCTACGCCGAATTTGTGGAGTTTAAGCACTATTTGAGTGGTCCTGAGTTTCTTTCGGGTTACGGCCTGACGCAGGCGCTACCTGGCCCCAACTTTTCGCTGGCTGCTTACATTGGTGCTCTGGCTATGCGCACCGGAGGCTATGGCTTGAGTGGGCAGTTACTAGGAGCAGCTGTAGGAGCCGTAGGTATTTTCCTTCCCGGCACTCTACTGATTTTCTTTGCCATCCGCTTCTGGGACCACCTGAAACAGTACCGCGTGGTACAGGCCTCACTAGAGGGTATCAATGCTGTAGCGGCGGGTCTGGTGTGGGCGGCAGCCTTGTTGCTCTATCATCCCCTACCCGATACCACCATTAACATTGTGCTGGTAGTAGCGACTTTTTTAGTGCTGCTTTGGGAGAAGATACCATCCTACGTACTTGTAGGCGTTGCGCTGGTAGCAGGTGTTCTCTTTTGAAGTAGCAGATGCCTAGACTCAAAGCTATTTCGTCCAACTCAATGTAGCCACGCCTATCACAGTAGCACCTATTCCTGCTAAATACTCTATTGATAAAAAGCTATTTGAGTTAATTCCGAGTATCGTTGGATCTATGTTTATAGAAGTAAAAGCGCTACAAGCAGGTAGATACTATCAGCTTGCATGAAATCCTCCTAGATATGAAAAAAACTTCCGCTTGCTGCCACATAATGCGGTAGTAAGCGGAAGTTTTTACTTCACACAGGGCGCAGGACTACAGTAGCTCTGGCAGGTTAAGCAAGTAGTCGCCGTAGCCGCTCTTGCGCAACGGAGTAGCAATAGTACGCAGTTGTTCAGCATCGATAAAACCTTGGCGATAAGCTACCTCTTCGATAGCGCCCACCTTCAGGCCTTGGCGTTGCTCAATCACACGTACAAACTCGCCTGCCTGCATCAAGCTCTCGAAGGTGCCCGTGTCGAGCCAAGCGGTGCCGCGGCCCAGGATACCTACCTGTAGCTTACCGCGCCGCAGGTACTCTTGGTTCACATCGGTGATTTCGTACTCACCACGAGGACTAGGCTCCAGGTTTTTGGCGATTTCCACTACGTCGTTGTCGTAGAAATAGAGGCCAGGCACGGCGTAGTTGCTCTTTGGATTGGCTGGCTTTTCCTCAATGCTGAGGGCCTTTTTGTTTTCGTCGAACTCTACCACTCCGTAGCGCTCGGGGTCGTGCACGTGATAGGCATACACCACGCCGCCATCGGGGCTATTGTTCGATTTCAACAGCTCTTCCATGCCTTCACCATAGAAGATATTATCGCCTAGTACCAAGGCTACCTTGTCATCCCCGATAAAATCAGCCCCCAGCACAAACGCCTGCGCTAATCCGTTGGGCACCTCCTGCACCACGTACTCGAAACGGCAGCCAATGCTCTGGCCGTCGCCGAGCAATTTTTTGAACTGGGCCTGGTCGTGAGGCGTGGTGATAATCAGAATTTCCCGAATTCCGGCCATCATTAGCACCGACAAGGGGTAGTAAATCATGGGCTTATCATACACTGGCATCAGCTGTTTGGAAACAGCCAGCGTGAGCGGGTGCAGACGAGTGCCGGAGCCGCCGGCGAGGATAATGCCTTTCATAGTAGGTAGGGGCGCCTTGCAGGCGCTCATTGTTACTGGTGTTGTTGATAAATCATTGGTCATCGTTCAACGATTTCGTGCAACGACGTGCGCGTGCAACGCGTCCCTACGACCGTTCTGCAATAAACTCTTGGTGCGTTCTAAACCACGCTAACGTCTGCTGCAAACCTTCTCGAATACGAATCTTTGGATCATAACCGAGTAACGTTTGGGCTTTGCTGATGTCGGCCAGCGAATCGCGGATGTCGCCGATGCGGTCGGGGCCATACTCAGGAGTAATATTGGAGCCAGCTTCTTCCTTCAGAATGTTGAATAGATCATTCAAGGAAGTGCGGTCGGCTACAGCAATATTATAGACCTGGTTTACAGCCTCTTTATTATCGACCAGCGCAGCCTTGATATTGGCCTGCACACAGTTTTCCACAAAAGTGAAGTCGCGGGTTTGGCCACCGTCGCCATTCATGCGGGGTGGACGAGCCTCCAATACGGCATCAATAAACAGCGGAATTACGGCGGCATACGCTCCGTTGGGGTCCTGGCGTGGGCCGAAGATGTTGAAGTAGCGCAAGCCTATCAGCTCCATTCCGTAGGTTTTGCCAAATACATCAGCGTACAGCTCGTTCACGTATTTAGTGACGGCGTAAGGCGAGAGGGGCTTACCGATGCGGTCTTCTATCTTGGGTAGGGCCTTATGGTCCCCATAAGTCGACGACGACGCCGCGTACACAAAGCGCTTCACATTAGCCTCTTTGGCAGCTACCAGCATATTCACAAAGCCACCCACGTTCACGTCGTTGCTCGTGATGGGGTCGTTAATAGAGCGCGGTACCGAACCAAGCGCTGCCTGGTGGAGCACTATATCAATACCCTGGCAGGCGTCGCGGCAGGTTTCTGGGTCGCGAATATCGCCTTCAATGACACGCAAAGCAGGATTATCCTGAAACAGCGCCACATTCTTACGGAAGCCGTTAGAGAAATTATCCAGCACACGCACCTCTTTGGCGCCGTACTTTAGTAAGTATTCTACCAGATTGGAGCCGATAAACCCAGCGCCACCTGTTACGAGGAAGGCCAGAGTATCGAGCGGCTGGGTATGGAAAGGAGTTTCGTACATAAGGTCGTAGAGGCGCCTTGCGGGCGCCCGTCGTTGAACGATAAGGTAGGCGTCGCTCAACGAAAATCGTTCAACGACGGGCGCCCGCAAGGTGCCCCTACCGCGTATACTGCTTCAGGTAGTAGTCCTGGTATGCGCCGCTGGTCACATGGTCGAGCCATTCCTGGTTTTCGAGGTACCAGTCCACCGTTTGGCTCAGGCCCTGCTCAAACGTTACAGAAGGTTTCCAGCCCAGCTCATTCATAATTTTGGAGCTGTCGATGGCGTAGCGCAGGTCGTGGCCAGCACGGTCGGTTACGAAGGTGATGAGCTGGCGCGATGTGCCCTGCGGCTTGCCGGTTTTCTCATCCAGCGTGTCGCAGAGTAGATTGATCAGCTCGATGTTTTGCCACTCGTTCACGCCTCCAATGTTGTAGGTTTCGCCTACCTTCCCTTGGTGGAATACGGCGTCGATGGCAGTGGCGTGATCTTTCACGAATAGCCAGTCGCGTACGTTTTCGCCTTTGCCGTACACAGGCACCGGCTGCCCGGTACGGATGCGATGGATAGCCAGCGGAATCAGCTTCTCGGGGAAATGGTTGGGGCCATAGTTGTTGGAGCAGTTGCTCAGCTTCACCGGCATATGGTAGGTGTGGTGCCAAGCCCGCACAAAGTGGTCCGACGACGCCTTGCTGGCTGAGTAAGGCGAGCGAGGGTCGTAAGATGTCTCTTCGGTGAACATCTCCGGACCCATTTCCAGCGAACCGTACACCTCGTCGGTGCTCACGTGGTAGAACACGTTGCCTTCGTAGCCTTTCGGTTTCCAGAGATTTTTGGCCGCGTTTAGCAAATGCACTGTACCCAACACATTGGTTTTCACGAAGGCCAGCGGGTCGGTGATGCTGCGGTCTACGTGCGACTCAGCGGCGAGGTGAATCACGGCATCAGGCTCCTCGGTAGCAAACAGATGGTCTACAAAAGCTTGGTCCGTGATGTCGCCTTTCACTAGGCGATAATTGGGTTTGTCCTCAATATCGCGCAGGTTTTCCAGATTGCCAGCGTAGGTTAACGCGTCCAGGTTCAGAATCTGATACTCTGGGTACTTGTTTACGAACAGCCGTACTACGTGCGACCCAATGAATCCAGCTCCGCCGGTGATAATAATCTTCATGTACTTGATATACTGATTTTTGATGTGTTGATATGCTACTTCATTTGATATACTCCTGGCCGATTCTTCGTGTATAAACGACAATCAGCGCATGAGCACATTAACAAATCAACCCATTAAGCTTTGCTGCCATTTCCACGAGCTAGCCAGGGCCTCAGCTAGAGTAGCAGTGGTTTGGAACCCCAGCTCGTTAGTGGCTTTCGTTACATCGGCGTAAATGGCAGGCACGTCGCCGGCACGGGCGGGGCCAATGGTGTAGTTCAGCTTCACGCCAGTAGCCTCTTCAAACGTCTTCACCACCTCCAGCACAGAGTTGCCGCGGCCGGTACCCACGTTAAAGGTTTCCACGTTGTCGCTGGTGCCATCCAGCAAGCGTTGCACAGCTACCACGTGCGCCTTAGCTAGGTCCACCACATGCACATAGTCGCGGATGTTGGTGCCGTCGGGCGTGTCGTAGGTGTCGCCAAAAATCGTGAGCTTCTCGCGGATGCCGGCAGCGGTTTGGGTGATGAATGGCACCAGATTGTTGGGCACGCCCAGCGGCAGCTCGCCTATCTTAGCCGACTCGTGCGCACCGATGGGGTTGAAGTAACGCAACAGAATGGTGCGCAACGTGCTACCCGGCGCAGCCGCTGTATCGGTCAAGATGTCTTCGCAGATTTTCTTGGTATTGCCGTAGGGAGAGTTAGCAGGCTTGCGGGGCGTTTGCTCTGTCACGGGCAGCTCGTCGGGCACACCATACACGGTGCAAGACGACGAAAACACCAGGTTGCTGAGCCCAAACTCGGCCATCACCTGCAGCAGCGTCACCAGGGAGCCCACGTTGTTGTGGTAGTAGGCCAAAGGCTTCTGCACCGACTCGCCTACAGCTTTGAACGCCGCAAAGTGAATAATGCCTTGCATATCCTTCTCCCGGTTGAATACATCGCGCAGAGCGGCAGCATCGCCACAGTCGATGCGGTAGCTGGGAATGGCTACCCCTAGAATCGACTGGATGCCATCCAGCACCGACTCTTGCGAATTGCTAAAGTCATCGACGATAATCGGCTGATAGCCGGCATTGTACAACTCTACTACCGCATGCGAGCCAATGTAGCCCGCGCCGCCCGTTACGAGTATTTTGGTGCGCATATAATGGTGAAATGGTGAGTGGTGAAATGGTGCGTTTGATGTTTCAGTGAGTATACTCTGTTGGCAAGACTAGCCGTTTAACTTACATAAGTAAAACGTTAAACTCACCTTTTCACTACTCACTATCTCACCTTAAAGGCTCCAGTAAGTGAGTTCCTGAATTTTATTGCGGTAGAGGCCTTTGATGTCGACCAGCACAGCGTTGTCGGCGGTGATGGACTGGAAATAGGCTTCGTCTTTGGCGAGGTAGGGGGTGTGGCTAACGGCCACAATCACGCCGTCGTAGTCCTGGCGTACCTCGGCTTCGGGTGTGAGGCGGAAGCCGTATTCGTGGTTCAGCTCTTCGGAGTCGGCGTGCGGGTCTACGATGTCTACGTTCACCGAGAAGTTTTTCAACTCCTGAATGACGTCGGCTACCTTGGAGTTGCGGATGTCTTCCACGTTTTCCTTGAAGGTAGCGCCCATCACCAGCACCCGGCTTTTCGACACGTCCTTGCCCTGCTTGATCATCATCTGCACGGTTTTGCGCGCGATGTAAGCGCCCATCGTATCGTTGGTGGTGCGGCCGCTCAGGATAACCTTGGCATCGTAGCCCAGCTCTTTGGCCTTGTAGGTCAGGTAGTACGGGTCCACGCCGATGCAATGGCCGCCCACCAGGCCGGGGAAGAACTTCAGAAAGTTCCACTTGGTGCCGGCCGCTTCCAGCACCTCGTAGGTGTTGATGTTCATGCGGTCGAAAATCATCGACAGCTCGTTCATCAGCGCAATATTCACGTCGCGCTGGGTGTTTTCGATGATTTTGGCGGCCTCGGCTACCTTGATGCTGCTAGCGCGGTGCACACCGGCAGTTACCACCAGCTCATAGAGCTTGGCAATGGTATCCAACGATTCCGCGTCGCAGCCTGATACCACCTTCACGATACGGGCCAGGGTGTGCTCCTTGTCGCCGGGGTTGATGCGCTCAGGCGAGTAGCCTACCTTGAAATCCTGCGGAAACGATAGTCCCGACAGCTTCTCCATCACCGGAATGCAATCCTCCTCGGTGCAGCCAGGGTACACGGTGCTTTCAAACACCACATAATCACCCTTTTTCAGCACTTTTCCTACTGAGGTAGAAGCGCCCAGCAGGGGCTTGAGGTCGGGTTGGGCGTGCTCGTCAATGGGGGTAGGCACGGCCACGATGAAGAAGCGAGCCTCGCGCAACACATCCAGCGAATCGGTGAAGGTGATGTCGCAGCCCTCAAAATCCTGCGTCTCCAACTCCCCACTGGGGTCGATGCCGTTGCGCATCATCTCCACGCGACCGGCATTGATATCAAAACCAATTACACTGAGCTTGCGGGCAAACTCCAGCGCGATGGGCAACCCTACGTAGCCGAGGCCTATAACGGCCAGCTTAGCTTCTTTACGGAGTAGTTCGTCGTACACTCTTGAGGAATATTAAGTAGTGAATTAGTCGGAATAGTCTTCGGCCCAAACTTCCGTTTTGGCCTCATTCAACTCATAGCCCTGAAAAGACTCGGGGCACCGGGCAAAACCGCTTTGATCAAAATACAACTGGTGGCCGTGGGCACTCATCCAACCGTGTTGCCGGGCCGGATTGCCATATACCAGAGCAAACGCAGGCACATTGTGCGTGACGACGCTTCCCGCGCCCACAAACGCATAGCGGCCCAATCGCAAGCCGCATACAATGGTGCTATTAGCACCTACCGTTACGCCGCGCTCCAGCACGGTGGGTAGGTAGTGGGACTCGCCGCGGCGGGGCACAGCGCTCCGCGGATTTTTGACGTTGGTGAACACCACCGATGGTCCCAGAAACACGTCGTCGGCGCACTGCACGCCGGCGTAGAGGCTCACGTTGTTCTGCACCTTCACGTTGCGTCCCAGCGTCACGCCATCGGCAACAAACACGTTTTGGCCCAGGCTACAGGCCTCGCCCAGCACTGCCCCGGCCGATATATGCGTGAAGTGCCAGATGCGGCAGCCGGCGCCCACGCGACACCCGTCGTCGAGGACGGCGGTAGGGTGGGCGTAGTAGTCAGGCTGATCGATCATGCCAGGGGAAAGAGAAGCGCAGGATAGCAGGCGGCAAAGGTAGCGGTTTTCGTGGGCCGCTCAGCACAAACCGGGCCACGTGGCTGGTGCTACGGCACTCACAAATCGGTCTTTACCGAACAAATCGGCGTGTACGTGGGCTTGTTGATAGGCTACGGCGGCCAGCGCGGCGGCCACGGCGTGCATATACTGCTCGTTGCCTTCTACATACAACATGCCGCCGGGACGGAGCAGTTGGCACCCTACCTCGGCCAGACGGTGGTAGAATAGCAGCGGGTCATGGTCGGGAACGAACAGGGCTGTGGCGGGCTCATGCGCCAGCACGTTGGGCCGCATCAAGGTTTTCTCTTTCTCCAATACATAGGGCGGATTGCTGACCAGCACATCCAGAGAATGCGCTTCTACTTTCGGCAAATTATGCAGGATATCTACTTGCTGAAAGTCAATAGCAGCTTGATAGGTAGCGGCATTCTGACGCGCTACGGCCAGGGCTTCCGCCGAAATATCTACCGCCGTGAGGTAGGCGCCGGGCAAATGCTGGCTGAGTGCCACAGGAATGCAGCCGCTACCCGTGCCCACATCCAGAATCCGCAAACCCGGCTGCCGCTGATGAGCCCGGATGATGAGTTGGACCAACTCCTCGGTCTCGGGGCGCGGAATGAGGGTAGCGGGCGTCACGGCCAACTCCAGATCGTAGAAATGCGCCTGGCCCAGCACGTACTGCACAGGCTCGTGGCGGAGCAGGCGGGCCAGTAGGGTAGGCACTTGCTCGGCCACAGCGGCGGGTACTGGCGACTCAGCTTGCATTCGGCGCTGCAAGGGGCTAAGGTGCAGCAGGCTTTCTACCACCAGCGCGGCCATAGCCTCGGCTTCGGGCGCGGGATACAGGGCCGCAAGTTGGGCCGTGAGGTCGAGGGTGAGTTGACGGACGGTGGGAGTAGGCACAGGCAGAATACGCAGTGGGACGAGCGCAAATATCTGAAATCAAACCGGGAGGCCACCAAGCTCAACGGTAGCATCTCCGGCCGGATCTGCCTACCTTGCTTCTGTTCTCCCCGCCCTGTTTGCCACTACCCACCCTGTTGCTCATGACCACTCAGGCAGTATCTGCTACTTCTCCACCTTTCACAGACTTTGACCACCTGATGATGCGCCGGGCGCTGGACTTGGCGCGCCTGGGCACCGGCTACACCCGCCCAAACCCGCTGGTGGGCTGCGTTATCACCCACAACGGCCGCATTATTGGCGAGGGTTGGCACCGGCAATACGGCGGGCCGCACGCCGAGGTAAATGCGGTGGCCTCCGTTACGGAGCCACACTTGCTCCCACAGAGCCGCGCCTACGTCACGCTGGAACCCTGCTCGCATTTTGGCAAAACGCCGCCCTGCGCCGATTTGCTCATTGCCAAAGGCATTCCGGAGGTAGTGATTTGCAACCTCGACCCTAATCCGCTGGTAGCGGGCAAGGGCGTGGCCAAGCTGGAGGCAGCCGGCATCCACGTTAGCGCGGGCTTGCTAGCCGAGCAAGGGCGCCGACTGAACCGGCGTTTCTTCACGTTTCAGGAGCAGAAACGGCCTTATGTGGTGCTGAAATGGGCCGAAACGGCCGATGGCTTCCTGGCCGGGCGCTTTCACCAACCGGTGCAAATCAGCGGGGAGCTGGCGGGTCTGGCCGTGCACCAGTGGCGGGCCGAGGAGCAGGCCATTTTGGTAGGCACACGCACAGCTTTGCACGACAACCCCCGGCTAAACGTGCGGCACTGGCCCGGCCAAGACCCGTTGCGCATTGTCATCGACAAAAACCTGAGCTTACCTCCTACCCACCATCTACTTGACTGTCAGCAGTCTACCCTGGTGTATACCTACCGCCACCGCGACACGCGAGGCAACCTCGGCTACGTGACGCTTTCCGAGGCCGACGACCTGTTTCCGCAGATTATGCAGAACCTGTACCAGCGCAACGTGCAGTCGGTGCTGGTGGAGGGCGGCCCCACGGTGCTGGAATCGTTGTTGCAGGATGGCCTGTGGGACGAAATCCGGGTAATACGCAGTCCGAAGCAGTTGGGAGCCGGCGTGGCGGCTCCGCGCCTGGGTTTTGTGGGGCTGCACGAGCAATTTTGGCTGGGCGACGATGAAGTGTTCGTTTATTTGCGAGAGCCAAATGCCTGAACGTTGTTTCTCGCATAGGCGCTGAGGTTCGCAGAGCATAGTCAGCCTGCCTATCCATTCACAATTCAACACTTAACACTTCCAACTGTGGCTGAAGAACTTCACCTTGATACTACCCTCAGCAAAGCGGAGCAATACCGCCAACTCCTACCCCAAATCGAAGCCCTAACTACTGGCGAGCCGGACCTGACTGCCAACCTCGCCAACACGGCCGCCGCCCTGCGCCAGGCCTTCGGGTTTTTCTGGGTGGGGTTCTACCTAGTCAAAGGCGACGAGCTGGTGCTGGGGCCGTTTCAGGGGCCCATTGCTTGCACGCGCATCCGGCGCGGCAAGGGCGTGTGCGGCAGTAGCTGGGCCGAAGCCAAAACACTACTGGTGCCCGACGTGGAGCAGTTTCCCGGCCACATCGCGTGCAGTTCCGATTCTAAATCCGAAATCGTAGTGCCCATACTGAAAGACGGCCACGTAGTAGCCGTGCTCGACGTGGACAGCGACCAGCTTAACGACTTCGATCAAGACGACCAACAGGCGCTGGAGCAGCTGATGCAGCTGGCAGCTGGGTGGTTTTAATCTGTCATTCCGAGCACAGCGAGGAATCTGGGTGAACTGTCGGTGTACTTTCTAGCAGAGGTTTATCGTATTCTGAAAGAAAACGTATGCGTCGTGTCCTTCTACTACTCCTTATTCCGACTCTCGCCTGCGCGCAAGCACCTAGCATAGTCACAGGCACGGTGCAAGCAGCTGGTACCGCTGAAAAGATACCGTTTGCCGTAGTCGAAATCCCTACTCGCCACCTTGGCGTGCAGGCCGACCAGGAGGGTTATCTTTCGCTTTCCTTACCTTTTGGCCTCACCTCATCCGACTCGCTGACTGTCTCGGCGCTGGGCTACCAGCGGCGGCGCGTGGCCATGTCGGCCGCTTCGCGAATTATGTTGCAGCCCCTACCCATTACCCTGCGCGAGGTAGTGGTGCACGGCACCAAGGCGGCACCAGTGGTACTGGGACCGCAGGAGAAAGTTGGAAGCAGTGGTGGCTTTGGGCAAAGTGGACTGACTACAGGTAAGGGCACAGGCTGGCAGGTTGCTCGCTTTTTTGCGCAGCCGCCCACTGGCCAACTGACAGCAGTACGGTTTTACGTGAAGCCCAGTACTACCAGTCATTGCGCCCGCCAGCTATTGCAAGCGCCCTTCCGGGTGCGTGTATGCTGCGGATGGTCCTGCCGGCGCACCGGGCACCGACCTGCTTACGGAAACCGTCATGTCTACTGCGCAGAAGCCGGGGTGGCTGACTGTAGACCTCACTTCTTTCAATCTTCCGACCGCGACTGCTGGCTTCTTTGTGGCTATGGAATGGCTGCACACCGATGACCGCTACCTCTGCCAGACCACGGAGGTGAACCCTGCTACCAAGGAGCGTAAAGTAACCACGCACTACGGGCAGAGTTTGGGCGGCTACCATCGAGAAAAGGCTCAAGAAGCCGCTTGGTACCTGAGTACTGGCTACCCATGGCAGCAAATACGTCCTCTCGTGGCGCCCGGCAAACGCCTTGTGTTCAATGAGCCAGCCATTCAATCCGTTATTCAGCCCTAATAACAAAAGCGCCACAGCCTCCTGAAGAAGCTGCGGCGCTTTTGTTACACAGATAAAGCTACTGTGGATAATAAGTTGCTAGCATACGAAGCAGTAGAGATGCTTCAACAGGCTCAGCATGGCGTTCTACGCGTTAGCTAAACAAGCCCGGCTGCGCTACCTTCAATTGCGCAATGACCGTTTGGCCGCCTTTCACCTTTTCGCCCAGCCCTACCTTCAGCTCCGTATCCAGCGGCACGAAGATGTCGACGCGGGAGCCGAACTTGATGAAGCCGAACTCCTCGCCCTGGTTTACCTCATCGCCTTCGTTCACGTACCATACAATGCGGCGGGCCATGGCGCCCGCAATCTGCCGGAACAGCACAAACGGTCCGGCATCGGACTCTACCACCACGGTGGTACGCTCGTTTTTGGTGCTGCTCTTGGGGTGCCACGCCACCAAGTAGTTGCCGGGGTGGTAGCGGAAGTAGCGCACGATGCCCGAAATAGGATTGCGGGTGATGTGCACGTTGATGGGCGACATGAAAATGCTGATTTGCTTGCGCATGTCGTCGAAGTACTCGCCCTCGTGCACGTCCTCAATCACCACTACCTTGCCGTCGGCGGGAGCAATGAGTAGGTCTTCGTGGGTGAGCAAGTTGCGGAAGGGGCTGCGGAAGAATTGCAGCAGCAACAGGAATACAATAACGGAGATACCCGCAAAAATCTGGTTGAACAGCAGGTGACGCTCGTTCACGCGGAAGAGCAACAGGTTGACGGCCAGCAAGGCCAACAAGGTGAAGAATAGTATGCGTCGTCCTTCTTTGTGAATCTTCATATCATCGCAGATTTTGCAGATTGGCCTGATTTCGCAGCGTCGGCGTCAGTAGACCAATAAAGGCGGGCAGCGGGTGTTTTGGGTGGAAAACGAGAGAATGAGGCAAAATAGGCTAAATCCTTCACAAAGATAGCCCGACCGAAGTGGTCCGGGCTATTCTTACACACAAATATAAACGTGTGGCTATAGGGACGGCGGCGCGTCGTCGAAGGTTGCGTCTCTATTCGTAGAGGCTACTCAAGCAAGAAAACTTAAAACCAGAACGTCATTCCGAACTGGTCGAGGAATCTCGCGCGCTGACAAAAGATAGTATCCTACCTCAGCACGCGAGATTCCTCGACTAGTTCGGAATGACGTTCTGGTTTTAAACGGCTATACCTTAGTACGCGCCGCGGAATTTATACGTTTGCGCTACCTTGTCAATGGCTACCACGTAGGCTGCAATACGCATGGGTACTTCGTGCTTCTGCGCCACGGCGTATACTTTTTCGAAGGCTTCGGTCATGATGCGGCTGGCGCGTTCAATCACCATCTGCTCGCTCCACTTGTAGCCCTGGCGGTTCTGAATCCACTCGAAGTAGGAAACCGTGACGCCGCCGGAGTTGGCCAGAATATCGGGTACTACCAAGATTCCTTTCTCATTGATAATGGGGTCGGCGGAGGCGGAAGTAGGGCCGTTGGCGCCTTCCACAATCAACTTGGCCTTGATATCGTGGGCGTTGTGCTCGGTGATGACGTCCTCTACGGCGGCAGGCACCAGCATATCTACATCCGAAATTAGCAAGTCATCGGGGTCCATAGGGGTAGCGCCCGTGAAGCCTGCCAAACGACCATTGTGCGCGTTTTTGTAGGCAATGGCCTCGTCGATGTCGATGCCGTCTTCATTCCAATAGGCGCCGCTGATGTCGCTTACACCTTTGATTTTCACGCCTTTCTCGTTGAGCAGCTTCGCGGCCCACGAGCCAACGTTGCCGAAACCCTGCACAACGGCGGTGGTGTTTTCGGGCTTCATGCCCAGCTTACTCAGTGCTGCAACAGCCGATACCATTACGCCACGGCCGGTGGCCTCTACCCTACCCAACGAGCCACCCAGCACCAGGGGCTTGCCCGTAACCACGGCCGGCGAGGTTTTGCCGGAGGTCTTGGAGTATTCGTCCATCAGCCAAGCCATTTCGCGGGGGCCAGTGCCCATATCGGGGGCTGGAATGTCTTTATCGGGGCCGAAAACGTCTTTCAGGGCCAGCGTGTAGCCGCGGGTGAGGCGCTCGATTTCGCCGGCGCTCATGGTAGTCGGGTCGCAGATGATACCGCCTTTGGCACCACCATACGGAATGTCTACCACGGCGCATTTCCAGGTCATCCAGGCGGCCAGGGCCTTCACCTCATCAAGGTGCACGTGCATGTCGTAGCGGATGCCGCCTTTGCTGGGACCCAGAATGGTGTTGTGCACCACGCGGTAGCCTTCAAACACGCGCACCTGTCCGTTATCCATCGTGACAGGGATACTGACAATCACCTGCTTATCAGGCGCTTTCAGCACGTTATAAGTTTGTTCGTCGAGCCCGAGGATATTGGCCGCTACGTTGAAGCGCGACATCATGGACTCAAGCGGATTTTCGCGGTCCACAATCGGGGCCGGCTCTTTGTACACCGTGGTCAGAACTGCCATGGGGGGTGGGGAAAAAGGGTGGGTGGGTAGGAAAACGTGACGCCTCGTTGCTGGGGGCTGAGACGACACGGGGCAACAATAAGGCCGCAAAGGTAGCGGAATGATGAAGCTGTAAAAGAGATACGCAAAGTGCCGCCCGAACTGGCTGCAAACCATTTCGGGCGGCACTTTGCGTAATACGGTCTTACCCAAATAGTAGCTGCACTACTACTAATACGGGTACCACGAATAAGAAGGCATCGAACCGGTCAAGTAGGCCGCCGTGGCCGGGCATAATGCGGCCGGAATCCTTCACATCCACGCTGCGCTTGAGCATGGACTCGGCCAAATCACCCAGCGGCCCGAATATGGCTACCACGGCGGCGGCCACCAGGCGAGTAGGCAGCGGCATTTCGGGTAGCAGAAAGCCCAGCGCCCAGCCCATACCCAGTGTCAGCAGAAAGCCACCAATGGCGCCCTCCCATGTTTTGCCGGGCGAAATACTGGGCGCCAGTTTGTGCTTGCCAAAGGTCTTGCCAGCCGCGTATGCGCCAATATCGGAGCACCACACCAGCAGCAACAGGCCGAAGATGCGACGGTAATCGTAGCCCTTATCGCTGAAGGCCAATACGTTCAGCAGGCTCATGGGTAGGCTCACGTAGAGCAAACCCAGTAGGGCTACCCCTACGTTGGCAAACGGGGCTAACTCATTCTTACGCGGCCACGAATACATCTCACGTAGAATCAGAATGGTAGGCAGCAGTATAGCTAATCCTAATAGAACGTTTTGCGCAACTTTTCCTATCTGGATAGCCAGAATTATATCTCTTACGTTCCCATCAGCATGAGATGCGGTGTAATGATGTGCATCAGCTACTAAGTAGATAGCACCAAAGAGCATCAAGCTGATACCACCGCCCAACAGCGCCGCCGGCTTGTAGCCCGCTTTGCGCATCATGCGGTAAAATTCCCACAGCATCCGCATTTGCACCAGCCCGAAGAACATGGCAAACGTCCAGGCGCTGTACCAGATGCTGAACAGCAATGCCACGGCCCCCAACACACCGTACAGGATGCGTTGCGTGAGGTTGGACATCGGTTTTTTGCCGGTGGGGTTGGTGGGAGAAGGGGTAGCGTCGGCCAAGGGTAGGGAGAGGTAAGGGAGAGAATAGCCGTCGGCTAAGCAAGAATAATGCGCGAGAATAGCGCGTAACGAATATCCGGAAGATGTACTAGTCGCGGAATCGGCCTACGTCTACGCCATCGCGGCCCAGAGTGCGGGCGGCGGGAACAACGGCAGTTTCCGGCGCGCTAGCCGCTACGCCCTTGCCCCCCAGCGTACGCAGTTGGGTAGGGCCGGTTTCGGTGGTGAGGTGCTCGTGTAGCCAGTACAGTAGGCCTGCTGTGACGAGCAGGGAAGACAGCACCCAGGGCCAGGGCATGGCCTCGTTAGCATCAGGATCCAGCTCGGGGCTCACCCACTGGTTTTGCTGCCAGTAGAGTAGGAGTAGCTGGGTGAAGTTTTGGGTGAAGTGCGCCGCCATAGGCACCAGAATATTGCCGCTCCACTCATACAAATACCCCAGAAGCAGCCCCAGCACAAAGCGAGGCACGAACCCAAAGAACTGCAAGTGAATGGCACTGAAGATGAAGGCCGCCGCCCACACGCCCACGTGCCGCGATGCGAAACTCTGCACCAAATTGCGCTGTATCACCCCTCGAAATACCAGTTCCTCGCTGATGGCCGGCACTATGGCAATAACCAGCACGCCTATCCAGAAGCGCAGCGGCGAGTTGAAATTGGTGAGGGCTTTGGTGAGGGCCTGCGCCTGATCTTCCTTCTCCTTTGCCCATACCTCTACGCCGTGCAGCGCATCGGGCAGGTGCACCTGGGCATTCCAGGCAATGAGGGTCGTCATGAGGGGTAGGCTGGCAATGACCAGTAGTGCGGCCATCAGCAGCCACACGCCGGGCACCGGGCGGCGCGGGGCAAAGTACTCGGCGACATGATACCCGGTGAGCTTCACTAGCGCCAGCGCTGCCCCCGCAAAGCTCAGAAAGAGCACCAACCCTTGCGCAAACATCGACAGTGCCCACCCTTGGGGGTAGCGCTCTGGCTGCTGCATCACGTTGCCGATCTGTTGAAAGTTGATGCCAAACGCCAGGTTGCTGACCGAGGCAATGAAAAACCACGCCACGCAGAAGCCCACAAACAGTAAGACTACCAGCAGAATCAGGTTGGCAATGGGCGGCAAACGGTTGGGTAGGAAACCTTTCATAGCAGTTGGGGGTCTGGAAGTCGTAGGGGTGCCGTGCAGGCACCCGTCGTTGAACGTTTTTTAGTGCACGACGGTGGCCACTTTGCCTCCATCGCGCAACGATAGGCGCCTGCAAGGTGCCCCTACAATCCTAATAGTCGTAAATTTGCGCAAAATCCTGTTATAGCTGCCGTGGTACACATTCGCGACCTTGCCCTTCCTGACTTTCCCTTACTGCTCGCCCCCATGGAGGACGTATCGGACCCGCCATTCCGGGCCGTGTGCAAAGCCAATGGGGCCGATTTGATGTATACGGAGTTTATCTCGTCGGAAGGTCTGATACGCGACGCGGCCAAGAGCCGGCAGAAGCTGGACGTGTTCGATTATGAGCGGCCTATTGGCATTCAGCTCTTTGGCTCCGATGTGGATACCATGGGCGAGTGTGCCCGCATCAGCACCCACGCCGGCCCCGATCTCATCGACATCAACTACGGCTGCCCCGTGAAGCAGGTAGCCTGCCGCGGTGCCGGCGCCGCCCTGCTCCGCGACATTCCCAAGATGGTGGAAATGACGGCGGCCGTGGTGCGCAACACACCCCTACCCGTGACGGTGAAAACCCGCCTGGGCTGGGACGACACTACCAAGAACGTGGAGGACGTGGCCGAGCGCCTACAGGACATTGGCATTGAAGCCCTCACCATCCACGGCCGCACCCGCGTGCAGATGTATAAGGGTGAGGCTGATTGGGAGTTGATCGGCAAAATCAAGAATAACCCGCGCATTAAGATTCCCATCTTCGGCAACGGCGACATCGACTCGCCCCAAAAAGCTGTGGAGTACAAAAACCGCTACGGCGTGGACGGCGTGATGATTGGCCGCGCCAGCATCGGCTACCCCTGGATTTTCCGCGAAATCAAGCACTACATTGCCACCGGCGAGTTGATGGCGCCGCCTACCGTGGAGGAGCGCGTGGCCATGTGCCGCATGCACTTCGAGAAAAGCCTGGAATGGAAAGGCCAACGCGCCGGCATCTTTGAAATGCGCCGCCACTACGCCCAGTATTTCCGCGGCCTGGAAGGTGCCAAGCAGTGGCGCACCCGCCTAGTAGACACCAACGAGCCCGACGAAGTACGCGCCATCATGGACGAAATCATTGCCGCCGAGCCGGTTTTGGTGGGGTAGTATTTTTCGCTTCTGTCATCCTGAGCGCAACGCAGTGGAGCGAAGGACCTTATTACGTGGAACGACTTGCAGCAGATAGTATCTACTGCCTGCTTATTCTACTGTTATAAGGTCCTTCGCTCCACTGCGTTGCGCTCAGGATGACACTCTTTCCCTGTATATGCCCTCCCCTACCCCACCCGCCACCATAGCCGCCCCGGCCCCACCTGCTACCCAATCGCCGGAGCCGCCTATTCCGCTTTCGGCGTGGGTACTGTTGCTGGTGCTGGCCGCTATTTGGGGCACCTCCTTTATCTTGATGAAGAAGGGCTTAGCGGTGTTTTCGCCGCTAGAGCTGGGTGCTACGCGCGTGACGGTGGCTGCGCTCCTGCTCCTACCCTTTGCGCTGCGGCATGTGGGCAAGGTAGAGAAGTCGCGCTTCAAGTGGTTGCTGCTGAGCGGTGTGGTAGGCACGCTCATTCCCGCTTTCCTGTTTGCCTACGCCGAAACGCGGCTGGCTTCGGGGCTGGCGGGTGTGCTCAATGCCCTCACGGCGGTGTTCACGCTGGTAGTGGGCGCGCTGTTTTTTGGGCAGCGCCTCACGGGGCTGCGGGTGCTGGGCATCGGGCTGGGCCTAGCGGGCACGGTGGTGCTGATGGTGCTAGGTGGCAGCGGTGGCGCGGCTACTCCGGCCGGGGAGGGCAATGCGTGGTATGGACTTTATATCGTGCTGGCTACCATTGGCTATGGGGTGAGCGTCAACGTGATCAAGCACCATTTGCAAGGCATTCCGCCGGTGGCCGTTACGGGTTTGCTGCTGCTGTTCATCGGTGGGCCTGCCGTGGTATTTCTACTACTGGGCACCGATTTTCTGCATAAGTTAGCTACGGCACCAGGTGCCTGGACTGCCTTTGGCTATATCGCTCTACTTGCTACCCTCAGCACGGCCGTAGCGATGGTGCTGTTCAACAAGCTCATCCACCAATCCACGGCGCTCTTCGCGTCTTCGAATACCTATCTGATACCCGTTGTAGCGCTAGGTTGGGGCGTGCTCGATGGCGAGTCGTTCAACCTGTGGCACGTGCTGGGCATGGTGATTATTCTGGTGAGCGTGGCGATTATCCACCGGGCGAGGTGAAATGGTGAAGTTGTGAGTTTGTGAATACGATTGTCATCCTGAGCGGAGCGAAGGACCTTATCACGCAAGAACGACAGACGTACCAACGACTCGTTCAACGGGCATAAGGTCCTTCGCTCCGCTCAGGATGACACGCGTATTCACCACTTCACCATTTCATAAACATACGGCCAGTCGTGGAAGCGCGGGGGGAGGCGCAAACGCTGGGCGTGGTGCTGCACATAGGCGAGGATGCGGGTCAGTTCATCAGCGTCCTGCACAGGGTATTCGTAAGAACCGATTTGCCAGAAATCAGCCTCGGGTGGGAGCTGATGGCGCAGGTGGCGGCGGCACTGGGTCGCGGTACGCTGGTGTAGCAGCTTCAGGCTCTTATATATCGACAGACCACTGCCCGCCGGTAGGTGCAGCACGGCGTGCACGTGGTTGGGCAGCACCACAAAAGCCAGCGCCCAAAAACCTTGCTCCTCCAGCATTAGCAGCTCGCCGGCTACTATTTCGGCTAGCTTTTCCTTTTCCAGGTAGGTAGGGCCTACCTCCGCACGGTCCAGCTCGGCATCAAGCTGCGCGAAGAAGCGCTTCTGGGCGCGTTGGTGAGCGAGCTGCTGCTGTTCGTCGGTGAGGCCGCCGGCGCGGGACAACTCCATATTCGTCTGCAAATCAGCGTGTAGCTGGCGGCCCATGGCGTGGCACAGGGAGCCAGCCAGGCGAAAGGTGACGAAAAGCGTTTCGCCGGGAGGTAGGGCGTTCATGTGCACGGATGATTTCTCGCAGAGGTAGGCGCAGAGGCTCGCAGAGTTCGTGCTAGTTTTTCCTCAGCACGCCATTTACCTCCACCAATTCGCCTTGGGTCAGCAGGTGCTGCACGGCCCCATCTACTTGCTGGCGCATCTCATCCGATAACCGATTGAAGCCGAGCAGGCGCACGGTAGGCAGGTACACGGCTTCGCGGGGTAGGGCGAAGCTATGCGCGATGATGGTGCATATGGCATGGGCCAGCTCTTCTGGGGCAAGCAACGACAGCTTACGGGAAATGGCGGGCAGGTTGCTCCGGTCGCGCAGAGGTGGCGTTTGCATGGTGTTTTCCCACAGAAAGTCGCCCTGCTGGCGCAGGTGATGCAGGTTAGCGGCCAGCGTGGCAGCGGCCCTACCCGCTTTGCGCATACGGGCGCCTACCTGCGTGGCGCCGCTGGCCTGGGCCAGCCGCCGCGTGGCCTCGTCCACGTGAATCGGGCTTTCGATGCGTACCACCTGCGCCAACCAGTTAGCCAGTTGGCCCAGACTGTGCTGGTGCAACTCGCGGTGCCCAACGGCGGCAGGCAACTGCGCCACCTGGTACGGAACAGCCAGAACGGAAGGCCCCAACTCTTCGCGCTCAATAGTGACGGGCGTTGTGGTTTCTTTGGTCAGCGGCACCTCTTCCGGCTCGCTGGGTTCATCAAGGGTAGGCTGGTGGCGGGCTTTCTCGATGGCAGCTACTACGCGCTCCAATGCTCGTTGCGGGTTGCGAAACCAGTCGGTGCTCCAAATGCGGTGCAGGCGCCAGCCCATAGCCTCTAGCACTTGCTGGCGTAGCCGGTCCCGGTCGCGGGCCGAGCGGGCAGCGTGATACATAGCCCCATCGCACACAATACCTAGTAGGTAGCGGTTGGGCTGGTCGGGGTCCACTACAGCTAGGTCGAGGTAGAAACCTGCGCTACCAAGCTGCGGACGCACTTGATAGCCTCGCGCCGTGAGAGCACGATGCACCGCCTCCTCGAAGGGTGCTTCTAGCGCAAGGCCGGTTTCCTTGCTGGGGTTGAGGTGGCCGTGCTGGGCGAAGTGGAGAAACGTCTTGAGCGCCGCTATGCCTTTCGCCTGCGTGCGGCTGAGGTTGAGGTCGTCGGCCGTGAGATTGGTGAAGATTTCGCAGCGCTGTTTGGCGCGGGTAATCAGCACATTGAGGCGTCGCTCACCCCCTTCGCCATTCAGAGGGCCAAAGTTCATGGCGAGGTAGCCTTCCTTGGTACGGCCGTAGCCCAGGCTAATCAGGATAACGTCGCGTTCGTCGCCCTGCACGTTTTCCAGGTTCTTCACGAAAAAGGGTTCATACGGATGTCCGCTGAAAAACCCCTCGGTTTCGGGGTGCTGGTGGCGCAATGCTTCCAACGCATCCTGAATGGCCTGGCGCTGGGCCACGCTGAAGGCGACGACACCCAACGTGAGCTGGGGTGTGGTGCGGGCGTGGTGCAGCACGGCGGCGGCTACGGCCGCGGCTTCCCGCGGATTCGTGCGCGTAGTACCTCGCTCGTAGTACGTTGTGGATAAGTAGTGGTAGACCAAGCCCAACTTGCCTTTGTCGCTAAGGCTCGGAAAAACCACCAGCTTATCGTCGTAGAACAAGTGGTTGGAGGCCGCAATCAGTGACTCATGCCGGCTGCGGTAGTGCCAGCGCAGCATCTGCTCGGGCATTTGGCGGGCCTTGCACAGGTCTATAATGCTCTGAATATCAGCCGTCACATTATCCTCGTCGGATTCTTCACCAGCGTTGGTGAGCGAGTCGAAGAACGAGGTAGGCGGCAGCTGCTTCGAGTCGCCGACTACTACCAGCTGCCGCCCGCGGGCAATGGCGCCCAGCGCCTCCACCGGCTTCACCTGGCTGGCCTCATCGAACACCACTATATCAAACTCCACCGCGCCCGGTGGCAGAAAGCTAGCCACCGACAGCGGCGACATCATAAACACCGGTTTGATGGCCTGCACAGCCTGCCCGGCCCGCTCCATTAGCTGGCGCAGGGGTAGGTGGCGGGCTTTTTTGGCAAACTCGTTTTTGAGCACCAACATCTGCCCCCCGGCTTGCTGATGGGGCAACTGCTCGTAGTGCCGGCGCACGGCCCGCACCCGATGGTGGTAGAGCGAGTCGCGGTCGGCCTGGCGGAAGCGGGCGGCTACCTCCTCGTGCCCGGCCCGCTCGAACTGCCGTAGGGCGGGGTGTTGCTCGTAGGCACTTTTTTGCAGGTATTCCAACCACGTTTGGCGCACTGCCGCTGCTAGTAGCTGCCCCGCCTCAGGCCAGTTTTCGGCTGCATGCAGCAGCTCAGGTAGTTGCTCGGCTTCCACGGCGGCGGCTACGTTGTTCCATTCCGCCGTGAGCTGCAAAGCCGGTAGATCGGCCGCCCAGGCGGCTAGTGTGCGTAGTTGATCGTCAAAGGGCTGAAATTGCAGCCGCCCAGCGGGGCCGAAGCGGCGCACTTCATCCAACTGCAAGCCATCAACCACTGCTTGCACGGCGCTACGCTGCTGCACCAGGGCCGCTTCCACTTTCTGCGTAAGCGGCCCGAGGCTTTCTTGGTTCGACTCCGCCGGCGTCGAACCGGCAGTCAGGTAGGCTAGCAACGCGGGCGGCAACTCCTTGCGCGTAATACGCTGGTGCGTCAAGGTCAAGTACTCCTGCACCTTGCGCAGGGTACGCCAATCGGAATGCTGTCCCTGCCACATCGACCCAAACAGCGTTTGAAGTAGTGGCTCCGCTTCCGCCAGTGTTTGCGCGTGGCGGGCAGCTTCGCGAATGGCGTCCAGCGCGGCTACTACGTCGGCGGCCTCGGTGGGTAGGGGCGCTTGCCATAGGCTTTGCAGCCGCTTGCGGGCGTGGCGGTAGTCACTGTTCAGAAATTTCCACCACTTGTCTCCGTATTGGAGTAGGGCTGCCCGCTCGGCTAGCAGCTCTTGCTGCCAAGCTTCGGGGAGTAGCTGGGCATCATATTGCTGATGTAGCTGGTGCTGCTTCTCGCCGACCTGAAATGCGGCTGCCAAGCGGCTGTACTGCTTGCCCCAGGCAGGATCGGCCACGGCGGCCTCGGCAAGTGGTGGGGCAAGTTGCGAGTGGCGGGCACTGGGCAGCAGCGCTTCGGCAATGGCGCGGTCGGGGGGGGCGGGTAGGCCCAGGTGGTGCGCCAGGGCTTCGGCGGCGGTTTGCAGAGCCGTTACGGCCGCGTGCGCGGCGTGCAGGTGGGCTGTTAGCGCCGTTTGGTCGGGGGGCAGTAGCAATGTCAACGCGCTACCCCAAAAGAGTAGCTGTTTAGGCGCGCCGATTTTTTGCAGCGTGGCCTGTAGCCGGGCGGCTAGGGCCTCAGCGTGGGCGGCGTCGGCATCGGTCCAAGTAATGAGTTGGGTGAAGGGTAGGCGGAGCAGCGCTGCACTTCCCTGCTCCTCTTGCAGGCTCAGCAGCTCGCCGGTTACCTGCTGCGCGGTGCGCCGACTCCGGCCAATGGGCGTGTTCACGGTCAGGGCGTAGTCGCTGAGCTGTTGGCGGTAGCGCGGCAACTGCGCCATTTGGTCTTCCACATGGGCGTCCGTAGTAGGTCGGCCTAGCGCCAGCGTCGCTTTCAGCTCGTTGTGCAGCGTCTTTTTATTGGCTTTGTGGCTGTGTAGCTCCAGGCAGGCCACGCCTAGCCCCAGGCCATCCAGGCGACGCTTTACAACTTCCAGCGCGGCCATTTTTTCGGCTACAAACAGCACTTTCTTACCTGCCCCAATGGCCTCGGCCAGCAGGTTGGCAATGGTCTGCGACTTGCCCGTGCCGGGCGGCCCCTGAATCACAAGGTTGCGGCCCTCGTGCACGGTCAGCAGCGCCAGCAGCTGCGAGGAGTCGACATCGAGCACCTGGTGCAGCTCGGCGGCCGGACTCTCGGTATCCAGAAAAGCGGTTTCGCCGAGGGTAGGTGCCGGGTCGCGGAAGCCTTCTGAACCGAGCAGCGCCTCAATGGCCGAGTGGTCGAGTAGGGAGGCATTGGCCGGCCAAGTGGCCGGGTCTAAGTCGCGGTAGAGCATGAGCTTCCCAAAGGAGAAGAAACCTAGCGCAATATCATTAGAATCTACTTGCCAGCGACTTAGGGACGCTACAGCCTCCTGCACAGCAGTATAATATTCGTTCAAACCGCCTTCGCCCTCTGGTTCGGGTAGGGGCAGCCCCAGGCCGAAGGTGGCTTTCAGCTTGGCTTGCAACGACAGGTTGCCTTCCACCTCCGCCCCGGTATAGCGCAGCCTAAACCGCTCGGCCACAGTGCCCCGCTCCAGCAGCACCGGCACCAGCACCAGCGGCGCCCGGCGCGCCTCCTCGCTGCCAGCCGATTCGTACCACGTGAGGCTACCCAGGGCCAGGTACAGGATATTCACGCCCTGCTCTTCCAGGCTGGTGCGGGCTGTGTAATAGGTGTTGAGCAAGCGCGCTTCCAGCTTTGCCAGCGGCTCGGCAGTTTGGAGCTTGTTATCGGAAAGCGCTGTTGTGGATATGGTAACCAGCGGTTCCCTTTCAGCATCAAATGCGGCAGTAGTTGCCGCATTTGATGCTGTATCTTCTTGCCTATGGAATGGAGTAGAATCGGCCAGAAAGTACATGGCCTTGCCTTGGCGTACCAACACGTTGTACACTGCCACCGACTGCTCGCGTACCACCTGTACGCCCCGCGCTTTGGCTACCCGGAAGTTGAGCAGCGGATTGTGCAAGCTCAGGTCGAGCAGCTCCTCGCGGGAGGCGTGGAGCCGTTTAGCCAGAGAAAAGTCAGCGGACGACACGATAGAGGCGCCGGGCTACCCTACCCGCGTGTTCAGTTTACTGTGCTTGTTGCTGTAGCCGAAGTAGATAGCCAACCCGATAATCAGCCAGCCAAAGAACAGCATCCAGTTGCTGATGCCGAGCTGGGTCATCAAATACAAGTTGGTGAGCAGCCCTAGCACCGGCAGCAGCGACAGGCGTTTAGTGAAGGAAACCACCGTCAGCCCCACGCAGAACAGCAGGAATACAACCATGGGAATCTGGTGGCGGAACTGCTCGTACTCGCCGCTGGTTACGGCACCCCAAAACTCGTTGATAGCCGCTTGGTTGTACTGCCACAGGCCCACGGCGGCGGCCAGCAAAATCAGCCCCACGGCATAGCGTCCACTGAGGTAGGGCACCTTAAAGCGAGCATCGGATTGGCCGTGCGGGTCGATGATGAGGATACCGCCGCACACCAGCGCAAATGCGAACAGCGTACCGATACTGGTCAGGTCAATCACCAGATCCATGTTGAGCAGCAGGGCCGGCACGCCCACAAACAAACCCGTGACGATGGTGCTGAACGAGGGCGTGTGAAACTTAGGGTGCACCCGCGCAAACACCGGCGGCAGCAGCCCGTCGCGGCTCATGGTCAGCCAAATACGCGGCTGCCCGATTTGAAACACCAGCAGCACGGAGGTCATGGCAAACACCGCCGACACGGCCACCACGCCCGCCAGCCAGTCTACGCCTACCTGCTTGAACACGAAGGAGAGCGGGTCGCCTACCCCTAGCTCGGTGTAGCTCACCATGCCGGTGAGCACCAGCGTAATCACCACGTAGAGAATGGTGCAAATCACTAGGGCGTAGATCATGGCGCGGGGCAGGTCGCGCTGGGGGTTCTTGCACTCCTCGGCAGTAGTGCTGATAGCATCGAAACCAATGTAGGCGAAGAACACAGCCGACACACCTTTCAGCACGCCGCCGATGCCGTTGGGCGCGAAGGGCGTCCAGTTGGCGGTTTTTACATAAAACGCGCCTACCACAATTACTACCCCTACCACGGCCAGCTTCAACAATACCAATAAGTTAGAAGCCGTTTTTGATTCCTTGATGCCGATGTACACCAACGCTGTCACGAGCACCGTGATGATGAAGGCGGGCAGGTCGCAGACCAGCTTGAAATCGCCGAACAAGGTAGGCGCGGTGCTCCAGATACGGTAGGCTTCCTGCTGGGCCGCAGTGGCTTCGGTGAGCGGCCGGCCGGCCAGCATCAGGTCTAGCACGGCGTGGTAGCCGGCATAGGCACTTTGGGTTCCTAAGGTCAGATAATCAGGAATATGCAGTCCTACGCCATCCAGCAAACCCGTAAAGTAATCAGACCACGAAATGGCTACTACAATGTTACCCACGGCGTATTCCATGATCAAGGCCCAGCCAATAATCCAGGCGGCCAGCTCCCCAAACGAGGCGTAGGCGTAGGTATAGGCCGAGCCCGATACCGGAATGGTAGCCGCAAACTGCGCGTAGCACAGCGCCGAAAACGCGCAGGCAATGGCGGTGAACACGAACAGCAGCGACACGGCCGGGCCGCCGTCGTGCGAGGCGTTGCCGATGGTGCTAAAGATACCAGCGCCAATAACGGCGGCAATACCCAGGGCCGTGAGGTCGCGCACGGAGAGGTGGCGCTCTAAGTGGCCTTCCTGCTCGCCGCCTACCCCAGCGTGGGCATCGGCAGGCGGGTTTGACTGAAGTTGGGCAATACTTTTGCGCCGGAACAGGCCGGCAGTGCGCGTTGGAGGTAGCGGAGTAGGCAATGCGGTAGAATCGGTTTTGGAGGGCAAAAGATACTGAATAAATGCGGCGGACGCGGCGCGACAGCCCAGACCAGATTGATCCTCAAGACAAAAAGAATTTTTGACAGCGCGTGTGGAATTCAGCGGCGGGCGGCATCTTATAATTGCCAGGGCTGAAACTCTGGGAACCAGAGCCGGCTGTATACTACATCTTATACCCTATGCCCACGCCCACTATCACCATCCCTACCCCTTGCCACGAAAATTGGCAGCAGATGACGCCCACCGCCCAAGGCCGCCACTGCGCCGCCTGCCAGACTGTGGTCGTCGATTTCACGCAGTTTACGGATGCCGAGCTGCTGGCCTACCTCAGCCAACGCACCGGGCAACCTACCTGTGGTCGGTTCCGGGCCGGACAGCTTGGGCGGCCGTTGCGGCCCACGGTAGCAGCTACTGCGGTTTCGCGGTGGCGGGCATGGCTGGCGGCAGCCGTGGCGGTGTGGAGCCTACGCGAAGTGGCTGCGCCGGCCGTGCGGGCGCAGGCGCCCACGGAGCAGCGGGAGCAGACGGTTAGCACATCTGATACCTTATTCTTTCGGGGCCGGGTTCGTCATGTAGGCAGTGCTGATGTGATTCCAGGGGCAATCATCCTATTGCAGAAAACTTCCTTGACTACAACAGCTGACTCAACTGGGTACTTTGAGTTACGAATACCGCCAGGAACCCAGCTGTCCTCTGAGGTATTGGTGGTATCAGCCCTAGGCTACAAAAGCGGACTGTTTAGCGCTATCCCTAATAAATCGCTCAATATTGCTCTAGAAGCCGACATTGAGGTAGTGCGCACGATCATAATGGGAATGATACCTTCCTATTCAACTCCAACCCATTCACCATCCTTGTGGCAGCGTGTGACGCGGCCGTTTCGGCGGTAGTAAAGTTCTGTTTCACCAAACCTTTTCCCCCGAAAAATCCTTTATGCGGGGATGAAGAACCTGCTGCTCGCTACCCTCCTATTACTCGGCACACTGTCTGGCTGCGCCGTGAAGCCTACCAACCGCTACGACGTTTTCACCAAAACCGCCCAACTGCCCCAGGAAGAAGCCCCGCACGAGCGTAATTCTCTGGAATGGTGGTATTTCACGGGCCATCTGCGCGATAAGAAAACCGGCGAGGAGTTCGGTACCGAGTACGTGTTTTTCCACTTCAACATGAATGGTAAGCAGGACTGGCAGATGGTCAACTTTGCCGTGACGGACCCCAAGGTCCAGCAGTTTCGCTACGATTATAAGGTGCGCCGCCTGCCTAAGCTGCTGGCCCCTACCCTACCCATCGGCCTTTCTATGCAGAAGAAGGCCCAGCAGTGGCAGCTCACGGGCCAGGAGGGCCGCTACCACTTGCAGGCCCGTATGGCCCGGCACGCCGGTACTGCCATCAACCTCACCACTACCCCCGCTAAGCCTGTGCTGCTGCACAGTGGCACCGGCTACGAGAACTACGGCGGCAAGGCCACGGCCGGCTACTATAGCTACCCGCGCCTGACGGCCACCGGTACCATGGAGGTGAATGGCCAGCTGCACGAGGTAGAAGGCGAGCTGTGGTACGACCGTCAATGGAATTGCAACTCCGTGATGGCCAAAGATGCCGGCTGGGACTGGTTCAGCATTCAACTCAACGAACCCAAGGAGGATTTGATGCTCTATCAATTATTCAACCGCGCCACTGGCGAATCGGTAGGCGGTGGCTCGCACTACTCGGCCACCGCGCAGAACACCCACCTCGACGAGGCCGATTTTGAGTTGGAAACCCTGGCCGAATGGACCAGCCCGCACTCCCACAAAACCTACCCCAGCAAGTGGCGCGTACGCATCCCCAGCCAGGGTTATGACTTGGTAGTAGAGCCCGTGATGCAAGATCAGGAGTTGAGTATCAAGCTCCTACCCGGCGTAAAGATGAATTATTGGGAAGGCATGTGTCGCGTATCGGGCACGCACTACGGCAAGTCCGTCACGGGCCGCAGCTACGTCGAAATCACCAACCGCAAGGAAAAGCAAAAGGTGAAAGAGGCAGTAGCTAACGCAAGTGACGGAGTGACGGAGCGGCAGAATGATTGAGTGAAAACACATGTCATCCTAAGCGCAGCAAAGGACCTGCTCACGCATGAACGACCACCATAATAATAGTTCGTGCGTGAGCAGGTCCTTTGCTGCGCTTAGGATGACACGCTTTTATTATTCACCACTCACAACTTCACTATCTACTACCCATTCAGCACAATGCGGAAGGTAGTGCCTTTCCCTACCTCCGACCACTTCACGAAGAGCTTGCCTTTGTGATAGTTCTCGATGATGCGCTTGGCCAGCGCCAGACCCAGGCCCCAACCGCGCTTTTTGGTGGTGTAGCCGGGTAGGAACACCGAGGCCATCTTGTGCTTAGGAATGCCCTTGCCCGTGTCCGTGATATCGATGGCAATCTGGTTTTTGCTGCGCACCGGCCGGCGCAGGTGAATGTGGATGCTGCCCCGGCCATCCATGGCATCCACGGCGTTTTTGCAGATGTTTTCTACCACCCAATCAAACAGTGGCACGTTTACCTGGGCAGGTATATCGGTGGGTAGGGAGGTAGTAATGGTGAACGTGACCTTGCGCGACACCCGGCTCTGGAGGTAGGCAATGGCGTTTTGCGTCACCATCAGAATGTTCTCGTCCTTGAGCACCGGCACCGAGCCGATGTTGCTGAAGCGCTCCGTAATAATTTCCAGCCGCCGGATATCCTTGCCGAGCTCCTCCACAATCGGCTCGTCCTTAAAACGTTCCGACTCGCGCAGGTAGGCCTGCCAGCCTACCAGGCTGCTTAGGGGCGTACCCAGCTGGTGAGCCGTTTCCTTGGCTAAGCCTACCCATACCCGGTTTTGCTCGGCCCGCCGCGACGAGCTGAACGAGAAGTAGGCAATAACGGCCAGACAACTCACTACCGCCAACTGTACCAAAGGGTAGGTTTGCAAACGATCGAGCAGAGCGGAATTTTTGTAATACAGATAGTTGCGCAAGCCTGCTCCCAGCTCAATTACGATGGGCGGGTGCTTTTCCTTCATCTCCAGCACCTGCTTTTTCAGGAATACCTGGCGCTGCTCGTCATTCAGCCCCTTGGGCACGTCCACAAACTTGTAGTCCACCACGTCGCCGTCGTTGTTCACCAGCAACAGCGGGATGGTTTTGTTGAGCTGAATGATTTCGTCGAACACGAACGTGGTGTTGGCGTCCTCTACCTCCATGTTGATGATGAAGCGCAACGCCTTAGCATAGAGGTCAATCTGCTGCTGTTCGCGCTCAGCCAAGCGACTCACCAGAATGTTGGTATACAGCACGGTAGCCACTGCAATCAGTAGTGCGCTGGCCAGTACTACCAGCTTGCCGCGGGATTTTTGGTCGTAGATCGGAATCAAGGAAAGGCGATGGAGCCTGGCTCCGGGTAGGTGAGACAACGAAGGTAGGAACTCGACGGGGGTTGCCGTGGGTCGCGCCGGCCTACCCCTGCGGTGTTATCCAACCAAAACCTGACAAAAATCATCCACCGGAGCCCATAGAAAAGAAGTGCTATGAGTTGTGCGCACCTCAAAAAGCCCAAATAAAGCCGTTTTGGCACGGGTAAGCTGTTTAGAATAAAATAAATATGTACCTCTAGTAGAGGTGAATATTTTTCAAAAAGGCCGTTTTGCGGGGCTATACCCCCTTCTTTCAGAGAACTTGCTTCCGCCCGAACCTCTACTGGCTGCCTGCTGTTTTCAATCTATCGAATTGCGCCGTAATTTTGCGCCCTACGCTCCGCGTCAGTACCTGCTATGCTCCACCCGTTCAAAGCTGTCAGCCTCTCCTATAAAAAAGCGCCGCTGGAAATCCGCGAGCTTATTGCCCTGGACGAGGCCGCTTGCCGCCGCTTCTTGCACATGCTCCACCACGACCTGCACTTGCAGGACCTGCTGGTGTTGAGCACCTGCAACCGTACCGAAGTCTACTACGCCGCCGACCGCGACCAGAGCCCGGCTATTATCGAGGCCCTGACGCAGCTCAAGCAGCTTCCCGATGCTGCTGCCTACTACCCCTACTTCGATATTCTGGACACCTACGAAGACGCCGTGCAGCACTTGTTTGAGGTGAGCATGGGCCTCGATGCCCAGGTGGTAGGCGACTTGCAGATCAGCAACCAGGTGAAAATGGCCTACCAGTACTCGGCCGATGCTGATGCCGCTGGTCCGTTTTTGCACCGATTGCTGCACACTATCTTCTTCACCAACAAGCGCGTGCAGCAGGAAACTGCCTTCCGCGATGGTGCAGCTTCTACCTCCTACGCTGCTCTGGAACTGGTAGAGGAACTGACTGCTGATGTAGCTAACCCACGCGTGCTGGTGGTAGGGCTGGGCGAGATTGGCGCCGACGTGTGCCGCCACCTCGGCGACAGCCGTCAATTCTCGGACGTGACCATCTGCAACCGTACCCGTCACAAAGCCGAGCAGCTAGCCGCCGAGTGCGGCGTGAAGGTTGTTGATTTTGAAAACCTGACCCAGAGTCTGCGCGAGGCCGACGTGGTCATTTCTTCTATTGCCCGCGACACGCCGTTTTTCACCCGCGAGCTAGTAGCCCACTTAGATGTGCTGAGCTACAAGTTCTTCATCGACCTCTCGGTGCCGCGCAGCATTGAGGCGGAGGTAGAAACGGTACCCGGTGTGCTGGTGTATAACATCGATGCCATTCACAGCAAGACGTCGGCAGCGCTGGAACGGCGCTTGGCAGCCGTGCCGCAGGTGCGCGCCATTATTGCCGAGAGCATTGCTGGCCTAGGCGACTGGGCCAAGGAAATGATGGTATCGCCCATCATCCAGAAAATCAAAGGCGCCCTCGAAACCCTACGGCAGGAAGAACTGGAGCGCCATCTCAAAAAGACCAGCCCCGAGGAGGCCAAGCGCCTCGAAGACGTGACCCGCTCTCTGATGAACAAAGTGCTGAAGCAGCACGTGTTGCAACTGAAAGCCGCCTGCAAGCGCGATAACGCCGACCAACTGGTAGACGCCCTCACGGAGCTATTCGACCTAGAAAACCAGCCGACTACGGCGTAGGGTGGTGTGGTGAATTGAAAAAGGTGTCTGTCATCCTGAGCGCAGCGAAGGGCCTTCTCACGTGAGAACGACAGTCAGAACAACGGCTCGTTCCCGCGTGAG
>NZ_JAHWGL010000160.1 GCF_019334315.1 Hymenobacter profundi
TTCAACCCTGGGACGTTAAGGTACCCGTGCCATCCTCTCTAACATTTCCATTTCCTGCCAGTAGTCTTGTTCTTGATGATGTTTTTCCTGGTTTCGGATATAATTACGTACTCTTTCTACATGCGACGGGCTCACGGAAAAAGCACCGTACCCATTCTGCCACGCAAATACGTGCTCCGTTAGCTGGTGCTCATTCACCCAACGGGCGCTTTTCCCTTTCAATTGCTGCATAGTCAGGTCGAGCCGATCTGTGGTGCGTAACGCCAGCAAACAATGCACGTGGTCATACACACCGTTTAGAAAATCCAGTCGAATGTTTTCGGCTTCGGCAATGGTGCGCAACTGAGAAAATAAAGGTGGTTTCAACGCTGACGTGAGCCACGGCTGCCGGTTTTTGGTAGCCCACGTTACATGTACCCACAAGGATTGGAAGACGTGGCTCATGGTATTTAGTCATTTTCCTATTTCCAAGGGTTGAAACCCTGGGCTAAGCAGCGGTTCTGTATTGCAGCCTCTCCTATTCCGCTCCGTAGCCCAGGGTTTCAACCCTGGGACACCCGCGCACCCGCGTTACACCACCTTCACCTTCTCCTCAAACCCCTTCTCCGTCACGTCATAGAACAGCGCCAGTAGCTTACGGAAATTATCCGGCTCGGCATTGCTCTTGGAAGCGTCATTGAGTTTGTTGAGGAAATAGTTATGACTGAGACCTTTGTTAAAGAACTCGTTCCATTTCTTCTCCACGGGTTTGCCGAGAATCATGGCGTTGAAGTCGTCGGTGCTGAGGTCGAAGGGGCGGAAGGCGCGACGGTTTTGGGCCAGTTCCTTTAGCCACTCGTCTACCCCGATCTCGGGGCTGTGCAGGAAGGTGTTCAGTTCCTTGAAGATGGGCTCGTTGCGCAGAGCGTAGTCCAGGTTCAGGGTATCGAAGTAGGGCGCCTTATCGGTGGGCAGGTGCTGCTTGTGGTAACGCGAGAAGTAGAGCAGCTGCGTGAGGCGCTCGGCCACGATTTCGCGGGTTTCCGTGGGTAGGTGCGCAAACTGAATTTCAGGCGCGTCGCTTTCTAGACCGTACTCGTGGAAGTGCGGACCGGAGCGCAGCTCCGCCGTAGGGTAGCGCATGAAGTCCACAATACTCAGGGCTGCCAACAGCTCAATGAGGTGGGCTTTGTTGCGCTGCTGCGTGCCACCGGGCTGGTTTTCGTAGGGCGTGTCGGGTGTATCAGCGAGGTAGTAGAGGGCGTCGAGGCCTTGCAGGTTGTGCTCGTAGTAGCTGAGCGCCGCCTTGGTCTTCGTCAGGAAGTTGTTCGACTCGATGATGGCATTATCCTCCGATTGCAGGGCGAAGTAGGGCATCACCGTTACGGCGCCGGTGGGCGCGTCGCGCAGGTAGCGGGCGTTGCTGAGGCGCGTGTTGTTGTCCTTCAGGTTTTTAAGCAGCAGCGGGAAGCCTGCCGCGCCCGTGCCACCGAAGATGCTCGACACAAAAAACACCCGGTCGCCCTCCTGGAAGTTATCGGCGAAGTAGCGCAGCTCCGGCGACTCCACCACCTTGTTCAGCACCACCGAGCCCACGTTGGGCGAGCCGCGGAAGCCAATGGTAAGCGGACTCTCCAGGTTGTCCTGGGTGAACAGCAGCTCCACCAGCGCCTTCGAATCGACGGACAACTGGTCGTAGTGCAAATACTGCCGGAAGCTCTGGTTGATGCCGCCGAAGTCGAACACAAACGTGTCCTTCACCGACCCGTTCACGTCCTGCGAAATACTACTCAGCGTGCTGATGTTGGTGCGAAAAAACCCTTCGTCGCGCTGGCCCAGGCTGTTGTAGATCTGCTGGTAGCTTTTGAGCAGCGCCACCGTACGGTTCATATCGCCGTTGTGCGCGTCGGGGTCGATGATGATGGGCACCACCCGGTCGCAGTTGGGCAGCTCTACGCCCGCCGCCAGCAACATCGTGAGCGAGCGAATGACGCGGGAGCCCGTGCCGCCAATACCGAATAAAAAGAGTTTAGCCATAAGGATGAAAGTCGTTGAACGAAGCTCCCCTCCTTCGCTAAGGAGGGGATGTTGCCGCGTCGGCAGCAACTGGGGTGGTTGGCGTCGTTGCTGATGTTGTTTAGTTGTTTCCTCTGTCATCCTGAGCTTGCGAAGGACCTTCTCACGTCAGGTTTGTCAGTGAACGACAATCGTTCTTACTTGAAAAGGTCCTTCGCAAGCTCAGGATGACAGAGGAAACAACGATTGAACTACCCCAAACTCTTCCTTAAAAAAAGGAGGGAAGCTAGTTTGCTAGCTTTTCAGTTTTTACCTTCTAAAACGGTGTCGTACTCGCGTTGCGCGAGCCGCCTTTCAGAATAACAGAGAACAAGAAAAACCACAGCAGTCCGTAGAACGCGTTGAACGTGGCCAACCAATATATATAAGAGTGCGAGGCCACCGCCTGCGCATTGGTTTGCCAGATGACTACCCCAAACGCAATCAGCGCATTCAGGATGAGGAACAGTGCCCAGTTGCCAGTTTTGTTGAAGGTGGCTACACCCATCGCGCGGTTGATGAGGTAATAGAAAATCAGCACCAGCGCTAAGGATACGCCGATAGTGACCAGACCAACGTTAGGGAAAATTACGTCGCGGTAGACAGGGATTTCCGAGGACGGCTGCGGCGTGCCGATAAGCTCGTAGAGAAAGCGGAAGAGACTTTTCATAGGGTAGCGCGAAGCGGATACCGCGCGTTTTGTTAGGCTATGTACGGATAAAAGCTGCGCAAGCGATGCACGAAGCTAGAGGCTATGTTCTACTCGCCCGGTTGCAAGGTGAACGGAATCGTGAAGACGGGCGCTTCGTCTTGCTCGTCGCTCGTCACGGCGGCTACGCCGTCGAGGAGGCTGCTGAGGGCGAAGGTTTTAGCGCCTACCTGGTTGATATTGCTGTCGTTGCGGGTAGTCCACTGTCCTACCCAGGCTGGGCGGCGGTGGTTAAGCAGGAGCTGCAACGGCCGGGCGGCACGGGGCTGCCGCGTGAGGCGCACCTTCACGAAGTGCGAGTATTGGCTTTCGGGGCCACTACTGTTTTGCGTCTGCGCGTTGGCGGCAAATACATCGGCAACTTTCGCGTCGGTGTCCTGACCTGTGAGTTGCAGGTTTTGCTTGAGGTAGGCCACATTGCGGTAGGCGGCGGGTAGGGTTTTCAAGTCTAAGCCCACCACAAACTCCACGGGCTGCGTGGCCGAGGCTTCCTGCACGGCCACCGTGTGGTAGGTAGCGCCAGCGGCGCGCTTGCTGGCGCCCGCATCACCATAGTACCAAGCGCCTTTATTCTGAAAGCGGCTGAGTAGGGACGACGGCGGCGTAGGGTACGTCACCCCGAAATGCGCCTGCTGCCCCGGCTGCTTTGTAAGCAGCGCCGCATCAAACTGCCGCACGGCATCGGCCGGACCCATCACCCAGATGTAGTACGGAATCGGCGTGTCGCAGCAATTGTTGATGCGCTTGGCACCGGTTTTCAGCGCGGGGTAGAATGCCCCTTTGAAATCAGAAGTGAAACCGTAGACCGATACGGCTAGGTCTGGGCGGCCGGTGCTGTTTAGGGCGTCGGTGATGTCAGTTTTGACGTAGGCCTGGTCTCCGGTGCGGGGCGGGGCGTAGATGAAGTCCGAAATCAGCACACTCACGGCGCCGGGCTGGTAGTAATGGCTTACCAGCGTATCCAGAATGGCCGGGATGCTGGTGCTGCTGGCGGCCTCCCGAATGCCGCCACGCACAGTCTGGGAAAGCTGCTGGTAGGAGTCGCGGTAGGGCTTCTCCTTAATGCGATAAAACGTCTTCTGCCGCACCGCCGAGCTGCGGTTCAAGTCCGATAAAAACTGCGCCACGTGCTGCTGAAACTGCGTATTCTGCGCGTCGGCGCCGGTTTTGGGCATGAAGCCTTCCATCGAGCCCGATACTTCCAGAAACACGTTGGCTTGCGTCAGCGGCTGGGTAGGGGCCGCTGCTGCTGTTTCCGCCGCAGCCGGTGTTTTGGTAGTAGCAGGCTTTTCAACAGCCGCGGCCGTTTCGGCGGTGCCGGTTTCGCCTTTCATGTCCTCGCGGGAGTAGCAACCCGAAAGCAGTACGGTGGCGGCCACTAGTGCCGGTAGAAAGCGGGAGGAGAGAGTCAGGTGCATCGAACCAAGGTAAAGACTGTCGGCCGAAGCCGCAACCTTGCGTACTGTCGCGCAAGGCGGCAGGTTGTGTAGGAACGATGGGATATTAGGAAAATTTTATACTCGAAGCGAAATTAACAGACTAACTATAGTCTATTTCCGTGTTGTCGCCAATATTCAGGCTATGATTTAGGCCACGGAATGACGAGTCGCTGCCCACGATGCAGTCGTGCATTACGGCTTGACGCAACTCGCTGTAGGAGCCGATAATGGAGTCACTAAGAACGGTATGCTGAATGATGGTTTTGTCGCCGATAGCCACGTTGGGGCCGATGATGGAGTTGGAAATCTGGCAGTCCTTGCCAATGCTAACGGGCGGAATGATGATGGTATTGGCAAACTCGGGGTACTCGCGGCGGCGCATGGCATCGGGGCGACGCAGCAGGCGGGCATTGGCTTCCAGCAGGGTTTCCTTACGGCCGCAGTCAAACCAACTGTCTACCGTAACGGTCATCATCTCTTCGCCCTGTTGAATCATCAGCATGAGTGCATCGGTGAGCTGAAATTCATCGTAGGTGCGCAGGTTTTCGTCGATCAGGCGCTCTAGGGCCCCGGCCAACACTTCGGGGTGCGCCAGTTTGTAGAGCCCTACCATGGCGTAGTTCGATTTTGGGATGCGGGGCTTTTCCACCACCTTCAGCACGCGGCCGCCGGGACCGGTTTCTACCAGGCCAAACATGGAGGGCGTTTTCACTTCCTGCACGGCCAGGATAGAGCCGGATGTTTCCAAAATCGCCTTTAGGTCGACGTCTACAATGGTGTCGCCAAGCAGAATCAGCACGCCATCTTCATCGTGGCGGAACTGCTCGCGGGCCAGCCAAAGAGCATGCGCAATGCCTTCGCGGGGGTCTTGCACCACAAACTCGGCGCGCAGCGCGGGGTAGTGGCGGCGCACGTAGCGCTTTATTTTTTCGCCCAGGTAGCCAATCACAAACACAAACTCTTCGACGCCGGCGGCCACTACTCGGTCAATAATATGCCCCAGAATGGGCGTACCGGCCACGGGTACCAGCGACTTAGGCTGGGTGTGCGTGTGCGGACGGAGGCGCGAACCAATACCAGCAACAGGAATTATGGCTTTCATGCAAAGGGGAAAAAGCGTACGATTTGCAAAGTAGCAAACCCAGCGGTAGCACGATGCGGCAACTGCTATGGGCCGAATGCGTACGTTGCACCAACTTATGGCTCGTTAGGCAAACCGCCACCCCTAGCCTCAGGTTTTACGTTTCAGTCTTCTCTCCTTTTTTCATCCTTACTCCCTACTCTCTATGAAACGCCTTTTAGTTTACTTTTTTGGCTTGGTCGTGCTGCTCTCGCAGTCGTCGTGCGGCTATAACACGATGGTTGAGAAAGACCAGGCCGTGAAAACACAGTGGGCCCAGGTGCAGAACAGCTACCAGCGCCGCGCCGACCTGATTCCGAACCTGGTGAACACCGTGAAAGGTGCCGCCAACTTCGAGAAATCAACTCTGACCGACGTGATAAACGCCCGTGCCAAAGCCACTAGCGTGCAAGTATCGGCTGATAATCTCACTCCTGAGAAGATAAAGCAGTTCCAAGAGGCCCAAAGCCAGGTAAGCGCCGGACTGGGCCGCCTGCTGGCTGTATCGGAAAACTACCCCGATCTGAAAGCCAACGCCAACTTCCAGGAGCTACAAGCGCAGATTGAGGGTACTGAAAACCGCATCAACGTGGAGCGCAACAAGTTCAATACTGTGACGCAGGACTACAATACCTACATCCGCTCCTTCCCGCAGAACCTGTTTGCGGGGCTATTTAAGTTCAGCGAGAAGCCGTACTTTGAGGCAGATGCTGCTTCGCAGAAAGCGCCTACCGTTCAGTTTTAAAAGTAAGCTGATGGCTGTTGGGTGTTAGCTTAATTCCGATTGGAAAAGCTATCAGCTAACAGCCATCAGCTAACAGCTTATTTATGACTACCCCACTCACCGCGGAGCAGGAAGCCAGCCTGATTGCCGCCATTCAACAGGCCGAGCTTACTACCTCGGGCGAAATTCGGGTACATCTGGAAGACACCTGCCCTACTCCCGAGCCACTGGATCGGGCCGCGCAGGTGTTTGCCGAGCTGGGCATGCACAAAACGGCTCAGCGCAACGGCGTACTGTTTTATCTGGCCTGGCAAAC
>NZ_JAHWGL010000161.1 GCF_019334315.1 Hymenobacter profundi
TCACATCAGAACGACAAGTGTAACAACGACTCGTTCAACTGGCAGAAGATCCTTCGCAAGCTCAGGATGACAGCCGTCTTTTTACTCACCACTTACCAGCTCACCATTTCACATCCAAACTCCGCCACAAATACTTGCACGCCACAGACCGATATGGCCGCCAGGTTTCGGCAATTTCCGTCATGCGGCGGAGTAGGGCGCGGCCGGTTTCTTCCAGGCCATAGTGCTGGCGCATGGCGTTTTGCACGCCCAGGTCGCCTTCTGAAAACACGTCGGGTTGGTCGAGGGCGAACATCTGAATCATTTGGGCAGTCCAACGGCCTACCCCTCGTATTTGGGTGAGGTGCTTGGTGAAGTCTTCCTCTGAAAGCTGGCTGAGGTGAGCGTGGTCGAGCTGGTCGCGGAGGGCAAACTCGGCAATGGCGCGCAGGTAGCCGGCTTTCTGGTAGGAGAGGCCGGCGGCGCGTAGTTCCTCATCCCGCATGGCCACTAATACTGAGGGCTCGGGGTAGCCATCGGGTAGGAACAGGCCCTCTACCTTGCGCCAGATAGCCGCCGCTGCCTTAGTCGAAATTTGCTGGCTGACGATGGCGCGCAGCAAGGCTAAGTAGATATCTTCGTGGGCGCTGGGCTGCACGGGCGGCACCTGCGCGATGATGCGCGCCAAGACCGGATCGGCGGCCGAGAGGTAGGCGCGGGCTTCGGCGTAGGGCTGGGCGTCGTCAGGCAATGTCATCGGCTTGGGTAGGGATGGTGATGGTGTCGAGTAGGTCGCCGGTGGGAGAGAGGCGAATGGCTGTGAGGCCCCGCCCATCGTAGGCACCCGTGTCGAGGTAAAAGACATTGGCGGCCTCATCGAAAATAGGTGTACCATCGGGGGTAGGCGTGTGGCCTACCACTTGCCGCCGCCCAATGTTGTGCAAAGGGCCACGGCGCCACAGAATTCCATCGGGGTTGTTTTCATCTAGTGGCTGCGCTGTGTCGGCTAGGCCGGCGTGGCTGATGAACAGGTGCTTGTTTTCCCAGTAGAGCGGCAACTGGCTCAGCCACGCAGCGTGGTGGCGTAGCGTAGCAGGCGAGTGCATCTGATACTGAAACAAGGTGCCGCGTCCACCCCATTGCAGCCAGGGAGGGTAGGGGCCATCGGGGCCGCAGTGCTGCCAGAGGCTGGCTTCGTGGTTGCCTTTCAGGAAGAAAGTGGTGTCGGGGTGGCGCTGGCGCAGGCTGATGGCCGAGGCGACGGTAGCAGGCGCGAAGTTGCCGCGGTCCACTAAATCGCCTACCTGAATCAGCAGTTCCTTTGCTGGCTGCCAGTGCCGGAGCAGCTGCTGCCATGTGTAATAGCACCCATGCACATCCCCAACCACAAATAAATTCATACAACTATTATTTCTGTTGCCTGCGCTCAGGCAGGCAGTATGCATCAGCAGGTGTGTAGCCTGCAACGTTTTGGTTAGGTCCTACAAAATTAGTGCTGCAAAGGCTCGGTCTCGCTGGGCGCTACGCTCAGGCCCAGGCGCTTGACGAGCGGTCCGATGCTCAGGCCCTGCACAATGATGGAAAAGACCACCACCACGTACGTGACGGCTACCAGTAGCTCCCGGGCTTCACCGTCGGGCAACGACAGCGCCAGGGCCACAGAAATGCCGCCCCGCAGGCCGCCCCAAGTCAGCACTTTCACGGCGTGCTGAGGAAAGGACCGACGCAGGTTGAGCAGGCGTAGCGGGAGCGCCACGGCTATGAGGCGGGCCAACAACACTATAACGATGGTGCACAGGCCCACTAACAGATACACCGTTTCGAAGCGCAGCACCAAAATCTCGAAGCCAATCAACACAAACAGGATAGCATTAAGAATCTCGTCGAGCATTTCCCAGAACTTATCGACGTACTCACGGGTGGTATCCGACATGCCCAACTGCCGCCCTTGCTGCCCGATAATCAGGCCGGCCACTACTATAGCTAGCGGCCCCGAGGTGTGCAGCGCGGTAGCCAAGGCCGTGCCGCCTGTTACAAGGGCCAGCGTGATGAGCACCTCCACTTGGTAATTGTCGATGGAGCGGAGCATGCGGTAGCCTACGTAGCCCAGAACGGCGCCCAACACCAAGCCGCCCACGGCTTCCTGCAAAAATAACGTGCCGATGTTGTGGCCCTCGGGCGCTGCCTCGCCGGTGGTAGTAGCAAACTGAGCCAAGCTCACAAAGACCACTACTGCTACGCCATCATTAAATAAGGACTCGCCCACAATGCTGATTTCCAATTGCTTAGGAATGCGAGCTTCTTTCAGAATGCCTAAAACCGCAATGGGGTCGGTGGGAGAAATGAGCGAGCCGAACAGCAGGCACCACATAAAGGGTAGCGACAGGCCGAACTGCGGCAGCAGCCAGTAGAGCATGGAGCCCACCAGACACGTGGAAAGGAGCATGCCCACGGTGGCCATCGTGAAAACCGGTACACGCTGCTGGCCCAGCTTCTGAGCGTCTACGTGAATAGCGCCAGCAAACAGCAGGAAGCTTAGCATCACCTGCATCAGAATGGTTTGAAAATCAATCTGCTTTATTGCATTGATGATGTTTGAAACATTGACTATTTCAAAACGCCCTAACACCACCAAGCCAACGGATGATACCAGCGCCAGCACCATGAGACCAATAGTAGAAGGCAGGCGCAAAAATCGGTGGTTGACATACCCAAACAAGGCGGCGACTACCAGCAGCAGCGCCAGAACGTTGTATAAGCTTAAATACATAAAGTGTGGACTATACAAGTGAAGCGCACCCCAGCTCACCAAGGGCAGGGACTGACGCAGGTAGTCTTGCTACGAAAAAACTAGCCGGGCAGACTAACAGCAACATCAGTTAGCGCCTCCACTACCCGTTGCACCATGGCATCGTCTACGTCCAGATGTGTAACAAAACGAATCATCTGCGGCCCAAACGACGACGCCCGAATACCCTGCTGCTCCAGGTGCTGGAAAAAGGTGTCGGCGGGCATTTCTGGCTTTAGTTTGAAGATAACCAGGTTGGTATCGGGCGGCAGCACAAACTCTACGTAGGGTTGCGCGGCTAGCGCCTCGCCCAACTGGCGGGCTCGGCGGTGGTCGTCGGCCAGGCGGTCTACGTGATGCTCCAGGGCATAGAGGCCCGCGGCGGCCAAAAAGCCAGCCTGGCGCATGCCGCCGCCCATGGCCTTGCGAATGCGCCGGCACTTATGAATGAAACTCTTGCTACCTAGCAACACCGAGCCAACCGGCGTACCTAAGCCTTTGGAAAGGCACACCGAAATGGAATCGAAATACTTGCCGTAGTCCTCGGCGCGCTGGCCGGTGGCTACCAGAGCATTGAAAATGCGGGCGCCGTCGAGGTGCAGGGCCAGCTTGTGGCGTTGGGCTACGTCGGCAATGGCGGCAATTTCATCCATAGCGTAGCAACTGCCGCCGCCGCGGTTGTGGGTGTTTTCCAGGCAGATCAGGCGCGTGTCGGGGTAGTGCACGTTGTCGAGGGGGCGGATGGCGGCCTCTACTTGCGCGGCCGTGAGGCGGCCCCGGTCGCCGGGCAACAGCGCCACCGAGGCCCCCGAGTGAAACGCAATGCCGCCTACCTCCCATAGGTATACGTGGGCCGTTTGCTCACAGATAACTTCTGATAAAGGCTCGGTGTGGGCCTTAATGGCAATCTGGTTGGTCATGGTGCCGGAGGGGCAGAACAGGCCGGCTTCCAGCCCAAAACGAGCAGCGGCTTGCTCTTCCAGGGCCCGCACGGTGGGGTCTTCGCCGTACACATCGTCGCCGACTTGCGCCTGAAACATGGCTTCCAGCATGGCGGGGGTAGGGCGGGTAACGGTATCGGAGCGGAGGTCGATGGTTGGCAAGGACATAAAGAAGAGGGCTAAAGGTTTTCGAAGTCAAAAATAAGACTTACTTTTGCCCCTCATTCAAAAAATGACATTCAACCGACCCGGATATGACTGCTACCCGTCTAAAGCGGAAACACCGCAAGAACATTGCCCGCGCTAACAACAAGCAGCGCGTGATCAAGCAACTGCTCGCTACGCCCGTTCTGAAGAACGTGGATACCGACGAGCTGAAGGCCCGCTTCAACGGTGGCACGGCTCCTGCCGCTACCTCGGAAACGACTACTTCGCCCAACATCGCTAAAGTAAACCAAACCGGCACCGAAGGCTTCGATGAAGCGGAGGCTGTGGTAAAAGAGGTGAACAGCGACGGCCAGGAAGGCGAAAAGCCCAAGCCCGAAATCGCGCTGTAAGTAAGTCGCCACCGGCGTCGGTTGGCTTTTGCTTTATAGATTTGAAAACGCCTTTCTGCTACGGCAGGAAGGCGTTTTTGCGTTTGGGGGAGTGAGAGGGTAGGAGGCGTGGGGGTGTGAAGTGTGTTATCCTGAGCACAGCGAAGGACCTTCTCACGGCAGAACGAGTTGTTGATACGTCTGTCGTTCTGCCGTGAGAAGGTCCTTCGCTGCGCTCAGGACGACAGAGGCTTTTCCACCTCACTTTTCTACCCTCCTACCTTCCTTTGGCCACACCCTCCTACCCCCGCTCGGTGCGCGGTCCCAGCTCGATGGCTTGCAGCTGCTCTACCTTGCCCCGGTTGATTTGAAAGCGCAACATAGTGCGTACCGTATGAAAGCCGTGGCGGCCAGCCGCGCCGGGGTTTAGGTGCAGCAGATGATTGCGCTTATCGGGCATCACTTTGAGAATATGCGAGTGGCCGCTGATAAACAGGCCGGGTTTGTACTCGGCAATAAGCGGCTTGGCGGCGGGGGTGTAGCGGCCGGGATAGCCGCCAATGTGGGTCATGAGCACGCGCAGCCCTTCGATTTCAAAGGCCTGCACCAGCGGCTCGGTGGCGCGCACGTCCTGGCCGTCGATGTTGCCGTAGACGCCGCGCAGGGGGGCTATGGCCTCCAAGGTATCGGCTACAGCCACGTTGCCGAAGTCGCCGGCGTGCCAGATTTCGTCGCAGGTGCTGAGGTGGTGCAGGATACGCTCGTCGAGGTAGCCGTGGGTGTCGGAAAGCAGGCCAATGGATTTCACAGAGTAGGAGGTAGGGTAGGAAGGGCTAACCCGCGCCGGTGGCTGCAGGTTTCGGAAAGCCAGAAGCAACGCGGACGGCCAGTGTGGCCACAACAGAACAAGGCGCAAGGTAACTACCTCGGCTGTTCCCCGTATCTTGCCCCACGCGGGTATTTCCGTTTGCCGATAATTATGCTGTGTTTTGCAGCTGCACTTCGGTCTATTTTTGCTTTCTTGCCCTCCCAGAAGACAACTCCGCGATGAACGTTTTCATCAATGATATCCCGCTGATTATTAAGAAGAACAGCGAGAAAATATACAAGCACCGCTACGACCTGATCCTGAATCCGGAAGACGAATTTTCGTCCAAAGATTTGGTGGGCGATGTGCTGGTGCGCGACGTGACGGACGTGTTCATCGACCGGCTACTGCGCATGATGGAGGTGAAAAAGCTGAAAAAGCTAACCTCTCTTACGCTGCTGGCCCGCAAGAAAAAACGGCTGATTCTGCACCTGAAAGACCAGTTCCGCATCGTGAAAGCTGCCGGCGGCCTCGTAACAAGGGATGGCATGGTGCTGATGATTTCGCGCTTCAACAAGTGGGATTTGCCCAAGGGCAAGCTCAAAAAAGAAGAAGACCCCGGCATTGGGGCCCTGCGCGAGGTAGAGGAGGAGTGCAACATCAAGGTGTCGTTGGGCGAAAAACTGCCCAGCACCTGGCATTCCTACGCCTACAACGGCAACAAAATCCTGAAGAAAACCAACTGGTACACCATGCAGTGCCTCGACGACTCGCTGATGAAGCCCCAGGCCGAGGAGTACATCGAGGAAGTGCGCTGGATGACGCCCCAAGAGGCCCTAAGCGTGCTCGACGATTCGTACGCGTCTATTGCGCTAGTCGTGCGCCACTTCCTAAGCGAAACCGCTGGCGAATCGACAGTGGGCAGTTAAGTAAGAGGGAAGAATTGACAAGCGCCTGTCTTTTTCTGTCATCCTGAGCTTGCGAAGGATCTTATGCCAAGTGAACGAGTCGTTGTTACGCTTGTCGTTCTCACGTGATAAGATCCTTCGCAAGCTCAGGATGACAGAAAAAGACAGGCGCTTGCTGATTTTTACCTTTTAATTCCCAACTACC
>NZ_JAHWGL010000162.1 GCF_019334315.1 Hymenobacter profundi
GCCCTGCTCCTGCGCGCCGCCACCAACGGCGACCTGGGCGTGCTGCTAGAACAGCTGTAGAATCTTACCCTCGGCTACCCCACCCCCGTCCCTCGCATTATTCCTCTTTTCCTCATGATAAAAGCTGCCTTATCCAAACCGATTGCCGTGATAGTGGCGCTGTTGGGCATCCTCGTGTTTGCGGGGCTGTCCCTGGGGCGCATCCCCATTGATATTTTTCCGCGCCTCAACCTGCCCACCATCTACATCGCGCAGCCCTACGGGGGCATGACGCCCGGCCAGATGGAAGGTTTCATCTCGACGCGCTACCAAAACCAGATGCTGTACGTGTCGGGTATCAAAGACGTGGAGGTGAAGAACATTCAGGGCTTGTGCCTGATTAAGTGCACATTCTACGAAGACACCAACATGGCCCAGGCCGCTGGCGAGGTAGCCAGCCAGGTAAATCGCGTGGTGAATTACCTGCCGCCCGGCTCGGTACCGCCCACGGTAGTGCGTTTTGACGCCTCCAGCCTGCCGGTGGGGCAGCTGGTGTTCAGCAGCCGCTCGGCTACGCTGGGGCAAATGCAGGATTTGGCTTCTACGCGCATCCGGCCGCTGTTTTCGCAGATTCCGGGGGCGTCGGCACCGTCGCCGTTTGGCGGCAACGAGCGCACCATCGTGATTCGGGTGAATCCCGAGCGCATGAAAAGCTACGAGCTGACGCCCGACGAGATTGTGGAGGCCGTGGTGAAAAACAACCGGATTTCGCCGGCCGGCTCGGTGGGCATCGGCGACTACATGATTATGACGCCCAGCAACTCGGTGATGGACAAGGTAGGCGACTTCCTCGACGTGCCACTGCGGCAAGGGGTAGGGCCTACCGTGTTCATCCGCGACATAGCCACGGTGGAAGATGCTACCGACGTGCCCGTGGGCTACGCCCTCATCAACGGCAAACGCTCGGTGTACATCCCCGTTACCAAATCGGCCGACGCCTCCACTATGAGCGTGGTAAACGACTTGAAGGCCAAGCTGCCCGAGATGCAGAGCCTGCTGCCCGACAACATCCGCCTGAGCTACGAATTCGACCAGTCCATCTACGTGGAGCAGGCCGTGCACAGCCTGTTGGTGGAAGGCGGCATTGGGGCGCTGCTCACGGGCCTAGTGGTGCTGCTGTTCCTGGGCGACTTCCGCAGCTCCATCATCGTGATTCTGACCATCCCGTTTTCGCTACTGGCGGCCGTGCTCATGTTGCAGCTCACGGGTCAGACCATCAATATCATGACCCTTAGCGGGTTGGCGCTGGCCATTGGTATCTTGGTTGACCAGGGAACGGTGGTGATTGAGAACATTCACCAGCACCTGGAGATGGGCAAGCCCAAGGCGCGGGCCATTCTGGATGCGTCGAAGGAAGTATCGTTTCCGTTGCTGCTCATCACGCTTAGCATCCTGGCCGTGTTCGCGCCTGCCTTTCTGATGACGGGTGTGCCGCGCGGCATGTTCATCCCGCTGTCGCTGTCGGTAGGCTTTTCCATTATCGTGTCCTACCTCTTGTCGCAGGTGTTTGTGCCGGTGGTGGCCAACTGGTGGCTGAAAGATCACCCCCACGAAGATGCCCCAGCGCACGCGCCCGGTAAGCCAGCGGAAGCGCCTAACCCAGCGCACCACGAGGCAGGGCAGCCCGAGAAAGTAAGCGGTTTCGAGAGAGTGAAAGTGCGCTACCTGCGCCTGCTCGACGGCCTGCTGGCTCACCGCGCCCTTACCCTGACGATTTATGGAGTGGCCTGCGTGGCACTAATTGGCTGGGGCTTCCTATCGATTGGGCAGGATATGATGCCCCAGATCACGCATTCGCGGCAATTCCAGATGCGTATTCTAGCGCCCCAGGGCCTGCGCATCGAGCGCACGGAGCAGCGCACCAAGGAAGTGATTCAGCTGATTGAGCAGATTGTAGGCCCCAAAAATATCGCCATCAGCTCGGCTTTTGTGGGCATGACGCCTTCCAGCTACGGCACCAGTGCCCTGTATGTGTTCAATTCTGGTCCCAACGAGGCCGTGTTACAGGTAAGCCTGGCCGAGAACTACGAGGTGGAGTCGATGGATGCCCTGAAAGAGCAAATCCGGGCCGCCGTGAAAAAGCACTTACACGACGTTGATATTACGTTTGAGCCCATCAGCCTCACCGACAAAATCATGAGCCAGGGCGCCCAAACGCCCATTGAGATTCTGGTGGGGGGCAAAGACCTGGGCGAGGGCGAGCAATACGCCGAAAAGCTGGTGCGCCGCCTGCAAAAGGTGTCCTTCCTGCGCGACGTGCGTATCAACCAGCCCCTCAGCTACCCCACCATGCAGGTAGACATCGACCGGGAGCGGGCGGCGCAGTTCGGCCTCACCCCCGATCAGATTGCCCGCTCGCTGGTAGCCGCTACCTCCAGTAGCCGCTTCACGGCCAAGAACCTGTGGCTCGACCGCAGCAAGGGCTTTGCCTACCAGGTGCAGGTGCAGATGGAGGCCCAGCAGATGCGCTCCAAGGCCGATATGCAGAACATTCCGCTGGTGCCCGGCCAGCTGCGCCCTACCCTGGCCGACGTAGCCACGCTGCGCCCCGCCACCCAGCCCGGCCAGTACGACCGCATTGGCCCGCGCCGCATCGTGACGGTTTCGGCCAACATCAACCAGCAGGACCTGGGCACGGCCACCCGCGCCGTGCAGGCCGCCATCGATGAGGTAGGCGACCCGCCCAAGGGCTCGGTGGTGGAGCTGCGCGGCCTCTCCCAGCTGCTTCAGGAAACCATGGGTAGCCTGCAAACTGGTCTTGGTTTGGCCGTGGTGGTAATTTTCCTGCTGCTGGCGGCTAACTATCAGTCGTTTAAAGTGGCGGGGGTGGTGCTTGTGACGGTGCCGGCCGTGCTGGCCGGGGCGCTCCTGCTGCTGCTGGCAACGGGCCAAACGCTCAACCTGCAATCGTATATGGGCTTGATTATGTCGGTGGGCGTGTCGGTGGCGAATGCGGTGCTGGTGGTGACCAACGCCGAGGGCTTGCGCCTGCGCTACCGCGACGCTGTATCGGCTGCCCGCGACGCCGGCGCTGCCCGCCTGCGGCCTATCCTGATGACTTCCATTGCCATGGTGTTTGGCATGATTCCGATGGCCTCGGGACTAGGCGACGCGGGCGAGCAAACCGCCCCGCTGGGTAGGGCCGTGATTGGGGGCCTGCTGGCTTCTACCGTAGCGGCCCTGTTCATTCTGCCCGTGGCCTTTGCCGCCGTGCAGCGCAAGACTTCCTTCGATTCCGTTTCGCTCGATCCCGACGACCCGGACAGCAACACCTACGATGCCGCCGACGCCCCCGCGGCGCGTGCGGCGCTGGCTGAGCCCGTGCACGCCTAGGTCACTGCTCCGCCTGGCGGGGCCTTCTCCTTCACCGAAATTCCTACTTCTGCCTCAATCCATGACTATTGTTCGCTCTTTCTTAACACTCTGCCTGGCTGCCGGCCTGCTTGGTGGCTGCTCCAACGGCGACACCAAGGAAGTGGTGACCGAAGAGCCCGCCGACCTGCCTTACGATGCGGTGCAGGTGACGGCCGCGCAGCCCACCCGCTCCCTCAACCTACCCGGCGAGCTGGACAGCTACTACCAAACCGACATCTACCCGCGCGTGAACAGCTACCTCAAGCGCCTGCACGCCGATATTGGCGACGCGGTGCGGCCGGGGCAACTACTAGCCGAGTTGGAAGCGCCGGAGCTAACGGCGGCCCTCAGCGAAGCCTTGTCGCAGCTGAAAGCTTCGCAGGCCAGCTACAGCTCCAGCCGCGCCGCCTACCACCGCCTGCTGGTTACGAGCCGCACGGCCGGCGCCGTGTCGCCCCTTAATCTGGAGCAGGCCCATGCCAAAGCCTTGTCGGATAGCTTATTGGTGACAGCCGGACGAGCGCACTACGAGGCCGCCAGCCAGATGGCCGGCTACCTGCGCATCACGGCTCCTTTTGCGGGCATGGTCACGGAGCGTAATCTGGCACCCGGCGCGTTCGTGGGGCCGGGGGGCCAGACCAACTTGCCCATATTTAAAATCCGTCAGCTCAGCCGCTTGCGCCTACGCCTGGCCGTACCCGAGGCCTACGTGGGCAGCATCCACGTGCACGACACGGTGCGCTTCATGGTCCGCACGTTCCCGAGCGAAACCTTCATGGGCACCATCAACCGCGTAGCAAACAGCGTGCGGCCCGAAACCCGCTCCGAGCAAATCGAAATCGACATTCCGAACCCCAAGAACCGGCTGCGTCCGGGCATGTTTGCCACGGCTACTGTACCCGTAGATGCTGCCAAAAGCAGTCTGTTTGTGCCCCGTTCGGCGGTAGTCAGCACGGCCGAGCGCACCTACGTCATCCGGGTGAAAAACAACCGCGCCGAACTGGTGGACGTGCAGAAAGGCGACGAAACCATGGGTCAAATTCAGGTCTTTGGCCCTTTGAAGATAGGCGACGTAGTGCTGAAAGCCGGCAATGAGGAAATCACGAACGAAGAGCCCTTACGGGTGGAACTGGCAAAAGAAGCGCCTTAGAAGTTGCACAATGTAGAGACGCATACTTGCGTCTCGTCGTCCGCGTCAGGTGACCGAAATCGTTCAACGATAAGACGCAAGTATGCGTCTCTACATCCCTTTAGACGATCAGCCGATTCAACTCAAATAGATTCTTACAAAACCAGTTGTTTGCGAAGCTGCTATCCTGTCTAGCCTAACAACCCGCTGGCTATCTACTTATTTCCCTTTTACATAAAACGGAATGTTGGCTGTGGCTACGTTGTCATGCCCATCATAAGCGTAGATGAACAGGCGGTAGGCGCCTTCCTGGGCAGGCGCTTTAAGGGTAGTCTGGTTTTTGGCGTTGGCCGGAATCAGATCAGGAATAGCGGCGGGGCGGCTTTCCCGGTCGCCGCCCGATTTGAGGTCAGTACTTTCGGGTAGCAATTCCCAACGGTAGGTCAGCGGGTCTTTGTTGGGGTCCTTTACGGTCACAAGGGCTGTGTAGGAACGGTTGGGTTCGAGGTAGACCGAATCGGTAGCCAACTTGCCATCCAAGCGGAACGAGTCCAAGTGTGGGGCACGGTTCTTCGGCCACTTGCCGCTCCACAGGTACTGCATCACATCTACTACCTCCGACTCCTTCCCGTCTTCCGTAAACAGCCCGTACCAGGTAGGCGTGCGCTCCTGCTTCTGGCCCCACAAGAACACGTAGGTGCCCAAGCACTGAGTTTTATCCTTCGCCACCGAGGCCTCGTAGCGGCTCTTGTACACGGCGGCTTTTTGGCTGCTGGTTTCCTCTACTGAAGCTTTCCAAGGCGTGACGGGGCTTTCCCAGTGGCCGGTGGGCCCCCACTCGGCCACCACGTACGGGCCCGTCCAGCCGGTGGTGCGCACCTGCTGCGGAATGGCCGCCAGCCCGGCGTAGGTGTTGATGCTGAGGATGTCCACCGCCGGGCACCTGGCCTTGATGTAGTCTACCTCGGCTTGGTTGAGGCCGGCCAGTACCGTGCTGGTGGGGTGGTTAGGGTCTACCTCGTGAATCATCTGGGCAATCTGCTGCACAGCGTCCCACACCTTGGGGTTCTTGTACTCGAGGTTCAGCTCGTTCCCGATGCCCCAGAATAGCAGGGCCGGGTCGTCTTTGTATTTCATTACGTCGGCGCGCAGACGCTGCAATTGCTCAGCTACGGCTGTCGAGTCGTTGTAGTCGAAGCCATGCCGCTCGCGCACCACATCGAGACCCATCATCACGGTGAGGCCGTTCTTGTTGGCCTCGGCCAGCACCTGCTCCCCGCCCTGGGTGGTCCAGGTACGAATGGAGTTGCCCCCGTAGGCCTTCACACGCTCGGGAAACTGTCCGCCGCCGGCCCCCTTGATGAAGTAGGGCTGGCCGCCGCGCAGCAGTTCGTAACGGCCATTAGTTTGTTTGACTTCTACTTTCACGGGTTTGGTTTGGGCATACGTGACCGTGGTTAGGGCAAGAAGGGTAAGCGTGAGATAGGGCTTCATGGGGTAGGAAAAGGGTGAGGTCAGGGTGCCTAAATTTAACCGTATTTTGCTTCCCTACCCTATAGACTTGTTCCCAAATAGTATTTTTGGGAATGCTTGATGTGAATACGATAACCGATGACCGGCAAATGCGGGCCTTA
>NZ_JAHWGL010000163.1 GCF_019334315.1 Hymenobacter profundi
AAGCTCAGCATGACGTTCCTGTATTTACAAGGTAACCGGCTGATCAACAGCCGTAAGCGCCGCTACAGATTGTCGCAAAAAGGCCGGCACCAGAATGCGTTCAGTCAACTCAATGGCTTCGGGGTCTTGGAGCAGACGCACCATATCGTCGTATTTCTGCTGACCGTGCGTGTCAATCACCTGCTGGCGGCGCTCTGTAGTCAGCATGTAGTGCAACATACCTTCACCGTCGGCTTCGGGGTGAAACTGGGTGCCTACCATCTCCGGCGTGAAGCGCAGAGCCATAATGGCCCGGTCGAAAGGCACGTGAGGCCGGTCTTTTTCCATCGCCAGCACCTGCACGCCCAACCGCCGCAAGTGGTCCTCATCAGGATTCGTCACCTGAAAATCGCGCGAGTCGACGGCCATGAACGGGTCAGGCAACAGGCCCAGCAAAGGGTCTTGCTGGCCGGCCTCGGTCATGTGCATTGGGAAGATGCCGAAGGAGGTAGACTTGCGGGCGCTCAGCTCGCCTACCTGCAAGTGGCGGCTCACCAGCTGGAAAGAGTGACAAATCAGCAACACGTACTTTTTCTGCTCGTGCGTGCGGTTCCAGGCCAGCAGCTGGTCGATGAGCGCGAAGTAGGGCGTTTCCCAGGGCTCGTCGGAGGGTAGCGGTGAGCCGGGCCCGCCCGATGAGAGGTAGATATCGTAGTCGAGGCCCGGCAGCGCCACCTCGGCGCGCACGTTAAATACGTCGTAGGTGACGGGCACGGCCACCTCGGCTTGCAACTGGTGTAAGATCTTCAGAATACAGCGCATTCCCTGATTCGGGAAATTGTTGTACATATCCAGAACGGCAATTTTCAATGATTTCATGCGGTAGCAACTGCCCGACTTGCAAGCCGGGAATAATGGCAAAAAAGCAGAGCGACAGCAAAGATGTGGCCGAACCTGCCTCAGGTTCCAACGGGGAAGCCTGACAGGTAGAACATTACAAACCGTAAGAGGTTTCCTGCACAATGAAATCAACGACTTTCTTCAGGTCACCAGTCTCGCGGAATACCTTTAATTGGCGGTCGGCGCCGGTACCCATTTCCATCATTTTGTGGATGTACTCTACCTCGTGGCGGCTACCCAGCTCATCCAGCACGTCGTCCACAAAGTCCAGCAGCTCCTGAATCAGATTGCGGGTGGGTAATTCTTCCTGCTTGCCAAAATCGATGAGCTTGCCGTCGAGGCCGTAGCGGGCGGCGCGCCATTTGTTTTCGTTGATGAGGGCCTTGCGGTATTGTCGGAAAGTGAGGTTGCTGATCATCAGCTTATACACCTTGGCCACCAGCGCCTGCATGAGTGCAGCCATGGCCACGGCTTCGTCCACGCGCAGCATCATGTCGCACACGCGGTACTCGATGGTGTTGAAGAACGGATGCAGACGCAAGTCCCACCAGATCTTCTTGCCATTATCAATACAGCCCGTCTTGATGAGCAGGTTGATGTAGGCATCGTACTCGCTGGCGCTGCCAAAGTGCTCAGGAATACCCGTACGCGGGAAACGCTCGAATACCTTGGTTCTGAAGGATTTATAACCGGTTTCGCGGCCTTCCCAGAAGGGCGAGTTGGTACTTAGCGCGAAGATGTGGGGTAGGAAATAGCGCAGGGCGTTCATCATGTATACGCCCAACTCGCGGGTTTCTACGCCCACGTGCACGTGCATGCCAAATACCAGGTTGGAGCGGGCGGCATCCTGTAATTCCTCTACAATCTTGTCGTAGCGGGCATCTACCGTAATGGGCTGGTCCTGCCAGCGCGAAAACGGGTGCGTACCCGCGGCTGCAATTTGCAGCCCTACCCGGTCGGCCAGTTCAATCACCTGGCGGCGCAGGTGCGTTACCTGATGGCGGGCCTCCTCAATATTATTGCACACCGTAGTGCCTACCTCCACCACCGACTGGTGCATTTCGGCCTTCACCTGTTCCTGCAAAATCATCTTGCCCCCCTCCACAATCTGCGACATGTGGGAGCGAAGGTCGCGCGTTTCCGGATCAATCGTCTGAAACTCTTCCTCAATTCCGAGGGTGAAAACCGGCTTACCCATGATGATAATAGATTAGAAATGAATGAATAGGGTGGTAGTTAGGGTAGGGTTTTAAAGAAGTTGGAAGCCTAAGCTAGTTCCACTCAAAAAAGGAGGGGTGCCCGCAGGGCGGGGTGGTAAAACCGCAAGAACGAAAGCTAGAGTTAGTCCTTTTAGCTTTCTAGTTCTAGTATTGTTCAACGACTTTACCACCCCGCCCTGCGGGCACCCCTCCTTAAAAAAGAGGGAAATTCTAACTCTCGCTCTTAGCTTTCTTTCTTAGCGGTAGCCGTTGCCTTCTTCGGAGCAGCAGGTTTCTTAGCTGGCGCCGCGCTTGCCGTTGGGTGTACAAACGTGCCCCAAGTAAGGTTATCCTTGCCGGGCTTCTGGGCTTGAGCACGCTTGATGGCCATGTTGGCCGCGGTTTCCACAACCCACTCAAAGTTCTCCTGGCCCACAGAATTGATATCCGCATCGGGGGCAGGGTTGCCGAAATCAATAGCCAACGGAATACCGTCGCGCACAGCAAACTCTACCGTGTTGAAATCGTAGCCAAGGCCCTGGTTGAGCTTCAATACATAGTCTTTCATGGTAGCCAGCAGCTTTTTGCCCGCGGCGCCCGTGGTTTTCATCTCGGTGGCGTAGCGCTGATGGAACTCGTTGCGGGGCTCGTAAGGCATGATGCGCACATCCTTACCACCAATGCAGTAGCAGCGGAAATAATCGGTAAACTCCACCGCTTCCTGGAGCAACATCACCAGCTGGCCGGTTTCGTTGTAGGCGCTGAAAAACTGCTCGGGATTGTCGAGCTTGTACACGTTTTTCCAGCCGCCACCCGAGTGAGGCTTCATGAATACGGGCCAGCCCAGCTTCTCAAACGCGGCGTCCCAGTCCATCCAGTTCAGGTTGCGGAACGACTGATCTGAGGTGTCGTCGGGGCGGTTTTTGGAGGGTAGGAGCAAGGTTTTGGGCACCGGCACACCCAGTTGTACAGCCAGCGCATTGTTGAAAAACTTCTCGTCGGCCGACCACCAGAACGGGTTGTTGACGACAGCCGTGCCGCCCAGCGCAGCATTTTTGAGGTAGGCGCGGTAGAAGGGCACGTCCTGCGAAATCCGGTCGATAATAACGGCGTAATCGGTTGGAACGCTTTGCTCAACTAGGCCAATCTGCACAAACTCGGCCTGTATGCCACTGGGTGCTTTCTCATTTACGCGGTCAACGAATGCCTGCGGAAAGCTGTTTTCCCGGCCGAAAAGAATGCCAATTTTTTTCATAGTGTTTTAGGGGGTTAGGGTCTTGATTAAGTAGGGCCTCTAGCCCGTTAGAACGCCATTTCGAGCTTGTCGAGAAATCTCGCGTGCTGATGAAAGATAGGAATTCTCACCAAGCGAGACTTCTTCCGCTGGTCTAAATGACATTTAAAAAGGGAGTTTTACGCTTCAATTTGCGCTAAATATTCCGGGAACATGTCGCGCCACACAGGCCAGTCGTGGGTGCCGTAGGGGCGGATGTCGAGCCAGTGGCTGATGCCCTTACGGTTCAGGATTTCCGACATTTCAATGTTGCCCTGCTTACAAAAGTCGTCTACGGCCGAGCCCAGCACAATGCCCATCTGGTAGAAATTGTCGTCCTGCGCAGCGGGCATGTAGGCCGGTGGGTTGTTGAAGTAGAGGTCGTCGTTGTGGTAGCCGCCCAGAAAGTTGCTGATGTCAAACTTAGCGCCCATCGAAAACATGTGACTGACCTGGCTAGGGTGGCGGAAGGCGAAGTTGAGCGCATGGTAACCGCCGAAGCTGCACCCGGCCACCGCTACTTTGGCCACGTTGTTTTCGCGTTGCAGCTGGGGTACCAGCTCCTCGGTCAGCATTCGGTCATAACGGATGTGGTTGTGCAGGCGCTCCTGGGGCGGCAGGTGCTGGCCGTACCAGCTGTAGCCATCCACGCTATCGACGCAGTAGAGGCGTATTTTACCACTGTCGATCAACGGAGCAGCAGCATCTACCAACCCAAAATCTTTGGCCTGATAATACCGCCCACCGGAGGTAGGGAAGACGATAACGGGGTAGCCACGCTCGCCGAAAACCAGCATTTCAACGTCGTGACCAAGCGCGTGGGAATAGAAGGGGCGGTAGGTTTCCTGCACGGAAAGAGGGAGTTGTGAAATGGAAAATCAGAAATATTCAGCTATAAACTTTCATTTCTCCGGGTAATCTACGGCTTGGAAGCGGAATAAAGTACCTTGCGGCCTTAAAATCGTTCGTGAAGCTATTCCCCGGCGAATGAATCAGCCTGCTTTCCTTCCTACGCAAAATACGGCCGTAACGGTGGTTCGCCGCTTGCGGCTGGCCTCGCGGGCCCTGCGGCGCACCGTCCGGTTCGATGTGGTGCTACCGCCTGGCTACGATGCTGCCGCGCCCGCGCCCTACCCCGTGCTCTACCTCAACGACGGGCAGGACCTGCGCCGCCTGCACCTGCCAGCCACCCTTAATGCGCTCTACCGCCACCAGGCGGTGCGGCCGTTTGTGCTGGTGGCCATTCAGGCGGGCGTGCGGGTGCAGGAGTACGGCACCGCTGCCTACGCCGACTACCTGGGGCGGGGCAGCCGCGCCAAGCACTACACCGAGTTTCTGCTCACCGAAATGCTTCCCTACGCCCAGGCGCGCTACCACGTGAGTGCCAATCCGACGGAGGTAGTAGTGGCGGGCTTCTCCCTCAGCGGGTTAGCGGCGTTCGATTTTGTGTGGCACCACCCCGAGGCCGCGTTGCGGGCGGGCGCGTTTTCGGGCTCGTTCTGGTGGCGTCGCCGCGCCCTCGACCAGGGTTACACCGACGCCGACCGCCTCATGCACCTGCTCGTGCGCGAGGGCCAGCCCGCGCCCGGCCAGCAGTTCTGGTTGCAAACCGGCACCCTCGACGAAACTAACGACCGCAACAACAATGGCATCATCGATGCCATTGAAGACACATTGGACTTGGTGGCGGAACTGAAACGGCACGGACTTCACCCCAACCGCGACGTGCGCTACGTGGAGGTGGTAGATGGCCGACACAACCAAGCCACGTGGGGCCGTATCCTGCCCGATTTCTTGCAGTGGGCCTTCGGGCCAGCGGAGGTAGGAGAGTGGCTGACATCGGAAGAGCTACTGGGCAGCCGCCGGGTGTGGGGTAGCCCCAGCCGCCTGGCGCGGCACCGCCGCCGACTACGGCCGCAGCCGCCTACCCTACCGCCCTATCCCGAAGCCGCCAGCCTCGCCGACTTCCCGATGCAGCCCAACATCCCGCGGCCGCAGCCAGGGCAGTACCCAGCGTATTTCGATGCCTCGTACATTCCCCGCGTGCCGGTGGGCGCCAACCCGCTGGTGCAGATGGAGCAACAGCTGCGCGAGGTGCAACAGGTGGTGGGCCAACTCACCGACGAGCAAGCTCTTACCAACTACGACCCTGGCAAGTGGAGCATCAAGGAGATGTTGCTGCACGTGCTGGATTCCGAAAGGGTATTTGCCTACCGCGCCCTGTGCTTTGCCCGCGGCGAGCAACAAACCCTACCCGGCTTCGACCAGGACGCCTACGCCCCCGAGGCCGGTGCCAATAACCGGCCCCTGGCTGATATTTTATCGGAATATGCCGCCGTGCGGAGCGCCACGCTGGCGCTGTTTCGCTCGTTCACGCCCGCGCAGCTAGATAGAGTAGGCTTCACGGCCAGCGGCCCCGTAAGTGTGCGGGCACTGCTGTTTGCCATTCCTGGTCACGAGGCGCATCACCTGCACATCCTGCGCGAGCGATACTTGCCACTGTTGCCGTAAAGCCCTACTTTGCGCACAACAAGGGCATATTTCTCCGCGTTAAGGGAGAAACTTAACCTGATTCTGCCACCCCTAACCCAGTGTACCATGGCCAAAGCACAAGACGCCCGCAAAGAGAAAAAGAAGGAGCCTGCCAAAACCACCAAGGAAAAAAAGGCTGCTAAAGACGAAAAGAAAAAGCTCCGCGACCGGGCAGAGTAGCGGTGAAGTTGTGAGTTTGTGAAGTTGTGAATGCAAAAAAACGTCTGTCATCCTGAGCGTAGCGAAGGACCTT
>NZ_JAHWGL010000164.1 GCF_019334315.1 Hymenobacter profundi
GGACCTTCTCACGTTTGAACGACGGTTATACTAACGACTCGTTCAAACGTGAGAAGGTCCTTCGCTGTGCTCGGGATGACAGACGCTTTTTAATGCATGCTATCTGTGCACCCTACGTCACCACTCCTTCCAGCACTTCCCACACATTCTCAGCCAATATTTTCTGGCCCTGAGCGTTAGGATGCACGCCATCGGGGAGGTTGAGGTTGCGGTGGCCCAGCACACCCTGCAACAGAAAGGGTACGAAAGCCAATTGATTACGCTCGGCCAGCGTACGAAACAGCGCCTTAAACTCCGTGGCATATGCACCTAAGTGGTGCCCGCCCAACGGTCCCAAGTCAAACGGAAACTCCAGGCCCGCCAGTACCCGCCGCGCCTGTGGGTAGCTGCGACTCACCTCGTCTAAAATGAATTGCAGGTTCTGCATGGTATTGCGGGGCGGAATACCGCGCAGGCCATCATTGGCTCCCAGCGCTAGCACAAATACATCCACGGGCTGCCGCGCCAGCACACTGCTAATGCGTTGCCGACCACCAGCGGAGGTTTCACCGCTTACGCCGTAGTTAAAGGTTTTGTAGGGTAGGGAAAGCGTGTTGATACGCTGTTGAATGAGTGAAGGAAATGCGGCGCTACCGGGCAACTGGTAACCCGCCGTGAGGCTGTCGCCAAAGAAAATAATGTTCTGCATAACGAGTATCTCCATACGCCACCGGCCAAATTCAGGTGCCCCCATGGGCAACTAAACTTGGCCGGTTGGTAAGGGATAAACAGTTGTGCGAAACTTAAAATTCCGCGTTTTTCGGGAAGCGCGGGAAGGGAATTATTGTCTACTATTACAGCGTTGTGTGGCTACTAGAAAGACATCATATAGCTGTTTATAAGATACTTGCTATATAATGTCTTTGAAAGAATGAATAGGGTGATTAGTCTTGCACCATCCGAAAGCCCTGACGTAGCGTAGTGCCACGCAATTGCAGACCTAGAGACAACGAATCGGTACAAGGCAGCAGGGCGTTTCCGCAGCGTCTATTGGGCCGTACGCCTGTTCGTACAGGGTAGGAGCCCACCTGACCAGCCACCTGTGTGCGTACTTCTGGGTAGTCGGCCGGCCAAGTGACGTGGGCCGTTAGGGCGGCCGGTTTTGCCAATTCATGGTGCAGGCCGTTTAGTGTGTAGAGCAGACTAAGAGCACACAAGCCCCAGCCAGCTATTTGGCTCCACCGAATGGGCAATTCACGAGCAATAATCAACGGGCTCAGCAGAGCAGCCCCAATCAGATAGGCGTAAGCAAAACGCATAGCGGGGGCTGCCACAAACCAACTACCGCAGCCAAGCAAAAGCAGCAAATAAAGTGTTGGATCTATGCGTTTTATCAAAGCGCTGTAAGCAGTTTTCTTCGCTACTAATTGCCAAACCAGCCATCCTGCTATCAACCCGATGCCTGCTACAACCACTAGCAGCAGCAGCTTATCAGCTGGTTCCTGCTGCATCCACCACAACGGTAGCCACTCCTCTAAGGGCTGCTTCGCTGCCAGGGGCCAGTCGCCCAAAGGACGTCGGGCAAAAAGGCGAATCTCTACTAAATCAGCAGTTAGTTGGGTAGGCGTTACGGCCCAATCGCGTACGACAGGCCCCAAACTGCCCGCCAGCGGATAAGCGAGGTAGCCTGATAACCCTACGTTCCGCCCTACCCAAGGAAGCAGCACCAGCACGATGACACCCAATAGCAACCCCAAACGTCGCCAACGCCCCTGTGCGGGCCACCAAGCCGCCACCAACGGCCACAGCAGCATAGTGCCAGCTGATGACTTTACAGTAACGGCTGTAGCAGCTATTACGCCTACCCAAATAAGGCCAGCGGAAGACAAACGGGGCGTTTCGAGCAACAGCCCTAGTAGTAACAAGCCGAGTACGGCTGCGGTGCTATCGGCTAGGGGGGAAGAAATCCAAGGACGCATCGTCATCAGCAGCAGGAGTATGCTACCTAGATAGAAAATGGCCAACCAGGGTCGAGGGCCTACCCGTAGCTGCCTGCCGGCCCGACGTACGTGGTGAATGGTCAGCAACAAAAAGCCTAGACTACTCACCGTTTGCTGAAATGCTGGAGCTTGGCTAAGTGGGGTGGCTGGACTGAAAAAAGCCGTTAATAAGTGAGCATGTGAGTTGAAAGCCAACTGTCCACGCAGATTACCTAATCCTGGTACCAGCGGGTAGCGATGCATCCACTGAATAAACTGCGCATGGTACAGGGCCGAGTCGGGAAATGTTGGTGGTTGGGCTGCGTGTGTCAGAATTAGTACCACCAGCGCTCCGGCCAGCAGGCCAGCAAGGGCCCCCGCTTCTTGCCAACTACCACCGTAGGTAAGCAGCAATAAGAGTAGTCGAACGCGGTTTGTGACGAGTAGTACACTAGATAAAGCGCTTAATCCTAATTGTATAGGTAGAGCGACTGGTAGCGCAAAGCTAAGGATTGCTACTAACCACGCTAGTACCGATAAGCCACCGACTATTAATAATTCTGGGCTGTCTTTTAGCAGGCAAGGTAGAGGCCCCCAAATCCGTTTCAGCAATTTTTCTAAGCCTAGGCCAAACCCCAGGCCTACCCCAGCCGCCCATGCCCAGAACACGATAATAAGAAGCATATGTGATAAGCAGTTGGCTCTTACGCTACCAACCGGAGGGTGCAATATAAGGTAACGCTGTACCGTACAACTCGCAGGCCCAGCGCAATATGTTCGCGCTGTTACAAAGCGGGCGGCTCCATAAGGAAGCCGCCCATCGGAAACCATTCACAAAATCCGTGAAATCCACTATAATCTGAGCGAATCCGCAACTTAAAATTCCGCGTTTTTCGGGAAGCGCGGGAAGGGAATCACGTCCCGGATATTAGCCATGCCCGTCACGAACAGGATGAGACGCTCGAAGCCCAGGCCGAAGCCGGCATGCGGCGCCGTACCGAACTTGCGCAGCTCCATATACCACCACAGCTCGTCTTCGGGCACGTGCATGGCAGCCATACGGGCGCGTAATTTTTCCAGGTCCTCCTCACGCTGCGAGCCGCCGATGATTTCGCCGATGCCTGGAAACAGCACGTCCATAGCACGCACGGTCCGGTCGTCGTCGTTCATCTTCATGTAAAACGCCTTGATATCCTTGGGGTAGTCGGTGAGGATAACGGGCTTCTTGAAGTGCTTTTCTACCAGGTAGCGCTCGTGCTCCGACTGCAAATCGGTGCCCCAATCCACCGGGAATTCAAACTTCTTTTTCGCCGATTTCAAGATTTCTATGGCCTCCGTGTAGGTCAGGCGCTGGAAATCATTGTCGACCACGAAGCGTAGGCGCTCCAGCAACTCCTTGTCGTATTGGTCGTTGAGGAATTGCAGGTCATCGGCGCATTTATCCAGGGCGTAGCGCACGAGGTACTTCAAGAAGTCCTCGGCCAGCTCCATGTTGTCCTGCAAATCGTTGAAGGCCACTTCCGGCTCAATCATCCAGAACTCAGCTAGGTGGCGGGCCGTGTTGGAGTTCTCGGCCCGGAAGGTAGGACCGAAGGTGTATACCTTGCCCAGCGCCATAGCCGCTACCTCACCTTCGAGTTGGCCCGATACGGTGAGGTTGGTTTGCTTGCCGAAGAAATCCTGCTTGTAGTCTACGCCGGCTTTGTCCTCCGTGAGGGGCGGGTTTTGGTCGGGTAGGGTGGTCACGCGAAACATCTGGCCCGCGCCCTCCGCATCGGAGCCCGTGATGATGGGCGTATGGATGTAATAGAAGCCGTGGTCGTTGAAATACTGGTGCACGGCAAAGGCCAGCGCGTGGCGTACGCGCAGCACCGCCCCAAACGTATTGGTGCGGGGGCGCAGGTGAGCTATTTCGCGCAGGAATTCCAGGGTGTGCCCTTTCTTCTGCAACGGGTAGGTTTCGGCATCGGCTTTCCCAAGCACCGTTATTTCGGCGGCCTGAATTTCTACGCTTTGCCCTTTGCCTTGCGAGGCTACCAACTGGCCGCGCACGGCCACACACGAACCCGTCGTCACGTCCTTCAGCGACTCCTCCGGGAATTTCTCGGCGTCGGCTACTACCTGGATATTATGAATCGAAGAGCCGTCATTTACGGCGATGAACTGCACGTATTTATTGCCGCGGCGCGTACGCACCCAGCCGTTCACCACTACTTCGCGCTCCAGCTCCTGGCTGCCGAGCAGCGCCTGCACGTTCGTTCTTCTTACAGTCATTGGGACTCAGATTCAGGTTAAAGTTCTGAGCCGCAAAGGTAGAAGTTTTAGCAGGGGTAGCAGTACAAAAGAAGAGATTGGCTATTGATGTATAAAATTTTGGCTTATTGCCAAGCTTTCTATTCAAAATCCTGAGCAGCCCTCGAATGATACAATAGCTGCCCGCTATCCAACTTTTTTGCCTATGCCAAAGTGCAGAAAGGCATATATTTGAGAGCTGCCACAAGCATTGTGCCGAGGATTTAGAAAGCGCCGAAATAGTATGCAACGACTGGATATGAAACAGCTTCTTTCGCAGAAGCTGTCACCCCAACAGATACAGTTTATCAAGCTGCTGCAGATTCCGACTGCCGAGCTGGAAGCCCGCATTAAGGAAGAGCTGGAAGTGAATCCGGCGCTGGAAGAGGGCGACGACGCAGAGGACTTTGAGGAGCAGGACCGGGAGGAGGACGACGCCGACGACGATTTCGACGACCCGGACGCCGAGTTCGACAACGACGATAACACCCTCGACGAGGATTTCGACCGTGCCGAAGAGCAGCCCGAACTGGAGCTACCGCAAATCGAAGAATCTACGGCCGAAAAAGAGACCAGCGACGACCTAGACCTGGGCGACTACCTCAACGACGATGAAATAGCCGGCTATAAGATGCAAGGCGACGGCCCCGGCGACGCCGACGAGGACCGCGAAATGCCCCTAGCCGACAATGGCGCTTCGCTGATTGACAGCCTGCTGGACCAATTGGGCTTTGTGGCCGTCTCGGATAAGCAGCGCATCATTGGCACCCAGCTCATTGGCTCCATCGACAGCGACGGCTACATCCGGCGTGACTTGTCGGCCATTGCCAACGACCTGGCTTTCTCCCAGAATGTGGAAGTCACGACGGAGGAAATCGAAACCGTGCTGCGCCTGATTCAGTCGTTTGACCCGCCCGGCATTGGGGCCCGCGACTTGCAGGAGTGCTTATTGTTGCAGCTAGAGCGCCGCCCCGCCGACCCCGACGTGGAAAACGCCGAGCGTATTTTGGCCGAAACCTACGAGGAGTTCACCAAGAAGCACTACGCCCGCATTCAGCAGCGGCTGGACTTAGAAGACGAGGAAATACGGGATGCTATTGCTTTGATTCTGAAGCTGAACCCTAAGCCCGGCGGCTCTGGCCCGGTAGGTATGGGCAAGGTGCAGTACATCATTCCCGACTTCATCCTGACCAACGACAACGGCCAGTTTCACCTGTCGCTGAACGCCCGCAACGCGCCGGATTTGCGCGTGTCGCCGGCCTACACGGAGATGTTTCAGGCCTACGACAAGGCCTCGAAAAAGGACAAGAAGATGAAGGAAGCCGTCACCTTCGTGAAGCAGAAGCTCGACTCGGCCAAGTGGTTTATTGATGCCATCCGGCAGCGCCAGCAAACCCTGCTGCGCACTATGGATGCTATTGTGCGCTACCAGCACGACTTCTTTGCCGAGGGCGACGAAGGCCGCCTGCGCCCCATGATTCTAAAGGACATTGCCCAAGAAATCGGGATGGATATTTCCACCGTGAGCCGGGTAGTGAATTCTAAGGCTGTGCAAACAGAGTTTGGCATCTACCCCCTCAAGTATTTCTTCTCCGAAGGCATCGCCACCGACTCGGGCGAGGATGCCAGCTCGCGCGAGGTGAAGCACATCTTGAAGGAAATCATCGACGGCGAAAGCAAAGGCCGGCCACTGTCGGACGACAAACTGGAAAAGATGCTCAATGCCCGCGGCTACAACATTGCCCGCCGCACGGTAGCCAAGTACCGCGAGCAATTGAATATCCCGGTAGCACGCCTAAGAAAGGAGCTGTAAAGTACTGATATAGTGGGTAGTGAGATAGTAATTTTGCAAAGATGCGTGTTATCCTGAGCGCAGCG
>NZ_JAHWGL010000165.1 GCF_019334315.1 Hymenobacter profundi
ATGCGCCTGCTTGCGAAACAAAAACAAGTGTTCCATCTGACTGAAATTGATGGTCAACCTATTTTAGGACGAGACACAAAAATTTGACAGCACAGCCCTACTGAGGCTTTAAGTTCGTACGCTTGCGCTACCCTAAACAGGATTATGAAGATAAGGTAGTAAATCAGCCGTTAGCAGCCTGCCTGTTTAACGCCTACATTTGGCAGCATCATTTCCCCATTATCTTGTCCGCATGCCGCCTGCTATCCACGAGAACCAGAATACCGAATGGAAAGAGTCATGGCGTGACGAGTATATCAAGTAGCTCTGCGGCTTTGCCAATGCGCAAGGCGGCACGCTCCTGATCGGGCTAAATGACTACGGCCAGGTGGTGGGTATTGCCAATAGCCGCCAGCTGCTGGAAGAAATACCCAATAAAGTCCGCGACCTGCTCGGCATCCTCGTGGATGTGCACAGCTGTCAGGAGGGGGAGCGGAGCTACCTGGAAATTGTCGTGGAGCCCTACCCGTATCTCATCAGCCACAAAGGGCAGGCAGTGCCACTACCGCAGTGGCAGCACTAAGCAGGAGCTAAGAGGCGCGGCCCTCGACAAATTTCTGCTGCGCAAGCAGTACAAGCACTGGGACGGGGTACCCGTGCCGGGTGCCGACGTCACTGCGCTGAGTTCCCCAACGCTGGAGCTGTTCCGCCAGAGCCGGGGAACTCAGCGGCTGTGTCGATGCCGATGTGCTACTGGACACGGACAGTATGCTGCTGGAAAATCTGCATTTGTTGGAAGGAGACTACTTGAAGCGGGCCGCCATTTTGCTATTTCACCCTACTCCGGAGCGGTTTGTGACGAGGGCGTATCTAAAAATTGGCCGCTTCGCCACGGATGATGACCTACGCCTACCAGGACGAAGTGCACGCCCCCCTATTTGACCAGATTGAAAAAGGGTTGGACCTGCTGCTGACCAAGTACTTGGTTGCCGGTATCACCTATGAGGGCGTCCACCGGCAGGAGGAGTTCCTGTTTCCGCAAGAGGCCCTGCTGAACGCCTTGGCGCATAAGGATTACAGCGGCGGCGCGCCGGTGCAGATCAGCGTGTACGACGACCGGGTGATCTTCTGGAACGATGGCCACCTGCCTGAACACTGGACCATCGAAAACCTTACCCGCAAGCATCCTTCGCGGCCGCTCAACCCGGACCTAGCCAATACGCTGTTTCGGGCGGGCTACATTGAATCGTGGGGCCGCGGCACGCTCAAAATGATAGCCGAATGCCGTCGCCATGCGCTGCCGCGCTACCGCTTCGAGGCGGGCGGCTGCACCGTCAAGTTTTTCAAGTATATGGAAGCCTCCTTGCAGGCAGAGGGCCTGCGCAACCAATTGGTTACCATTATGCTGTCGGTTCAGGCTTCAGGAGCCATTTAATTCGGCGGTGCAGCAGCTCGTGGATGTGAGCAAATCCACCGCCACGCGCTTTCTGAATGAGTTGGAGCGTCTCGGCTTCCTGCTAAGATCAGGGACGACCGGGGTGGGGACCGAGTACGTGCTAAAGGGTTCACGCCAGCTGACGTTAATCCGAATAAGTAATACAAAAACTGTCCTAAATAGACCTGGACGCTGATTCCAGTGCTATATAGCACGAAGAGGTAAGGGTTCACTATGGGCTCAGCTGACACACTAGCTGGCGCTTATTTCGTTTTTAATGAGCGTTTACTTCTTGAAATTGCATACCTATAGTACATACGGGAGGCGACCATTTGCCATACAGAGGCAAAAGCAGCGCAAGGTAGGAGGCAGTAGTCATGGAGTGCTGATACAACCAATCCTCGGGTAAGAGACAGGCAGGTGTGCTCTGCACACTCCTCCCCCACAATGTCGTATCGTATTTGGCTTTACAGAAGGATGATTGTATTTTATGATAATTCTATTAAATATTTATATCATATACAGATATTATAATTTATATTTACCAGATCAAGGTGGCAATTCTTTATCCTACTCGTTGTTAGTTAATCTTTTACTTGATTATGTGGTGGTGTGGTTTAAGGCAACAAAGCAGGCCATTCTATTGCCTATGCCTAGTGGTACTATTAGGTCTGCTCCAAAGCAGTAGGGGGTACGCTCAAACGGCGCCCTCACCCGCCCCAGCCGCAAAACAGAAGTCTGCTTCACCCAACGTGCCCGCTGGTACACTCCCGGCGTCTAAAGTAGAGGAGGCGTTGCGCATGCTGCTGCACACGACCTCTGCCAACCCGGATCAGATGGCCACACAAACGGTACTAGAAATCGAAGGACTGGTTATCGACCAAACGTTAACTAAGATAGGGCACGACTTCTATAGCCTCTTTTACGCGCAGTGGGATGTGCCAGCATCGTTGGGAGCGTACACAGTCGTTGTGCGGGAAAGGCCCAACAGAGGAATAAGCGCCCTTATTTCCATTGAGGCCAATGACGACATGATAGTCGAGATGCCTTTATTGCCTAACTACGAAGCGATGGAAGAGGCAGTGACCTATGCACTTGGCTTGACCATAGCACACTTGGTGACTGCCCATAACGTCAGTCAGCAATTGGAAAAAGCAGCCGACGACCCTGGTACCGAGGTGTATTAGGCATTTAAATCCTTCTTATGCTACTCATTCTATAGTATGAAGCTAGTTATACTGAAAGCATTCTTGATTGGAAGCATAGTAACCATAGCCAGCCAGCAGGCGGCAGCCCAGGATATGGTGTACAGACCCATCAATCCGGCGTTTGGCGGCGATACATTCAATTATCAATGGCTGCAAAGCTCGGCGCAGGCCCAGAACTCGCTGAAGGACCCCGCCGCGCCGCAGGCCTACACGCCGTTAGATCCGCTGCAGCAGTTTCAGCAAAGTCTAAATCAACAAATCTTGGGGCAGCTGGCCCAGCGCCTCGTTGGCAACCAGTTTGGCGCGGGCACCGATCCGCTGAAACCCGGCAACTATACCGTGGGCACCTACCAGATTGGCATCAACCCGAATGGAGGTGGCTTTTCCATCAACATTCTGGATACGAGTACAGGTAATCAGACAACGATTACTATTCCAGCTTTATAAGTTAGTGGCTGTACAATGAGGGTAGCTGCTGGGTTTTATCGTTGTATTGCAGCTGTATGGCTACTCGCCCTGAGTGGTTGTGCCGCGTACTTTCATCAACCGCTGGGGGAAGAGCGGGCCCGTCTCGGGGCGGAATTGCAAGGCAACAGCCTGTTGCAGCAGCTGCCCGCGCCCAAGGAGCGCCTGGTGGTAGCCGTCTACAAGTTTCGGGACCAGACCGGGCAGTACAAGCCCACAGACAACGGCAATGGCTTTTCGACAGCCGTTACGCAAGGCGCCACGAGTATTCTCTTGCGGGCGCTAGAAGAGTCACGGTGGTTCAACGCCATTGAGCGCGAAAACCTGGGCAATCTGCTTAATGAGCGCAAGATTATCCGGTCCAGCCGGGCCGAGTATTCGCAGCTCACAGGCAAACCACAGCCCGTGCTACCCTCGCTGCTGTTTGCGGGCGTGATTCTGGAAGGGGGCATCATCTCTTACGATGCCAACGTGCTGACCGGCGGGGCAGGCCTACGTTACTTTGGGGCGGGTGCCTCCGGGCAATACCGGCAGGATCGGGTTACGGTCTACCTGCGGGCAATTAGCACCAGCACTGGGGAGATTCTCAAGACTGTGTATACTACCCGCACGATTCTTTCCCAGCAAGTAGGCGCCAGTCTGTTCCGGTTCGTGAAGTTTCAGCGGCTGCTGGAGGCGGAAACGGGGTTTTCATACAACGAGCCCACTGAAATAGCGGTGAAGGATGCCATTGAGAAATCGGTGCAGGCGCTGGTGTATGAAGGCATACACGACGGACTATGGAGCCCGCGTTCTTCAGCCGACAGCACCGGGCCGGGTATTACGCAGTACTACCAGGAAAAAGTGGCGAATCAGCAGATTGATTTGCTGGGACGCGAGCAGCACGACCGGCGGGGCGTGTGGGGAGTAGCAGGAAGCGGGGCCGTGGTGCGTTACAGCGGCGACCTAAGTCGTCCGCAGGTGCAAGGCGGCGGCGCGGTTTCGCTGCTCTACCAGGGAGCTTCGGTGGGTCGGTGGGGCGCGGCGCTACACGTTGGGCAATTTGCTTTGGGAGCAGGCGACTACTTCCATCAACGATTCACCTACGCCGAATTGTGCGGGCAGTACCGGCTGTTTCCCCGCGAGCAATTTACGCCCTACGTGTTCGGCGGCGGCGGCCTTACCGTGCGCACCCCCCGACGCAGCACCGCCCTGTTGCCGCACGTAGTAGGCGGGGCGGGAGTGGAAGCGCTGCTTACCGACCAGGTTGGACTGGGCTTGGGCATTGATACGCACTACTATTTCTCCGATCAGCTGGATCAGCTACCGCTGGGACGCTACAATGATTTCTACTGGGGCGTGCGGGCTACCCTGACCTTCTATTTTCATCCTCCTAAAAGATAAGCGGGCTGCTTCGGCGGAAAACTTCCTTTTCATTTTCACCCTTTTATTCTTTCTACTCCCATGCAAAAACTTACCTTTTTGGCCGCCGCGCTGCTGACAGCGGGCACGGCCAGGGCGCAGAACAACACGCACCAGTCAAGTACCACCGGTGCCGACAACTCGGTGAGCCTGGTGCAGACGGGCCAGTACAACGCGGCGCAGGCCACGGTTACGGGAGATGGTAATACAGTAGGAGCCACGCAGAACGGCACCAGCAACCGCAGCACGCAGACGATAGCAGGTGTCGCCAACCAAGCGACCCTCGCGCAAATGGGTAGCAATAACACAACGACCCAAAGCGTGAATGGTCTCACCAACCAGATAACCGCTGCGCAAACTGGCCGCTACAACACGGGCACCCAGACCTTGAATGGTGAAAGCAACGAAGCTACCCTGTCGCAAACAGGCAACTACAACCAGGCCACGCAGACGCAAACGAATTCTACCAATGCATCCCGCGTAACGCTTACGCAGGTAGGAACCAGCAACATAGCTACGCAGCAGCAAAATGATAGCCCCCTTGACAACCTCGTTAGCTTATCGCAGACGGGAACGGGCAACAATGCCAAGCAGCAGCAGTCGGGGTTTCCATATTCTTTGTTAAAGGCGACGCAGACCGGGAATTATAATACGGTTATCCAGTATCAGCGAACCTACTTAGAAGGAGGTAGAGCTATAGTAACACAAGCCGGAGATTTTAACTATGCCAGCCAAACGCAAGAGGGTGGTAACACGGGTACTATCACGCAACTAGGTAGCAGCAACCGCGCTACTCAGGAGCAAAGCGAAGGCAAATTTGGTGGTAATACTGGCGGCATCAGCCAAACCGGCACCCGGAACCAGGCAAGCCAAATACAAACGTTTGGCTACAATGAAGCCACTGCCAATCAAAATGGAAGTGACAACATGCTCATGCAGACGCAATATGGTCAGGGCGGCAGTGTGTCTGCCACCCAGACAGGGAATAGTAATGTAGTGGAGCAGACGCAAGAGGCCTTCTATCTCAGTACTGGCAGATCTGCTGCTACCCAGTCGGGTAACAACAATCGGGCGACGCAAACGCAGGTTGGCGGCAGCCAGGCTTCTATCACTCAATCAGGCAAACGTAATACCGCTACTCAACAGCAGAACACGGGCTACTCAACTGCCATCACTACCCAAAATGGCAACGATAATAGTGCTACTCAGGTACAAAATATAGTGTATACCACGGTTACAGCTACCATTCTTCAGAATGGCAACAGCAACCAAGCCGCGCAGAAACAAGAACGTACTTTCGGCGACCTGACGGCACAGATCACGCAGCAAGGCAATGGCAATAAAGCCAGCCAAACCCAGACCAATAGCTTGAACGAGGCCATAATTGAGCAGATCGGCTCAGGCAACACAGCGACGCAAACGCAGGCGGGCGCTGGGGGCGCCGATGTGGCCCGCATGCGCATCCTGCAAGAGGGCAC
>NZ_JAHWGL010000166.1 GCF_019334315.1 Hymenobacter profundi
GTGAGAAGGTCCTTCGCTGCACTCAGGATGACAGACGCGTTTTCTTTCACCATTTCACCATTCCAATGCCTGATTTGCTGCTGACTGTGGCGCATAGCTTCCGGGTGCCGGGGCTGGGCATGGTGGCGATACCCGCCGAAACAGCTCCGCTTCTCCTACCCCTGAACCTGCACACGCCCTTGGCGGTGACGGTCATTTTTCCGGACGATCATAGTGAATCTGTGACAGCCACTGTGGAGGAGATTGAGCACGTAGGCACCACCCGGCGCGGACTTTTATTGGAGTTCACAACACCTACTTCCCTACCCCCTGGCACCCGTGTCGTATCAACGGAGGCTATGCTGGTATCGAATAATTCAATGGGAAATCCGTACCTTTTCTAAACTCAAGTCAGTTTATAGCAGTTATTTCGGGGCACCAAAACCATCCAACATTACCACTATGGCAGACGAAACCAACAACGGCCAGCACACGCCCGCCGACGGTACCGGCACCGCCGTGAACGGCGTAGGCTCTTCGCACGACCAGCGCACCGCTGACGGCGAAAACGCCCAAACCCTGACCACCCGCCAGGGCCACCCGCTGACCAACAACCAGAACCTGCGCACCGTGGGCAACCGCGGTCCGGCTACACTGGAGAACTACCAGTTCATTGAGAAAATCAGCCACTTTGACCGCGAACGGGTACCCGAGCGCGTGGTGCACGCCCGCGGTGCTGGTGCGCACGGCACGTTTGAAGCCTACGGCAAGGTAGGCGACGAGCCCATTGAGAAATACACCCGCGCTAAGCTGTTCAACACCAAAGGCAAAGAAACGCCCGTGTTCGTGCGCTTCTCTACAGTGGGCCACGGCGGCCACTCGCCCGAAACTCTGCGCGACCCGCGCGGCTTCGCGGTGAAATTTTACACCGAAGATGGCAACTGGGACCTGGTAGGCAACAACCTGAAAGTGTTCTTCATCCGCGACGCGATGAAGTTCCCAGACCTGATTCACTCGCAGAAGCCCGACCCGGTGCACAACCGCCAGACCGGCGAGCGGATTTTCGACTTTATCTGCAACACGCCCGAGGCGATGCACATGGTATCGTTCCTGTTCTCGCCCTGGGGCATTCCGGCCAACTACCGCCAGATGCAAGGCTCGGGTGTGAACACCTATAAGTGGGTGAACAAAGACGGCGACGCCGTGCTGGTGAAGTACCACTGGGAGCCCATGCAGGGCATCAAAAACCTGACCGCCGGCGAAGCCGAGAAGATTCAGGCCAAGAACTTCAACCACGCTACTCAAGACCTGTACGAGAACATCAAGAAGGGCAACTTCCCCAAGTGGGAGCTGCGCGTGCAGATCATGTCGGACGACGAGCACCCTGAGCTAGACTTCGATCCGCTTGACGACACCAAGATTTGGCCCGAAGACCAGTTCCCGCACCTGCCTGTGGGCATGATGACGCTGAACAAGAACCCTGAGAACTACTTCGCCGAGGTAGAGCAGGCGGCGTTCGGTACCGGCGTACTGGTAGACGGCCTCGATTTCTCGGACGATAAGATGCTGCAAGGCCGCACCTTCTCCTATTCCGACACGCAGCGCTACCGCGTGGGTGCCAACTACCTGCAACTGCCCATCAACGCGCCTAAAAAGCACGTGAGCACCAACCAGCGCGATGGCCAGATGACCTACCACGTGGATTCGGCCCCTGGCCAGAACAACCACGTGAACTACGAGCCTTCGTCGCTGAACGGCCTGAAGGAGGCGCCCCGTTCGGCTCCCGACCACACGCCGCAGTACACCGGCCGCCTGGTACGCCAGACCATCGACCGCGAAAACAACTTCAAGCAAGCTGGCGAGCGGTACCGCACCCACGAAGACTGGGAGCGCGACGACCTGATCAACAACATGTCGGGTGCGCTGGCTGATGCCGCTGAAGTGATTCAGCAGAAGATGATTGAGCTGTGCACCAACTGCGACCCCGAGTGGGGCCAGCGCCTGCGCGACGGCATTGCCGAGAAGAAGAGCATGATGATGAAGGACGAAGAAGCCGTGGAGCAAGCCGAAGAGCTGGCCCACGATGCCAAGCCGTACTAACTCGTTCGTAGCTTATTTTGAAAAAGGGGGCGCTGACAGTAGTCAGCGCCCCCTTTTTTTGTTGGAATTTTGAAGTAATGAAAGAGGCTGTTTGGGTTAGCGGAAAAGGTATCTGAAACGGTGTAGAGACGCATACTTGCGTCTCGTCGTTGAACGCCAACTACCCAAATCGTTCAACGACGAGACGCAAATATGCGTCTCTACACCGTTCAGTGGTAACTCAAACCAGTTTCTAAACAAAAGTGCCTGTCATCCTGAGCTTGCGAAGGACCTTCTCACGGTAGAACGAGTCGTTGTTACGCTTGTCGTTCTACCGTGAGAAGGTCCTTCGCAAGCTCAGGATGACAGACGCTTTTTCTACTGCACATTCAGCACTTCACAATCTCACAACTTCACCATTCACTCCATCGGCTGGATAAACACGTGCTTGATGTGCGGCAGCTTCTGTTGCACGGCCGCCTGCACGCGCACCACAGCAGCCGCTACCTCCTGCGCCGACTGCTCCGGCTGGAACCGCACGCGCACTACTACCAACAACTCCTCCGGCCCTAGGTAGCTGGAAAGCGGTTCTTCAGCCGCGACAACGGCTTTGTCTTCACGTACCACTTCGGTCACGTGTTGCAGCACGTCGGCCTCGGCAGGTTCGCCCATCAGTAGGCTTTTGGTTTCGCGTAGCAGCAGGCCCGCCACAATCAATAGAATAACGCCAATGCCGAGTGAGGCTACCCCATCGAGGGCGGGCATGTTGAGGGTATGGCTGAGGTAGACGCCTAGGAAGGCCACCGATAGGCCCAGCAAGTCGGCCGCATCTTCGAACAGCACGACAAAGGTGCCGGGGTCTTTGCTGCTGTGGAAGGCCCGCCAGAACCCTACCCCCCGGCGCTGGGCGTTGAAGGTGCGGCGGGCCAGCAGAAACGAGCCGCCGTCGAGTAGGAAGGCAATGCCCAACACCCAATAGTTCCAGGTAGGGTCGCTGAGAGGCTCGGGGTGACGCAGGTGCTCCACGCCTTCGTAGAGCGACACGCCCCCGCCAATCCCAAAGATGCACACCGACACCACAAAGGCCCAGAAGTACAACTCGCGCCCGTAGCCGAACGGCCGGCGCGCATCGGCGGGGCGCTGGCTGCGACTCAGGCCCAGCAACAACAGCCACTCGTTGATGGTATCTACCAGAGAGTGAATGCCTTCTGACAGCATAGCCGAGCTGCCCGTGAAATAAGAAGCCACAAACTTGACGATAGCAATGGCCAGATTAGCCGCCAACGCCCCAAAAATGGCGATTTTGGAAGAAGGCTGCTCGGGCGCCGCCGACTCGGGAGTAGTAGAATTCACGCGGGAGAGGAGAATAGAACGTGGAAATGGCTATACGCAAAGGATGCCTGGCTGGCTGCCGCCCGCCTGTCGTTGCAACAGTAGCTGGACTTTTGAGGTATAGGGTAGCAACCTTTTCCCGATTCTCTTTAACTACTTCAGCATGGAAGATTTAGCCAAACTAACAGACCTCGGCAAACCCCGTGTGGTGATAGTGGGAGGCGGTTTTGCCGGTCTGGAGTTAGCCAAGCAACTCCGCGACGTGCCCGTGCAGGTGGTGCTCATCGATAAGCAGAACTACCATAACTTCCAGCCTCTGCTTTACCAGGTAGCCACGGCTGGCCTCGATGCCAGTGATATTGTATCGCCCTTCCGCAAGATTCTGGGGCGGCAGAAAAACTTCTACTTCCGCATGGCAGAGGTGCAGTCGGTAGATGCTGATGCCCATGTGCTCCAGACGTCCATCGGCCTGATCAATTACGATTACCTGGTTATTGCAACTGGCTCTACCACCAACTACTTTGGCGACGACCAAATGGAGGCGAATGCCATTGCCATCAAGTCGATAGAAGATGCCATTGAGCTGCGCAACACGGTGCTGGCCAACTTCGAAAAGGCCCTGCAAATGGGCGACGCCGAGCAGATGAACAGCCTGCTGGACTTCGTAATTGTGGGCGGTGGCCCTACCGGCGTGGAAGTGGCCGGCGCCCTCAGCGAATTGCGCAAGCACGTATTTCCGTGCGACTACAAAGAGCTGGATTTCAAACAAATGGATATTCACTTGATCCAGAGCGGACCGGTCTTGCTAAAAGGGATGTCGGCGGAGGCTTCGCAGAAATCGTTGGAATACCTGGAGGAGTATGGCGTGAAAGTGGTACTGAATAGCCGGGTGAAGTCCTACGATGGCTACACTGTGACGCTCAGCACCGGCGAAACACTGATTACGCGCACGCTTATTTGGGCGGCCGGCGTGACGGGCGCCCCCATACCCGGCCTGCGCCCTGAGGCTTTGCTGAAAGGCAATCGGTATAAGGTAGACGAATACAGCCGCGTAGAAGGCTACACCAATGTATTTGCCCTCGGCGACATTGCCTCCATGCAAACCCCGGAGTTTCCGGAGGGTCACCCCATGGTGGCGCAGCCAGCCCTGCAACAGGGCCGGCTATTGGGCCACAACCTACCCCGACTGCTGAACGGCCACCCCCTGGAGCCTTTTCGCTACGACGACAAAGGCGCCATGGCTACTGTGGGCCGCAACCGCGCCGTGGCCGACCTGAAGCTACCCGGCGGCAAGGATTACCGCACGCAAGGCCTGCTGGCCTGGCTGATGTGGACGTTTATCCACGTCATTTCGCTGGTGAGCTTCCGCAACCGCTTTGCCGTGTTGCTCAACTGGACATGGAGCTATTTCAGCTACGACAAAGGCGACCGGTCTATCATTGGCAAAGCCAAGGACCCGTTGCGTGTAAAAATAAAGCCCCCGGTAGAGCAAATGGTGACCGAGCCACTGAAGGACTAGGACTTTTCTTCGCTTATAGGCGCCGGCTGCGGCGTGTGGGTAGGGTGCCCGTCGGGCAGTAGGCGGGGCCAGCCGTTTTCGTACACCACGCGGTCTAGCAGCATAACGCGCCGAGAGAAGCCCTGTTCATCGTTGATGGCATCGAAGGTAGGCTGGCGTGGGTCGATGGCGTGGTAGGCCAGCCAGTCTTGGCCGGCCGCATCGGTGATAAGGCAATTGTGGCCAGGCGCATGCCAGTGCGCGTTGCCGGTGAGGATGGTACTGTCGGGGCGGCCGGTGGCCTGGGCCAGCGTTTCGAAAGGACCGGTGGCGTGGCGGGCACGGGCTATCATTACGCCGTAGTGGGCATCGGGGCCACAGCAGTTATTGCCGGAGTAGAACAGGTAGTACCAGTCGTTGCGCAGCACCACCCAGCTACCCTCAATCAGGTGCTGGTACTCATCGGCGCTACCCGGCACGTCGGGCTGTACTAGCTCTACTTCCTGGCTATTAGGCGCAAACAACAGCCGATCGGGTGCCAGTTCGCGCACGCGCAACGGCCCGAAGCCGGAGCCCCAGTACAGCAGCCGTTTGCCAGTAGCGGGGTCGTCGAAAGCCATCGGGTCGATGTGCTCGAAGCCGGTTTCACCACAGAGCAGCGGCTCGCCATTGTCTACGAAAGGGCCAGTTGGGTGCTCGGCGGTGGCTACGGCCAGGCAAAGTCCGGCGCCGCTATCGGGCTGGGCCGAGTAGTAGAGGTAGTAGCGGCCATCTGCCTCGCTCACGTGGGGTGCCCACAGCCGCTGGGTGGCACTAGCCCAGCGGGGCTTGTGGGGTAGGGCCTCACCCAGCCATTCCCACTGCACCAAATCTTGCGAGCGGGCCACCTGCAAGTTGATAATCACCCCGTCGCGCTTGGTTTGCGTGCCGTAGGCGTAGTAGAATCCGTCTTTTGCCCGGATAATGGTAGGGTCCGGAAAATCGTCGTCGAGGATGGGGTTGGTGTAGGTAGGGCTCGGCATAGTAGTGGTGAAGTTGTGAATGAAATCCGTCTGTCATCCTGAGC
>NZ_JAHWGL010000167.1 GCF_019334315.1 Hymenobacter profundi
CCACAAAATTCGCGTAATCCGAAAAATCCGAGCGAATTCGTGGTTCAGATATTCTACTTCAGCGTGAACGTGGTTTTGCCGATCATCACGCCACCCGAATATAGCTCTACCGTGTGCAGACCGGTTTTGTAAGGTGCACCCTTGGCGTACAAAAACTGCACAGGCTGGCGGGTGTTGTCAAACACGATGTCCTGCTTGGCCGTGTAAAACGCCTCCGACCCATCAACCATAAACGTGCCGCCGCCGGTGCTCAGGTTGTATAGCGCCGAGCCGTCGGGCTCGATCAAGCGCATCATGATTTGCTTGGTTTCCTTGGGGGCCACGTCGTTGCGAGCTAGGTTGAAAGTAACTTTCACTTTCTCTACCCGCTTGGCTTTGAACTCGTTGTCGTCGTCGTCCTTTTCTTTGTTGCGGCCGTTGATGATGCCTACCCGGATGTTGTCGGCTTGCAGGCGCGAGGCCACGGCTACCTTGTCCGACAGCTCCTGGTTGGAGCGTACTACCGTCGAGATGGTGTCGGTGAGTTTGTTTTGGCGCTCTTTCAGGGTAGTTGTTTCGGTGTAGAGAGCCTCGTTATCAGCCTTCAACTGAGCAATTTCCTCGTCTTTTTTGCGCAGCTGATTCTCGAAGTTAGCGGCGCGCTCCTTGAAGCGACGCTGCTCAGCAATAGAGAAGCTGCCCTTGCGGAAGGAGCGCAGTTTCAGCAAATCGGCGTTGATAGAGGCAATGCGAGCCTCCAGCGAGTCGTTGGCTAGGCCCATCCCTTGTACTTCCTGGCTCTGGCGCTCAAAATCAGCCTTTAGGGTTTCGTACTCTTTGATTTGCTGTTCCAGCTTGGAGTCTTTCTCTTTGACAGTGGCTGTCAGCTGCTCGTTTTGCTTGCCTTTCTGCTGATTCAGGTAGAACAGGAAGCCGTTGATGCCCAGTAGCACCAGAAAGAGGGCCACGAACAGCCAGACCCGGTTGTTGTTTTTAGGTTCAGAATTTTGAGTTGGTTCCATGTAATGGGAGGGTTAAGTGATACCCGGCAGATGCGGGTGGGACCAGTACCTTTGTGCACAAAAATAAAGGGATTGTGCACGTGCGCAAGTCCCGGCTTAAATCGGATAAGGTGATGCAACCTACGCAAAAGCTTGATGCCATCTACTGGCAAGGGCGTTACGAGGCCGGACAAACTGGCTGGGATACGGGCCAGATAACGCCGCCTCTGCGGGAATATTTCATGCAGCTATCCGAGCCTGATGCTCGCCGCATCCTCATTCCGGGCGCTGGACGCGGCTACGAAGCCGAATATTTGCACGGCCAGGGCTACTCCCAGGTGTGGGTGGCCGACGTGGCGCCCGACGCCCTAGCGGCCCTGCAAACCCGCGTGCCCAACTTCCCAGCGGACCACTTGCTGCTACAAGATTTTTTCGCCTTGGCGCCCACCGAGCCGTTCAATTTGCTGGTAGAGCAGACGTTCTTTTGTGCCCTCGACCCCGCCCAGCGCCCCAACTACGCCCGGCAGTGCGCCGCGCTTTTGCGCCCCGGTGGCACGCTCGTAGGCTTGCTCTTCGACACGGAGTTTTCGCAGCCCGGCCCACCCTTCGGCGGTAGCGCGGCGGAGTACCGCACCTATTTCGAGCCGTATTTTGATTTCGTGCATTTCGCACCGGCCTATAATTCCTTGAAACCCCGGCAGGGTAGGGAGTTGTTTATGTGTTTGCGCCGGAAAACGGAGGTTAAGCCGTAGCTTGCGTTTCCCACTCTCTACCCTCATTTTTTTGTCTTACCAGCTGGTGGCCCTATGGCGCCGGCCCCTACCTTGCCTTCTATGTTTGCCCAACTTGCCAACGTCCTCCCGCATTTCCGCAATACCAACTCCGGTCAGTTCTTTCTGATGGCCGGCCCCTGCGTTATCGAGGGAGAAGACATGGCCCTGCGCATTGCTGAGCGCATTAAGCATATCACCGATAAGCTCCAGATTCCTTACATCTTCAAAGGCTCTTACCGTAAGGCCAACCGCTCGCGCCTGGATTCCTTCACCGGCATCGGCGACGAAACGGCCCTGCGCATCCTGCAAAAGGTGGGGCGCGAAATTGGCGTGCCTACCGTCACCGACATCCACGAAACCACCGAGGCTGCCTTTGCCGCTGAGTACGTAGACGTGCTGCAAATTCCGGCTTTCCTATGCCGCCAGACCGATTTGCTGATTGCCGCCGCCAAAACCGGCAAAGTGGTGAACGTGAAAAAAGGTCAGTTCTTGAGCGGCGACGCCATGCAGTTTGCCGTGGATAAAGTGCGGCAGTCCGGCAACGAGCATGTGATTCTGACGGAGCGTGGCAACTCGTTCGGCTACTCCGACTTGGTGGTGGATTTCCGCAACCTGCCGGCCATGCAGCAGTTTGGCGTGCCCGTGGTGATGGACGTGACCCACTCCCTGCAAAAGCCCAACCAGAGCAGCGGCGTGACGGGTGGCCAGCCGGCCCTCATCGAAACCATTGCCAAAGCTGCCATTGCCGTGGGCGCCGACGGCCTGTTCATCGAAACGCACCCTACCCCCGCCACCGCCAAATCGGACGGGGCCAACATGCTGCCGTTGGATCAGCTGGAGGGTCTGCTCACCCGCCTCACCACGTTGCGCCAGGCCTTGCAGGATACGGGCAGCATCGAGGCCTTGCCAGCGTAAAAATTATCTGTCATCCTGAGCTTGCGAAGGACCTTCTCACGGCAGAACGAGGCGTTGTTCAACGTGAGAAGGTCCTTCGCAAGCTCAGGATGACAGACTGTTTTACGTTTCTATATCTTTTCCGCATCTCCCTATCTGAATCCCCTACATGAAACAATTTTTTAAGTACGTGCTGGCTACCCTCACGGGGTTGGTGCTGTTTGGTATACTGAGTTTTGTGCTGTTGCTGGGGGCGCTGTTTGTTCTGGCCAGCTCCGCCGATAAGGAGGTGACGGTAGCCAGTAACTCGGTGCTGGAAATCAAGCTGGATAAGCCGTTGGCTGAGCGCGAAAGCCGCAGCTCGTTGGCGTCGCTCATCAGCTCGCAGGCCGATGATATTGGGTTGGAACAGGTGAAAGAAGCCATTGGCCGTGCCAAAGATGACGGCGACATCAGAGGCATTTTGCTGAATGTGGAGCTGGTGCAGGGTGGCATGGCCTCGCTGGAGGAAATTCGCGATGCGCTGCTGGATTTCAAGAAATCGGGCAAGTTCATCGTGTCGTATGCCGATGCGCAATCGGAAAAGAGCTACTACTTGGCTTCGGTGGCTAACCGTATCTACCTCAATCCGCAGGGCACGCTGGAGTTCAACGGTCTCAGCTCGGAGACCTACTACTACAAAAACCTGTTCGATAAGCTGGGCGTGGAGCCGTACATTTTCCGGGTAGGCTCGTTTAAGAGCGCCGTAGAGCCGTATTTCCGCACCAGCATGTCGGATTCGGCGCGGCTGCAAACGTCTTCGTTCCTGAACTCGCTCAACGACTACATGCTGGGCCATGTGGCTACGGCCCGCCGCATTCCGGGGCCGCGCCTCAAGGTTATCAGCGACTCCATGCTGGTGCACAACGCCGACGACGCTAAGCGCCTCGGCCTGGTGACCAACCTGGGCTACTACGATCAGGCTACCGACTACATCAAAGGCAAGCTGGGCGTGGCGAAGGATAAAAAGCTGAGCACCATTGACCTGAGCGACTACGCCAAAAACAGTGAGGATGAAACGCTGGGCAACAACCGGATTGCCGTTATCTACGCCGAGGGCGACATCGTGACGGGTAAGGGTAGCGGTAGCAGCATTGGCAGCACGCGCTTCGCCGAGGCCATCCGCAAAGCCCGCATGGATGATAAGGTGAAGGCCGTAGTACTGCGCGTGAACTCGCCCGGTGGCTCGTCGCTGGCCTCGGATATTATCTACCGCGAAGTGGTGCTGACCAAGAAGGTGAAGCCCATTATCTGCTCCATGTCGGATGTGGCGGCGTCGGGTGGCTACTTCATTGCCATGGCCTGCGATACCATCGTGGCCCACCCCAATACCATCACGGGTAGCATCGGCGTATTCGGCGTATTGCCGAACATTGGACCGTTCTTGAGTGAGAAAATTGGGGTGACGACGGACCGGGTGAAAACGGGCGAGTTCTCGGATATTCCCACCATCACGCGGCCGCTCACGGCCTACGAGAAGCAACAATTGCAACAGGAGGTAGACCGCATCTACGCCGATTTTACCACCAAAGCCGCCCAGGGTCGCCACATGCCCGTGGAGCGCCTGCGCCGCTTGGCGTCGGGTAGGGTGTGGTCGGGCAGTGAGGCCAAGGCCCGCGGCCTGGTCGACGTGCTGGGTTCTATGGACGATGCGCTACGTATCGCCGCCCGCCGCGCCAAGCTGAAAGAGGGCGACTACTCCTTGCAGCGCCTACCCCGCCAAAAAACCTTCGTCGAAAGCATGTTCACTGGGCTGAACGAGGAAGTGCGCTTGCGTATGGTGAAGCAGGAAATGGGCGCGCTCTATCCTATGTACGAGCAATACCAGAAGCTCACGCAGATGCGCGGTGTGCAGGCCCGCATGCCGTTTGAGATGACGATTGAGTAACGTTTTACAACGTTTGTCATCCTGAGCAGAGCGAAGGACCTTCTCACACCAGAACGAGTCGTTGTTACGCCTGTTATTCTGCCGTGAGAAGGTTCTTCGCTCTGCTCAGGATGACAAACGGTCTTACACTTCAACCCCACCCCATGCAACAACTCCGCGAAGCTACTGCCTACCTCCAAACCCGCCTGCAAGACTTTCAACCCGAATTCGGTATTATTCTCGGTACCGGTTTAGGTGGGTTGGTGCAGGAAATCGAAGTAGCCCACACGTTTTCCTACGCTGATATTCCGCATTTTCCAGTGTCAACGGTAGAGAGCCACTCGGGTAAGCTGCTGGCGGGCACGCTGGCGGGTAGGCGGGTGCTGGTGATGCAGGGGCGCTTTCACTTCTATGAGGGCTACTCCATGGAGCAAGTAGTGTTTCCGGTGCGCGTGCTGAAGCTGCTGGGCATTCAGAAGCTGTTTGTGAGCAACGCCGGCGGCGGCCTCAACCCCGACTACAACTACGCCGACCTCATGCTCATTGAGGACCACATCAACCTGCAACCCACCAACCCGCTCATCGGCAAAAACCTGGACGAGTTGGGCCCGCGCTTCCCCGATATGCTGGAGCCCTACGACCACAGCCTGCTGTCCCTAGCCGAAAAAGCTGCTCAGGATTTAGGATTCGCCGACAAAGTGCGGCGCGGCGTGTACGCCTCCCTACCCGGCCCCATGCTGGAAACCCCCGCCGAGTACCGTTACCTGCGCACTATCGGGGCCGATGGGGTAGGAATGAGCACTGTGCCCGAAGTTATTGCCGCCGTGCACATGCAACTGCCCGTGCTGGCCATATCCGTCATCACCGACCTATGCGCGCCCGGCAAGCTCAAACGCGTGCAATTAGCTGATATTCTGCGCGTAGCTGCTGATGCGGAGCCACGGCTTACGGCGTTATTGAAAGCAGTAGTGGAGCAGTGCTGAAATGGTGAGTAGTGAGGTTGTGAGATGGTGAGGTGGTGAATGAAAAAAGCCTGTCATCCTGAGCTTGCGAAGGACCTTATCACGGCAGAACGACGGACGTACCAACGACTCGTTCAACTGGCATAAGGTCCTTCGCAAGCTCAGGATGACAGGCTTTTTTCATTCACCACCTCACCATTCAAACCTACTCCCGCAGAAT